>JAYEHQ010000018.1:0-56189 GCA_034659595.1 Campylobacterota bacterium
GAATAGCAAAATCATAAGCAGAAATTTTAATTTTTGCTTCCGCACCAGGGTGTATAAAAGCTATATCACTAGGTTTTATTTTTATCTCTAGCCATAATTTTTTATTGGTTGGTACAATCTCTATAATATCAGCACCGGGTTGTATAACACCACCTATTGTATTTATATATAATTTTTGTACGATTCCTGTTACTGGAGATTTTACCATTGTTCTATCTACTTGGTCAGTATAGGCAATTTGTTGTGTTTTTAATCGAGATATTTCAGCTGTAACTTCATTTAATTCTTTTTTAGAAGTATTAATAAATAATTGTTTTGCTTCTATTCTTTTTTGTCTATATTCATTTATGGCAGATGAAAGGCGGGGAAGTGATAGTTTTGAAGCTTGTATATCATTCTCAATTGTACTAGCTTCCCGTTTTAGTTTTAGAAAATCTACTTTAGATTTTATACCCTCTTTAACCATTGGTTCAGTCATGTCTATCTCTTCTTCAACAAAAGATAATGATTTTTTAAGGGATTTAATTTTAGCTTTTGCTTCTTTATACTCTTGTTTTCGTTGTACTATTTGTTGAATAATAGAATTATCTTTAGCCTTAAATTCTTTTTTATTTGATATATATAGTTGTTTTGCTAGTTCTATTTGTTCTCTTTCTTCGTTTAAAATATCTGTAGGCATTTTAAATTCTAATTGATTGGCTTCTGCAAATAGTCTTAATTGTTTAGCATTTAATTCTTGAAATTTTAGTTCATTTGATTCAGATGTTGAAGTTGATTTTGAATTGTTAATTTTTAAAATTGTTTGTCCCTCTTTTACAAGTTCACCCTCTTTAACTAAAATAGATTCAACAATACCACCTTCAAGATTTTGAATAACTTGATTTGAACCATATGGGATAACATCACCATCACCCCTTGTTATCTCATCAATAGATGCAAATGAAGCCCATAAAATAGCTACAAAAATTGTAAATAGCCATATTTTGATAACTCTACTTACCCTTGCTGGAGATTTTTCAAGTATGGCAGCACTAAGGCTTTGCATATATTCATAATCATTTTTTGTAAATTCAAATTTTTTATTTGATTTATTCATTATTTTTACCTCCAGCAGATAGTTTTGCTAGTGCTTCTTTCTTTGGTGCATCTATATATTTATATCCATCATTCATAACAATTACTCTATCAACAATATTTAAAAGATTCATTTTTTGTGTAACATATATTGTGGTAGTATCGGTTAGATTTTTATGCATATTTTTAAGTAAATTACTCTCTGTTTGTTGATCCATTGCATTACTTGGTTCATCCATTATCATGATAGGAGCTTCAAGTAAAAATGCACGAGCAATTCCGATGCTTTGTTTTTGTCCACCAGATAATCCAAGACCTCTCTCTTGTATAGGCATCTCATAACCTTTTGGATGTTTTTTAATAAACTCTGCTGTTGTACTAATCTCTGCTGCTCTTATCATAGAAGCATCATTAGCATGAGATGCACGATATGTTATATTGTCTTTAACAGTTCCACGAAATAGCATAATATCTTGAGATACATAACCAATATTTTTTCTTAAATCGGCTGGATCAATTTGTTTTATATCAATACCATCAATAAGAATTTGTCCATCATCTGGTTCATATAGTCCAATAATTAATTTTATAATAGTACTTTTTCCACTTCCAATTCGACCAATAATCCCAACATGTTCCCCTGGATTTATACTGAAACTTACATTTTTCAAAGCAGGTATCTCTGTATTTGGATAGGTAAAAGTTACATTAACAAATTCTATATGACCACTAAAACTAGGTCGTTCAACAAACTCTTTGCCATCTGGTCTTTCACTTGGCTGTGAGATGATGTCATTTAAAGTATCATAAGAAGTTTTTGTATCTTCATAGTTTGTCATTAATGCTGCAACTTGTCCCATAGGAGCAAGAGTTCTACCAGCAAGTATTACTACAGCAATAAGTCCACCCATTGAAAGTTCAAAATCTTTGATAAGATATACTCCATATATTACAATCATTACAGTATTTAACTGTATTAGTAATTGTGTAATTGTTGGAATAGATGCTGATAACATTCTTGAACTTAAACTTTTACCAGCTATTTCACCTACTGATTCTTCCCATTTCCATTGGATTTGATTTAGTGTTCCTAGTGATTTAATAGTTTCAATATTATTAAGTGTTTCAATGAGAATAGAACTTTTTTTAGCACTTGCTTCATGTGTGCTTTCTATACTTTCACGAAGAGGAGTTTTTATAAAAAGAGCATAAATTATAATTAAAGCCATTGTAGTCATTGGTATAAGAACTATACTTCCACCAATGTACCAAATAACAGCTAAAAATATAACAGCGAATGGTAAATCAATGATAGCTGCCATAGTGGCATTTGTTAAAAAATTTCTAATAGAATCAAAATCTTTTAATTTTGAAGAGAATGAACCAACAGATACAGGGTGATTTTCCATTTTTAGATTGAGTACTTTTTCAAATATAATAGAACTCATAATAATATCACTTTTTTTCGCAGCAGTTTCGAGTAAAAAAGTTCTAGTAAATTTTAAAAATGTATCAATACTATAAATAATAGCCACACCTAAAGCAAAAACCCATAGCGTTTCTATCGCATTATTTGGTACAACTCTATCATAAACATTCATAGTGAAAAGTGGAGAAGCAAGTACAAATAAGTTTATTAGTAAAGATGCATAGAGAACATCTTTATAGATGCTAGTTGAAAGTTTAAGTGTACTCCAAAACCAATGTTTTTGTTTTAGGTGAAGTGTACGAGAATTATCATCTGTATATTCAAAAGCTTTTTTTATCATAAAAGCAAAGCCAATATATTCATCTGTTAAATCTTCTAAATTTACCCATGATTCTATAGCTTCTTCAGTTGGCATGATTATTTTTGCTTGTTTACCATCTTTAGAGAAGCTATCTAAAATACAAGCACTTTGATTTGAAAGTAAGATAATCATAGGTAGTTGAAGTGGTGAGATTTGAGTTAAAGGTCTTCTAACAATAGAAGATTTTAAACCAGCTTTAGCTGCTGCACGGGAAAAAAGTCCCTTTGATTTGTCAATAGAAAAAAGTTCAGGTGAATCTGCACCTAATTCTGTTGGTAATCCAGCACTTAAAGCCTCTGCTGAAAATGGTTTATGATAAAGTTTTGTAAAAAGTACTAAACATTCAAGTAAATCATCTCGTTTGAGGTTATTAGTTTCTGTCACAAACATTTAAGTTCCTATTTTTTTAATTTTTTCACTATTATATCTACACGATTATTTAATAATTTTGAATTTTCTGATTCATCACTTACTATAGGAGCTTCATTTGTATATATTGTTAATTTAATATTATCGTGAAAAGCACCAGCTTTTATAAGTAGTTCTTTAATAGTTTCTGCTCTTTTTTCACATAAAGATAAAAGTTTTTCTTTAGACATATCTTTATAATGAACATTTGAAATTATGTCAAACTTAATATATCTAAATCCATAAGGTTGTATCGTTTTAATCATATTATTTAATTTTTTAACTGTCCAACTTGTTGCTCTATAGCTTTTTTTCCAAAATAGAAAAGATTTATATTTTTCAATACTTTTAATTTCAGGTATATTTTTTTTACAACCATAGATATTTTTAGTAGTTAATTCTAAGGAGTTATTACAAATATCTTTTTCATCAGGTATTAAGTCATTATCTGCATCATAGCTGATAGGGAGCTTATCATTACTTAGATTATTTAAGTTAATATCTGAATTATCATTTTCTAAAACTGTATTTACTAATATCCCCATAGCATCTAGTATTCTATACTTTGCAAAAAGTATATTATATTCAGTATTTATAATTTGAGATTTTGATTTTATAAAATCATTTTGAGCTGATAACAGGTCAAGAAGTGAACGGCGACCTAAATCATACTCTTTTGTATAAAGACTTAATGTTTTAAACGAAAATCTTTTATATTGTTTTAGGTACTTTAATTGTTTATTTAGTTTACTGTAGGATGCAAAAGATAGATTTAGTCCTTCAATCACCTTTCTTCTTAGAGAATTTTTTGTTTGAATTTCTTTATGAATTTCACTAATGCTTTTTTGTAGATTTGAAGTATCTGCATAACCATTAAAAATATTATATTTTAGATATAGCATCGCTTTAAAGTCTCTCTCTTTACCTTCAGTTCCACTAAGATTTTTATTTATTGATTGTGAAATATCTACATCTATAGATGGATAAAAAGCTGATTTCTTCTCTTTATATGAAGCTTGTGCTAATTTTATATTAAATGAAGCTACTAGAAGTGATGGATTGTTAATCATAGCTAATTGAGAGGCTTTTTCTATACTATTTGGTAATTGTAAGTTTAGTATAGGTTTTTGCATTTTGTTAGTATCTATATGTCTTCCTAAAATCTTATGCATATTATATTTAGAATCAAGTAGCGTATTGTCTTGTGCAACTGCATTTGAATTTGCTAAGGCTAAAGATGCTTCAATTTTATTTACTTCTGAAAGGGTAGTTAAACCAGAATCATAAAGTTTTCTTACTTTATCTAAAATTCCTTGGTTGATTTTTACATTATTTTTTTCGTTTTCATAAAGTTCTATATTTTTCATAAGTTGCAGATATGAATCTACCATTTCAAAAGCTGTATTATTTACTTTTTCTACATAACTATATGAAGCTGATATACTTTGAAACTCTTTTTGCTTAATTTGATATGTTGTTTTATATCCATTAAAAAAGTTTTGAGTATATGTCAAAGAGTTTTTATATACATTTAGGTCAAATGATGTATCAGCTTGTTCTGGTCTATCTGTTTTTTTTGTATTTTCATAACCTATACCTATAGAAAGATCTACTTTAGGATAGAAACCAGCTTTAGCACTTCTGATTTCTTCTTTTGTTGAATTATAGTTTTTTAGTCTTTCAAGAATAATAGGGTTTGTTGAGATGACATCTCGCATAGTAGTTTTAATATCTTGTGCATTAAGAGTTAGTACAAGCGATAAAAATAGTAGATGCTTTATCATTAAGTCTCCCAAAATTAGTTAAATGCTCAGTATTATAACTAAAGTATCAGATTTTTTTTATGTTATAATCGCAATATATAAAATGAATGAGTAAATATATAATGATGTCATCAGATGCAAGTCATATTTTAAATAATAAAGATAAGTTGTTAACGCAAATATATTTTGATTTACAAATATATTTTGAAACAAAATATGGAACGGATACTGTTGTTTTTATGGAAATCGGTACTTTTTTTGAAATATATGAGGTAAATAATGATGAACAACAAGTTGGAAAAGCAAAAGAGATAGCAGAACTTTTAAATATTCAACTTACTAAAAAAAATAAAAATATAATAGAAAATTCAGATAGAAATCCTCTTCTAGCTGGTGTTCCTGCTGTAAGTTTTGAAAGATACTTGAACAGACTTATAAGTGAACAAAAATATACTGTAATTGTTGTAAAACAAAAAGGTAATCCCCCTAAAATAAGTAGATATATCTCTCAAATAGTTTCTCCTGGTACAAATTTTGATCATATTATTGATAATGATGAAAATTATATAGTTTCACTTTTAATTGATTGTTATAAGGGTATCTATACTACTGGCTACTCTGCTATAGATGTAACTACTGGAAAAACACAGATTTTTGAAACTCATGGTACAAGTGAAGACCCATCTTATGCTCTTGATGAGATATTTAATCTTTTACATGTTTATCGTACTAGTGAAGTTGTAATGACTTTTTTAGATGGCATAGAAAATCAGCGACATGTGATGCAATACCTTGAGATAGATGAACGCTATCACTATAGTGTAAATAATGAACGACCAAAAATAGTATTTCAAAATGAATTGTTTAGTGAAGTTTATCAAATTCGTTCACTCTTATCACCCATAGAACAACTCGATTTAGAAAGAAATCCAATGATAACAGAGTCATTGGCTATTTTAATACATTTTGTAATAGAACATGATTATTATATAGTACAAAAATTAGATTTACCAAATTTAATAGATAATCGTCGTTTTATGTATCTTGGAAATAATGCATTAGAACAATTAGGGGTCGTATCTTATGATAAAAAAGAGTTTACACTTTTAAAAATGCTTGATCGTTCTGCTACGGCGATAGGTAAAAGGTTATTAAAAGAGAGACTATTAAATCCTATTATGGATAAAGAAGAGTTAGAAAGACGCTATGATTTAATAGAAAAAGTCTCATCTCATACAAGATATTTAGATGAATATATGAGGGGTATTTATGATCTTAAAAGATTATCTCGTCGATTAAATCTTTCAAGGTTACATCCATTTGAGATGAATCATCTTTATGATTCTATACTTAGTGTAAAAGAGATTTCCTTATATATAAAAGAATATAATATTCATAATACAACTTTTAAAGAATCAGAGATAGATGAGTTTTTAAAAGATATTAGTAAAAGTATTGATTTGGATATTTCTCGTCGTTTTACAAATTTAACTATAGATGAAAACTTTCTAATGAAAGGTGTTGATGAAGTTATAGATACACTAATAGATAAAAATAATTCTATGTTGGATATATTTTATTCATATATATCAGAGATTGACTCTATGTTAAAATCTGTAAATATCAATAGTTCTAATCGTTTTGTAACATTGGGTTTGCTTGAAAAAGAGGGGTATTATATCTCTCTTAGTAAAAATAGATTTTCATTGATAGAGGATGATTTTAAAAAGCATACTTTATTTAGTAAGTTTAATATTAAAAAATTGACAAATAATGTAAAAATTTCATCTTTTAAAACTGATGAATTATCAGATAAGATTATGAAAAATCGTAGAAAAATCATTCTTTTGGTAAAAGAAAAATATGCAAAACTTCAAGTCAATTATGAAACTAAATATTCTTTACTTTTTGATAGGATAATTTCTTATATTGCAGATTTAGATGTTGCTGTGAGTTCATCAAAAGTATCTCAATTATATAATCATTCAAGACCAATGGTAGTAGATGTTGATAAAGATGATAACTTTGTACAAATTATGAAACTTAGGCATCCACTTATAGAGATTCAAGAGAGAGCTGGCATCTATATACCAAATGATATAGTTATGGGAAATCGTAAATATATGGATTTACCACATCCTAAAACAGTTATGTTAGATGTAGGTGTTCATGATGGGCATGATATAAATGGAGTGTTACTTTATGGTATCAACTCTAGTGGTAAATCTTCTTTGATGAAAAGTATAGGTATATCTATACTAATGGCTCAAAGTGGATTTTTTGTAAGTGCATCTGTTATGAAGTTTTCTATTTTTGATTCTTTATTTACTCGCATTGTCTCTCGTGATAATCTTGCAAAAGGTCTTTCTACATTTGCAGTTGAGATGCTTGAGTTAAAAAACATATTTAATCGTGCAACGCCAACTTCACTTATTTTGGGTGATGAAATAAGTCATGGAACAGAGACTCTTTCAGGGGTAGCTATAGTTTCAAGTGCAATTATTAAACTAGCAAAATTGCGTTCATTATTTTTATTTGCTACACATCTACACCAACTCTCAACAATGAATGAGATAATATCTTTGAAAAATATAGTAGATTTACATCTAAGTGTTGAATATGATGAGGTAAAAGATAATCTAATTTTTAACAGAGTTTTACAAGCAGGTAGTGGTAGTAGCATTTATGGTTTAGAGTTTGCAAAATCATTACATATGGATGATGAATTTTTAACAACTGCAAATAAAATTCGTAAACGATTAGCCAAAGATTTTGATGAATTAGAGTTACTTGTAAAGAAAAAAACAAGTAAATATAATAAAGATGTTTATATAACTAAATGTATAATTTGTGGAGAGGTGGCAGAAGATGTACATCATATACATCATAAAAGTTTAGCAGATGATGCTGGATTTATAGGACATTTTCATAAAGATTCTAAACATAACCTAGTTCCATTATGTAAGGAGCATCATAAAGATATACATAATGGAATAATTAAAATGGATGGTTTTATAATGACTTCAAAAGGATTGGAATTAACTTACAAAGAGTTAAAACCAGATGAAAAAAAGAAAGAGAAAAATCTTTTAGATAACTGGTGATTTATAGATTTGCTTTTTACTCATAAGGGCTTGACTTAATGCCTCTATTGCTGATTCAAAAGCTGTTTGGTTAAGTTTTATAACTCTTGATCTTATTCTAATGTCATTTTCAAATTTTTTTCTTTGATTAAGTAATTTTTCATAATTATCAATTACAGGTTTTTGAATTCTTTTTCTTCTTATTTTAAATTTTAAATTTTTAAATTCTATTCTTTCATCTCTAATTATTTTTAGTTCTTTATTTAATTTATCAATTTCAATTTCTTCATCTTTTTCTTGGTCTTGAAGAATATGAAGTTGATCATATATTTTTTCCATCTCCTGAGTATTTAATGCTACATCTTTTTCTAATTTTTCAGATTCTTTTATATTTTGTAAATTATATTCAATTGGAGATAGTTGATCTTTATACAAAGGTTCTATAAGTTTATCTAATTTATTTATATTTATTTCTATCTCATCTACATGCTCTTGAGCTTTAAGATAGGGCTTTATTTTAGAAATCATAGATACTGGATGCCATCTTTGTTCATCTTTAGTTTCTAAAGATGGAACTAAAAACTTTTTTCCATTACTTATTATAATATCTTTAGAGTAGTATTGTAAAAAATCTAGTACACATTTATTTGAATTTATAGCTTCTCTTAAAATATAGATAGAAAGAAATTCAAATAGTAATTTAAAATGTTGTCTAAAAATGTATCCTGAAAAACCTCTATAGAAGCTATTGTCTCCATCGAACTCTTCTATGAGTTGTTGATAAATTATTTTTTGTACAAGTCCAAATACATTTTTTTCATACTCTTCATTATTTATTTTAGAATCAATAAAGTATTTTTGTACAAATATTTTAGCAGTAGTGTCGAAGAGAATATTTAGTTCATCATTTGCAAAATATTCTGTATAAAATGATTTTAATTCATCTTCATCAAACCCATTAAATCTATTTACTTCAGTATTTCTTTCTTTTTTTGATACTTGGCGTCTTTTTGTTTCATCAAAAAGTTTTATAAAAATAGAGCCTTTTTTAATCATAATCAAATCATTATCTTTAAGTTTTAAAACATCTTTTATAATAAATTTAATCACTTGTGTTTTATCGAATTTATCATAGTATGAAGCTTTTAAAAGGGTAAGAAGAGCATGAATTAAAGGTTTATCTATAAGTATTTGATTTTTTTTAGAATTATAATTTTTTATAATAAATTTTTTGTTTTTATAAATAGCTTGTAATATTTCTTCGTAATTTTTAATATCTTTTTTTATCATTTTATTACTAATCACCTTTGTTTTTGTATTATAGCAAAAAAATTAATTAAATAAGTGTATAATTCATGATTATACGAGGAGAAAATTATGAAAAAAGTTATTTTTATAGTTAGTCTAATAGTTACATTGCTTTTTACAGCTTGTACACAAGAAACACAGAATAAGCTGGGTCGTAGTATTCAAAATTGGACAGGTACAAATGGTGTACTAGATATATATATGGGAGAAAAGCTTGTACAAAGATTTATAAAAGTAGATAAACTTTCAACTGCTGTAGCTACACAAGGAGATGCTGTGCGTTCATATCGTTACGGATATGGTTATATAGATTTGAATTTTAATTATAAAATTGATAAGGGTGAAAAAAAACTTTATTTTGAAATAAGTGGATATGCTACACCATATATTTTTTATGAAAATCCAGGTATAAAGTAGATGGAAGTTTTAGAACTTTTTAAAAAATTGGTTGAGAGTAAAAGTGAAACACCAAATGATGGTGGGCTTTTAGATTTTATAGAGGAATACTTGCCTGATTTTAAAGCAGTTAGAATAGATGTAGAGGATGTTAAAAATCTTTTTATATATAGAAAATTTGGTGATGGTGAACATCTTTGTTTTGCTGGGCATGTAGATGTTGTTCCAGCTGGTGATAATTGGGATACTAACCCTTATGAACTTGTTGAAAAAGATGGATTTTTATATGGTCGTGGCACTCAAGATATGAAAAGTGGTGTAGCTGCTTTTGTCCAAGCTGTAAAAGAGGTAGAGTCATTTGATGGTACTTTATCACTATTATTAACTTCAGATGAAGAGGGTGATGCATATTATGGAACTATTAAGGTTTTAGAGTATTTAAAAAAGACAAATCAACTCCCAGATGCTGTAGTAGTAGCTGAACCAACTTGTGAAGATGTTTTTGGGGACGCTATAAAAGTAGGGCGAAGAGGTTCTATAAATGGATATATAACATTAAAAGGGAAGCAGGGTCATGCTGCATATCCACAAAAAGCTATAAATCCTATTCACAATCTGGCTCCAAGACTACTGAATATGGCTGGTATAAATCTTGATGATGGTGATGAGTTTTTTAGTCCATCTAAGTTTGTAATAACAGATATAAGAAGTGGGATGGAAGTTACAAATGTGACTCCAAATGAGTTAAAAATGATGTTTAATGTAAGAAATACAACTTTAACTTCTCAAAAAGAGGTTCGTGAATTTGTAGAAAAGAATCTTGATGGATTAGATTTTGAATTAAAACTTACTCAAGGTTCATATCCATTTTGTACAAATACAGATACTAAAGTAGTTAGAAATATTGATAAAGCTATAGAAAATATAATTGGTGTAAAGCCAAAACACTCAACAGCAGGTGGAACAAGTGATGCAAGATTTATAGCACAATTTGATATAGATGTAATAGAGTTTGGTGTAAAAAATGATACAATTCATGCTGTTAATGAAAGAACTACAGCATTTGAAGTTCATAGTCTTTATAAAGTATTTAAAAATTTAATAAAAATTTGGAAATAAAATGAAAATAATAATATCTATTTTATTATTTTCATTTACATTTTTAATTGCTTCAGAGTTAGGTTGGTCAAATAATTATAAAAAAACATTAACTTTAGCAAAAAAACAAAATAAAGATATTTATATACTAATCACATCATCTGATTGTATATGATGTAGAAAATTTGAAAATACAACTTTGCAAGATAAAAAAATTATAGATAAATTAAAATCAAAATATATTTTGTTACATTTAGATAGAGATTTTGATGATTATCCTGTAAAGTTTAATGCAAAAAGAGTTCCATCACATTTTTTTGTAACTTCAAATGAAGATTTAATATATAAATTTCCTGGTTATTGGAATAGTAGGGACTTTATATCTTTTTTAAAAGATATAAATAGTAAATAAATTATACAAGGAAAAGAAATGAAATTTGTTCAAACAGATAAAGCTCCATCAGCAATAGGTCCATATTCACAAGCAGTAGTAGCAAATGGGATGGTATATACATCAGGTCAGATAGCTTTAACTCCAGAGGGAGTGATGTTAGAAAATGATGTAATAGTTCAAACTAAACAGGTTTTAAAAAACTTGGAAGCTGTTTTAGTAGAGGCTGGTAGTTCTATGGATAAGGTTGTTAAAACTACAATTTTTATAGATAGTATGGATGATTTTGTAACAATAAATGATATTTATGAAGAAGCATTTGGTTCGCATAAACCAGCTCGGGCAACAGTAGCTGTAAAAACACTACCAAAAAATGCTTTAGTTGAGATAGATGCAGTAGCTTTAGTTAAGAATTAATATAAACTTAAAGCTTAGTTTGGTATAATTCCGAACTTTTTGTAGAATATTTATGTAAGGAATTGTTAATGTACGCAATTATTAAAAACGGTGGTAAACAATATAAAGTTCAAGAGGGTGATATTTTATTATTAGATAAAATGTCTCTTGAACCAAAAGACACTGTAGAGATTAAAGAAGTTTTAGCTGTAAATGCTGGTGAACTTAAGTTTGGAACACCATTTGTAGATGGTGCTGTTGTAACTGCTGAAGTTAT
The DNA here is from genome assembly GCA_034659595.1 of Campylobacterota bacterium. Taxonomy (GTDB): domain Bacteria; phylum Campylobacterota; class Campylobacteria; order Campylobacterales; family Sulfurimonadaceae; genus Sulfurimonas. Next base: position 11,985 of record JAYEHQ010000018.1, read on the forward strand.
TAACGAAGGTCGTGATAAGAAAGTTGTAATTTTCAAAAAGCGTCGTCGTAAAGATTCTAAAGTTAAAAGAGGTTTCAGAAGAGACTTTACTCGTGTTCGTATCACGAAAATTGCTGCATAATAAATAGTAGTTATAAAGCAACTAGTTGCGTGAGCTTTCCGCTAAGGAAAACTTAGTGTTAGCGTAGTAAAAGGGACTTTGTTCTTTTTGCGTAATAAATAAATAAAATGGTTCCTTTAATTTAGGAACTAAATTTAAGGAGATTAAAGATGGCACATAAAAAAGGTCAGGGTAGTACACAGAATAATCGTGACTCAGCTGGTAGAAGACTTGGTGTTAAGAAATATGGTGGAGAAGCTGTAGTAGCTGGTAATATTATCATCCGTCAAAGAGGAACTAAAATTCATCCAGGTAAAAATGTTGGTATGGGTAAAGACCATACAATATTTGCTCTAGTTGAGGGTGTTGTAGCTTTTGAAAGAAAAGATAAAAAGCGTCAACAAGTTTCAATTATACCTGCTACATAATTCTACAAATATTTGAGCAAAAGCTCAAATATTTTCTACATCTTCGAGTTTTATACTCTTTCACAATTTAAAAGAAATTTTCAAAAAATATATTAAAGACAACAAAGGAAATCATTTGTTTACAGATAGTGTCGAATTAACAGTTAGTTCAGGTAAAGGTGGTCAGGGTTGTGTCTCATTTCGTCGTGAGAAATTTGTTTTAAATGGTGGACCAAATGGTGGAGATGGTGGAAAAGGTGGAGATATTTGGTTTAAATGTGATAACAATACACATACATTATCTGCTTTTCAGAGAAAGATGCATATAAAAGCAGATGGTGGAAAGCAAGGTGAAGGCTCAAATATGACTGGAAAGTCTGGGTCTAAAAAAGTTATTATTGTTCCCCCTGGAACTCAAATTTTAGATACTCAAAGTGGTGAAATTCTTTTTGATATGTTAGAAGATGGACAAGAAGAACTTTTTATCACAGGTGGTAAAGGTGGACTTGGAAATACTCACTTTAAGAGTTCAACTAAACAAAGACCAACTTATGCTCAACCAGGACAAAAGGGTGAGACAAGAACGATAAAGTTTGATTTAAAACTTATCGCAGATATAGGTCTTGTAGGATTTCCAAATGTTGGTAAATCAACTTTAATCTCAACTGTTTCAAATGCAAAACCAGAAATTGCAAATTATGAGTTTACAACACTTACACCTAAATTAGGTCAAGTTAATATTGGTGACTATGAATCATTTATCATGGCGGATATTCCAGGAATTATTGGTGGTGCTCATGAAGGTAAGGGTCTTGGCATCCAATTTTTAAGACATATTGAAAGAACAAAAACACTTTTATATATGGTTGATTTAGCTTCTTATAGAGATTTAAAAGAGCAAATCACAACTTTAAAAGATGAAATTGCATCTTTTAGTGAAAAACTTGGTGAATCTAATTATGCTATCGCTTTAACGAGAGTAGATGTAGTTCCACCTAATGAAATAGATGATTTAGTAAATAGTTTTTTTGAGATTATAGGAGTAAAAGCTTCTACTAATAGTGAATTTGATTTTGATGAAAATATGCCATATTTTATTCAAGATAAAGCAGATAAGACTTTAGGTTATGATAGCACATTACCTTATCTAATCGTACCTATCTCTTCAGCTATAAATAAAAATATAGAACCATTAAAATACTCTTTATTTAATTTAGTTCAACAAACAAGATAAATATATGAAAAGAATTGTAGTTAAGGTTGGTAGTGCCGTTTTAACTCAAGATGGTTCATTAGCACTTGTTAGGATGCAAAATTTAGTTCGTTTTTTAGTTCAATTGAAAAAAAGATATGAAGTGATATTAGTTTCTTCTGGTGCTGTTTCTGCAGGATATACAGTTTTAAAATTAGATAGAAATATAATAAAAAATAAGCAAGCCCTTGCCTCAATTGGTCAACCTATACTTATGAAACAATATGCGAGAGAATTTTCTGTGCATAATGTTATATCTTCACAAGTTTTAATAACAGCAAGAAATCTAGCAAAAGATGATGATATAGCGAGAGTAAGAAATACTGTAGATACTCTTATAGAAAATGGGATTATACCTATTATAAACGAAAATGATGCGACATCTACAAAAGAGCTAGAAGTTGGAGATAATGATCAGTTATCAGCTTATATTACCAAAAACACAAATTCTGATATGTTAATAATACTTTCAGATATAGATGCATATTATGATTGTGATCCTAGAAAAAATTCTGAAGCTAAAGCACTAAAAATAGTAAATGATATTTCAAAAGAAGAATTAGCAAAAATACCAACGCCAAATGATATTTTTGCTACAGGTGGAATAGTTACAAAATTAAAAGCTGCACAGCATCTTTTGGATTCAGATAAAGATATGTTCCTAGCAAGTGGTTTTAATTTAAGTGATGTAGAAAATTATATGATAAATTCAATTCATAATGGTGGAACACTTTTTACAAAGGTAGGTAAATAAATGCGTATTATTTTTATGGGTACCCCAGATTATGCTGAAGCTATTTTACAAAGAGTATTAGATAGAAAAAATATAGATGTTGTTGCTGTTTATACTCAACCAGATAAGCCATTTGGTCGTAAAAAAGTTATGACACCTCCAATAGTTAAGAAATTGGCATTAGAAAATAACATTATGGTTTATCAACCAACTAGGCTTCGTGATAATGATGTTGTTGAACAACTTTTAAAAATTGAATGTGATTATATAATTGTAGCTGCGTATGGACAAATTTTGCCAAAAGCTATTTTAGAACACGCACCATGTATTAATCTTCACGCTTCTATACTTCCTTCTTATCGAGGAGCGAGTCCTATTCAACAGTCATTATTAAATGCTGATAAAAAAACTGGTGTAACAGCAATGCTTATGGATGAGGGTTTAGATACTGGTGATATTTTAAAGATAAATGAGATAGAGATTCCAAAAGATATGATAGTTGGTGAACTATTTGATGCATTAACAAATATTGCTTCTGAACTTACTATAGATATATTAGAAAATTTTAATTCATATATAGCATTAAAACAAGATAATTCAAAAGCAACTCATTGTGCTAAAGTTAGTAAAAAAGATGGCTTAGTAGTTTTTGATGATGCTAAAGAGTTTTATAATAAATATCGTGCATATACGCCATGGCCAGGTATTTATTTGGAAAGTGGATTGAAATTCAAGAAAATATTCTTGATAGATATAGCCTCTAAAAATAAAGCTGGAAAAATAATAGCTATAAATAAAGATAGTATTGACATATCTTGTACTAATGGAGTTATTAGAGTATATAAAGTACAACCACAATCTAAAAAAGAGATGGATATATTATCTTATATCAACGGAAAAAGATTAGTTCTTGACGATTACTTATCTTAATGAAGTTGATTCAACACAAACTTATTTAAAGTCTTTAATACAAAATTCTTCCATAATTTTACCTCATGCTGTATCTGCTGATATTCAAACAGCAGGGCTTGGTAGTAGAGATAACTCATGGATTGGCTATCAAGGTAATCTATTTTTATCTTTTGCAATTAAACTTAATGATATACCAAAAGATTTGAAAATAGAATCAGCTTCAATTTACTATGCCTATATATTAAAAGAGGTTTTAGAATTAGAAAATTCAAAGGTTTGGATTAAATGGCCTAATGATTTTTATATAGATGATTTTAAAATTGGTGGTATGATTACAAATATTGTAAATGATACTATTATATGTGGTGTTGGAATAAATTTAGTACAATCACCACTAGAAGCTAAAAGTTTAGATATTGAAATATCTAAAGAAAATTTAATATTTAGTTATTTTAAACATATAGAAAGAAAAATTTCATGGAAGCAAGTTTTTAGTAAATATAAGCTAGAATTTCATCTTAATAAAAAATTTCATATAAATAAAAAAAATAGTAAAATTTCATTACTAGAAGCGTCCTTAAATGAAGATGGGTCTATTATGATTAATAATGAGAGGATATATAGTCTAAGATGAGTGAAGTAATAGTTATCGCAAATCAAAAGGGTGGGGTTGGAAAAACTACTACCGCTGTAAATTTAGCAGCTTCATTAGCTGTTGCAGAGAAAAAAGTGCTTTTGATAGATTCAGATCCTCAAGCAAATGCTACAACATCTTTAGGCTTTCATCGAAATGATTATGAATTTAATATTTATCATGTACTTATCGGTACAAAAAAACTTAAAGATATAATTTTAAAATCTGAAATTTCTACCTTGCATTTAGCTCCGTCAAATATTGGTCTTGTTGGAATAGAAAAAGAATATTACAATGCAGATAAAGCAAGTGGTCGTGAACTTGTTTTAAAAAAAGCCATTGCAAATATTAAAAAAGATTATGATTATATTATAATTGATTCACCACCTGCATTGGGTCCAATGACAATTAATGCTCTTTCAGCTTCAAATTCTGTTCTTATACCTATTCAATGTGAATATTTTGCATTAGAAGGTTTAGCACAATTATTAAATACTGTAAAATTAGTTAGAAAATCTCTTAACCCTAAATTAAAAATAAGAGGTTTTATTCCAACAATGTTTTCAACTCAAAATAATTTATCTAAGCAAGTATTTTCAGATTTAAGTCAACATTTTCGTGGAAAACTTTTTAAAGACTCTGATGAAAAATATATTGTTGTTCCAAGAAATGTAAGATTGGCAGAATCACCGTCATTTGGTAAACCTGTAATTCTTTATGATGTAAAGTCAACTGGTTCACTTGCATATCAAAGTTTAGCACAAGCGATAATGAAATAATGAAATCACAGAAATTAGGAAGAGGTTTAGGAGCATTATTAGGTGAGATGGATGAAGCTTATGAAAATGAAGTTTCATCTAAAGATTCTATTGTAGAAATTTCTTTAAAAGATATTAGAGCAAATCCTTATCAACCGAGAAAATTTTTTGATGAAAATTCACTTCATGAATTAGGTCTTAGTATTAAAACTGATGGTTTAATCCAACCAATAATAGTAACGGAAGATATTGATGGCTATATTATAATAGCTGGTGAAAGAAGGTATCGTGCTTCTAAATTGATGAAATTAAAAACTATAAGAGCAATAGTTTTTAATTCTAATGAAGAAAAAATGAGGCAATTTGCTTTAATTGAGAATATACAAAGAGATGAATTAAATGCAATAGAATTAGCAGATGCTTATTCTGAACTTATTAAACTTCATAGTATCACACATGAAGAACTATCATCAGTTATACACAAAAGTCGTACACATATTACTAATACATTAAGGCTTTTACAATTATCGTCTAAAACTAAAAAAGCACTTATAGAAAAAAAGATAACTGCTGGTCATGCTAGAGTTTTAGTTGGATTAGAAGATAAAGAGCAACAACTAGTTGTTAACTCTATTATTGGGCAAAAACTAAGTGTTAGAGATGCAGAGCAAATGGTAAAAGGGATGAAAGTTAAAAGTCCAATTTTATTAAATAATAAAAAGCCATGTTCATTTGATTTTTCTAATATTAAAGAAAAATTTGATTCTTTAGATTTTAATTATAAAATATCTTCAAATAAATTAATTATTGAATTTGAAAATGAAAATCAAATAAAAGAGTTATTGAAACAAATTTCTTAATAAAATTACTAAAAAATATTAAAATCTTTTTTAGTTTAACTATCCTTTCAATTTATTTATAGTATAATCACGCAACTTTTAGGAGGTGCTATGTTAGATATAAATCCAATACTGCTTTTAGCTACATTCGTCGTATTTCTTTCACTTATTGCCGTTCTGAACAGTTCGCTTTATAACCCATTATTTGCTTATATGAATAAACGAGATGAGGACATTAAAAAAGATCTGTCAAAAGCAGGTTCTAATGATAATGAAATCAATGAGTTAACTTCAAAAGCAGAATCAATAGTTACAAATGCGAAACTGGAAGCTTCGGCCCTAAGAGAGAAAGTTATTGCAGATGCTAAGGAATTAGCAGATAGTAAGTTAGAAGCTAAGCGTGCTGAATTAGCTAAAGAATATTTAGAATTTGAGAAATCACTTTCTAATTCACAAGAACGATTAACAACTGAATTAAACTCTCAGATTCCATCGTTTGAAGAAGCTATTAAAGCTAAATTCAGTAAAATATAAAGGATGTAATGTGAGTAGAATTTTATTATTAACACTGATGATGTCAACTTATGCATTAGCATCTGGTGGTGATGGTGGTACGGATATTGTACAAAGAACTGTAAACTTTTTATTATTTGCAGGTCTTATTTGGTATCTAGTTGCTGAACCTGCAAAAAACTTTTTTGCTTCAAGAAGTCAGTCTATTGCTGATGAACTAAAAAGTGTTCAAGATAAACTTAATGAGTCTATTTTACTTAAAAAAGAAGCTCTTGCTAAAATATCTGATGCAGAAAAATTTGCAGAAGAATTAGCAATTAATTCAAAAAAAGAAAATAAGATTATAAATGATAGTATCATGGATCAATGTAATGTTGAATTAGATAATCTTGTTAAACAAAATATTTCAATAAAAGAATTTGAACAAAGAAAAATGGTTCGTATTGTTGTTGAAAAAGTACTTGATAAAACTTTAAGTAAAAGTAGTGATAGTTTTGATAAAGAAGCTATGGCTAATGTTATCTTAAAGAAGGTTGCATAAATGGAAGAATTAATCGCAAAGAAATATATTAAAGCTATTAAAAATAGTTCTAATACAACTTCAATGTCTGATATTGCTGATATTTTTTCTATTTTAGCATTGTCTTTTAAAGATGAGAAATTTACAAGTATCATTAACAATCCAAATGTATCTTCAAATGACAAGTCTGGTATTTTATTGGAATCTGTAAAATCTATAAATTCTGTAGTAATTAATAATTTAATAAAATTATTGGTTGAAAAGAATCGTATTTCTGTGATTCCTGCAATAGCGGAAGAGTTAAGAAAAGATATTGCTAATTCAACTAGAAACTATACTGGTTATATTTATAGTGATAGTGATATTGACTCAAAAGTAGTAGAAGATTTGAGTGCTGGCTTGAGTAAGAAATTTAATTCTACGATAGTATTAGATTTTGTTAAAACAGATTTTAATGGTATTAAAGTTGATGTTGAAGATTTAGGTATTGAGATAGATTTCTCGAAATCAAGAATCAATACTCAGATGATAGAACATATAATAAAAGCAATTTAAGAGAGGAGAACAATAGTGGTAGCAAAAATTCAAGCTGATGAAATTAGCTCAATAATTAAAGAACGTATCGATAACTTTGAATTAAGTGTTGATATTAATGAAACTGGTAAAATTGTTTCTTATGCTGATGGTGTTGCTCAAGTTTACGGACTTAGCAATGTTATGGCTGGAGAAATGGTAGAGTTCGATGATGGAACACAAGGTTTAGTAATGAATCTTGAAGAGAGTAGTGTAGGTGTTGTTATCCTTGGTAGTGGTACTAAGCTTCGTGAGGGTATGAGCGTTAAGAGACTTGGTAAGCTTTTAAAAGTTCCTGTTGGTGATGCTGTTATTGGTCGTGTTGTAAATGCACTTGGTGAGCCAATTGATGGTAAAGGTCCAATTGAAACAACTGAAACTCGTTTTGTTGAAGAAAAAGCACCTGGTATTATGAATAGAAAATCTGTTCATGAACCATTGGCAACTGGTATTAAAGCAATTGATGCTCTAGTTCCAATTGGTCGTGGTCAGCGTGAGCTTATCATTGGTGATAGACAAACTGGTAAAACTACTGTTGCTTTAGATGCAATCATTAACCAAAAGGGTAATGGTGTTGTATGTATATATGTAGCAATCGGTCAGAAAGAATCAACTGTTGCTCAGATAGTTAAAAAACTTGAAGAACATGGTGCAATGGAATATACTATTGTCGTTTCTGCTAGTGGTGCTGAAGCTGCTGCTCTTCAATTTTTAGCTCCATATACTGGTGTTACTATGGGTGAATATTTCCGTGATTCATCTCGTCATGGTTTAATAGTTTATGATGATTTATCTAAGCATGCAGTAGCATATCGTGAAATGTCACTTATCCTTCGTCGCCCTCCAGGTCGTGAAGCTTATCCTGGTGATGTTTTTTATGTTCACTCTCGTTTATTAGAGCGTGCTGCTAAACTATGTGATGAAGATGGTGCTGGTTCTTTAACTGCATTACCAATTATTGAAACACAAGCTGGAGATGTTGCGGCATATATTCCAACTAATGTTATTTCAATTACAGATGGTCAAATTTTTCTTGAAACTGATTTATTTAATTCAGGTGTTCGTCCTGCAATTAATGTTGGTCTTTCAGTTTCTCGTGTTGGTGGTGCTGCTCAAATTAAAGCTACTAAGCAAGTTGCAGGTACTTTAAGATTGGATCTTGCTCAATATCGTGAATTACAAGCGTTTGCTCAGTTCGCTTCTGATCTTGATGAAACATCTCGTAATCAATTAGAGCGTGGTCAAAGAATGGTTGAAGTTCTTAAACAAGGACCTTTCTCTCCACTATCTGCTGAAAAGCAAGTGCTTATAATTTTTGCTGGAAATGAAGGTTTCTTAGATGATATGGATGCTTCTAATGTAGTTAGATTTGAAGCTGAATTATATCCATTTATTGAAGCTTCTTATCCTCAAATATTTGAAAATATAAGAAGTGCTTCAAAAGTTGATGACGATACTAAAGCTATTATGATTAAAGCACTTGAAGAGTTTAAAGCTTCTTTCGTAGTAGCATAAGGAAAACTTTATGGCAAACTTGAAAGATATTAAAAGACAGATTGGTGGTGTTGAAAACACTAAAAAGACAACTCGCGCAATGAAGCTAGTAAGTACTGCTAAGCTTCGTCGTGCAGAAGAGTTAGCTAAACGCTCTCGTCTTTATTCTGCAAAAATGAATCAGGTTATTGCCGAAATAGCTGGACGCATAAAATGTAATAAAATTGGAGGAATTGATAATCGTTGTTTTACAGAGATTGATAATCCAAAAATAGTAGATATTATTTTTGTTACTGCTGATAAAGGTTTATGTGGTGGTTTTAATATTCAAACAATTAAAGCTATTAAAAAACTTATTGCAGAATACAAAGAAAAAAATATAAAAGTGCGTTTACGCGGAATCGGTAAAAAAGGTATCGAATTTTTTAAATATAATGAAGTTGAATTATTTGATTCAGTATTAGGACTTAGTTCTAAACCTGATAAAGTTAAATCTGATGATTTTGTTATATCGTCTATTGAAGATTTTAAAGATGGTAAGATAGATGCTCTTCATATAGTATATAATGGATATAAGAATATGATAACTCAAGAGTTACATGTTAATAAAGTATTACCAATAGATACTGATTCATTTGAATGTGAAGAGAAAAAAAGTTCAGTGTTAGAGATTGAAGCTCAAGATGAAGAGCATATGCTTGATTCTTTAGTTAATAAATATGTTCAATATAACATGTATTATGCATTAATTGATTCAGTAGCAGCTGAACATTCTGCTCGTATGCAAGCTATGGATACTGCAACTAATAATGCAGGGGATATGGTTAAATCTTTAAATGTTCAATATAATAAAGCGCGTCAAGCCGCTATTACTACAGAACTTATAGAAATTATAAGTGGTGTGGAGTCGATGAAATAATGGAGAAAAATATGATTGGTAAAATAAGCCAGGTTATGGGCCCGGTTGTTGATGTTGATTTTGATGGTTATCTTCCAGTAATTAATGAAGCAATCGAAGTTACAGTAAGTTTAGAAGGTAATACGCATCGTTTAGTTTTAGAAGTTGCAGCTCACCTAGGTGATGGTCGTGTTAGAACGATTGCAATGGATATGAGTGAAGGTTTAGTTCGTGGTATGGATGCTACTGCTACTGGTGCTCCTATTAAAGTTCCTGTAGGGGAAAAAGTATTAGGTCGTATTTTTAATGTAGTTGGTGAAACTATAGATGGTGGAGATCAAGTTACTGATGCACCAACATGGTCTATTCATCGTGAACCACCTGCCTTAGTTGATCAATCAACTGCTACAGAGATGTTTGAAACAGGTATTAAGGTAGTTGATTTACTTGCTCCATATTCTAAGGGTGGTAAGGTTGGACTATTTGGTGGTGCTGGTGTTGGTAAAACAGTTATTATTATGGAACTTATTCATAATGTTGCACATGGTCATGACGGTTTATCAGTATTTGCTGGTGTTGGTGAAAGAACTCGTGAAGGTAATGACCTTTATCATGAGATGAAAGATTCTAATGTACTTGATAAAGTTGCACTTTGTTATGGTCAGATGAGTGAGCCTCCAGGAGCAAGAAATCGTATTGCACTTACTGGCCTTACAATGGCTGAGTATTTCCGTGATGAGAAAAATCTTGATGTTTTAATGTTTGTTGATAATATTTTCCGTTTTGCACAATCAGGTTCTGAAATGTCTGCACTTCTTGGTCGTATTCCATCAGCTGTTGGTTATCAACCAACTTTAGCTCGTGAAATGGCTGCATTACAAGATAGAATTACATCTACTAAAAGTGGTTCAATTACTTCTGTTCAAGCTGTATATGTTCCTGCAGATGATTTAACAGATCCAGCTCCAGCTTCTGTTTTTGCTCACTTAGATGCTACTACAGTTCTTAACCGTAAGATTGCTGAAAAAGGTATATATCCTGCAGTTGATCCTCTTGATTCAACTTCAAGATTACTTGATCCACAAATTTTAGGTGATGAGCATTATAGTGTTGCTCGTGGTGTTCAACAAACACTTCAAAAGTATAAAGATTTACAAGATATTATTGCAATTCTTGGTATGGATGAACTTTCTGAAGATGATAAAAATGTTGTTGAGCGTGCTCGTAAAATTGAAAAATTCTTATCTCAACCATTCTTTGTTGCTGAAGTATTTACAGGTGCTCCTGGTAAATATGTTTCACTTGCAGATACTATCAAAGGTTTCAAAGGAATTTTAGATGGTGAGTATGACCACATGCCAGAAGGTGCTTTCTATATGGTTGGTGGTATGGATGAGGCTATAGCAAAAGCTGAAAAGCAAAAATAGTCAAAAAATACTAAAGGACTGAAATGGAAAAGTTAAAACTTGAAATTTTAACACCTAATGGCTCTATCTTTGATGGTGAAGCTGTTAGTGTAACTCTTCCTGGTGAAGAGGGTGAGTTTGGTGTACTTGCACATCACTCTTCTTTATCAACTTCGCTAGAAGCTGGTGTAGTTGATATAGAAAAAGAAGATAAATCAGTCGAATCAATTTTAATCAATTGGGGCGTTGTTCAAGTTGATGAAGAAAAAATTATTATATTAGTTGAAGGTGCAGTTGCTATTCATGGTGAAAATGAAGGCGAAGTTGCTAATGCACTAGAAGATGCTAAAGAACTTATTAGCTCTATTGCAGATTCAAATCCTGCTATTGCTTCTGTTTCAGCAAGAATTGAATCAGCAGCTCAAAAGTTAATATAATTAATGACTAACGATTTAATCGATTTTTATTTAAAAAGTCATCCAGTTACAATAGGTGTATTGATTCTTTTATCAATATATTTTATCGTACTTAATTGGGTGTTCTTTTACCGCTATTTTTCTCTAAGTAGTTGGTGCTCTCGTGAGAATAACTCTTTGGAGTCTTTACTTATGGGGGCTTCAACTGTTCATGAATCATCATTTTTAAATAACTTTATAAAAACTAGTTCAAATTTAACTAAAGAAATATTTGATTTATCAATTTTAGCAGCTACTAGAGAAGCTACTAAAGGTTTATCAATTTTATCAATTTTTGCTTCTACTACACCATTTATAGGTTTATTTGGTACAGTTGTTTCGATATTAGATACTTTTAGCCATATTGGACAGACAACAGGTAGTATGTCTATTATATCAAGTGGTGTTTCAGATGCATTAATTGCAACTGCTGCTGGTATATTTGTAGCAATTTTCGCATATACATATCATCAAGTCTTAAAAAGAAAGTCTTATGAAATTATTAGTTTTATTAATATGCAAAGTGATGCTTTGCAAGCTCGTAATAATTAATAAAGGTATTTAAAAATGATATTTCTCGTTCAAAGCGAATCTTTAGTGATTGAATATAATTATGTATGATTGGGATGATAAACCAGAATTAAACATTACACCATTAGTAGATGTAATGTTAGTTCTATTAGCTATACTTATGGTTATAACTCCAAATATTATTTATGAAGAAAATATAAAGCTTCCCCAAGGTTCTGCAAGTCAGCAACTTTCAAAAATCCCACCTGTTCATATTAGTATTGATAAAGATAAACTTCTTAAAGTAAATAAGGATACTTATCAATTAAATGCTTTTATAGATAATTTTTCTTCTTATTCTAAAGGACTAGATTTAAAGGCAACTGTTTTGATAAGTGCTGATGAAAATTTAGATTATGGAGTTGTTATGTCTGTTTTAGCCGCTGTAAAACAAGCTGGGTTTATAGATGTTTCATTAGCAACAAATGGATAAAGAAAAGTATTATTTTTTAGTTAGTGGTTTTATATCTTTATCGCTCTTTTTATTTTTAATATTAATTATATTAGAGATGTCATTTTTTGCCTCTAAATCAAAAGTATATGCTTTTAAGAAAGATAAATTTATATCTATTTCTTTTGAAATACCAAAAGTAAAAGAGATAAAAAAAAGTGTAAAAACTCCTACTGTAAAAACAACTAAACCTATTGAATCATCAGAAGTAAATATTGAAAATCTTTTTAGTGATGTTTGGACTAAAAATATAAAGTTACAAAAAGTACCAAAGAAGAAGTTGAATAAAAGACTTCAAGAGGTTTTAAACAAGTCTAAAAAATCTGAAAAAAAAGAGTTTACTATAAAGCCTAAAGAGGTTGAAAAAGTAGTTTCAACTGGTACAGAGGTTAATGAATATTTAGCTAAAATTCAAGCTATTGTTTATGAAAATTTTAATCCTCCACAAAATTCACAAGGATATACAGTAAAAGCAGTAATTAATTTAAGTGCTATTGGAAAATTAGAAGATTTTAGGATATTACGATATTCTGATAATCAACTATTAAACGATGAATGTGATGAGATAAAAGGAAGACTTGTTGATAAACTATTTCCTATTAATCCAAATAATAGATCTGGAAATTACATAATTATATTAAGTTCAAAGGAGTAAAAGTGAAGATATTTTTTTCATTATTAATGTTATTATCTATATTATATGGAGGTGATGCAACTATAGAAGTTATAAAAAAAGTTGAATCACTACCATCTTTAGCTGTTGAGGATTCATCAAAAGATTATACTGATACATTTCAACTTAAATTTTTTAAGACATTAGTAGCAGATTTGAATGTAATTTCAATTTTTAATGTTGATAGACATCATCGTAAAACTGATTTTAATACTGAAAATGTAGTATTAGAAAATAAAGATATGGATTATGTATTGCGTTATTCTATATCTAAAGGTGATTCTAATAGTTTATTTGTAAAGATAAAACTACTTTTAAATAATAAAGAAGTTTTGTTTAAACGATATAAAGTTAGTAAAAAAGAGATATATATGTTTGTATCTCATGCTATAGCTTATGATATTAATGAGTATATGGGACAACCATCTGTAGAATGGATGAAAAGAAAAGTTATCTTTTCTAGGATAATAGCTCCGTCTAAAAGTGAAATAGTAATTTCTGATTATACTTTGTCATATCAACATATTGCTATAAAAGGTGGGTTTAATATTTTTCCGAAGTGGGCAAATAGTAAACAGACCTCCTTTTATTATACATCTTTAGATTCTACAATACCAGAGTTAAAATTTGTTGATATAAAAAAAGGAAAAAGTAAGACTGTTATGAGTAGTGATGGAATGATGATATGTTCTGATATTAGTAATGATGGTACTAAGTTACTTTTAACAAAAGCTCCATATGGACAGCCTGATATATATATGTATGATTTAACTAAGCATACTTCAAAACGAATTACGAAATATTCTGGGATAGATGTTAATGCTCAATTTATGGATAATGATAATATCGTTTTTATTTCTAATCGTATGGGGTATCCAAATGTTTTTACTAAAAATATTAACGGTTCTCATGTTAAGCAGATGGTTCATTATGGAAAAAGTAATGCAGCGTGTTCATCAAGTGGTGAATATGTAGTATATAAATCAAGAGAGAGTTCAAATGCATTTTTAAAAAATACATTTAATTTGCATCTTATATCTACAAAAACAAATTTTATAAGAAGATTAACAGCAGTAGGCATTAATGAATTTCCAAGATTTTCAAAAGATGGAGACGCAATTCTTTTTATCAAAAGTTATAAGGGAGAAAGTTCTTTAGGTATTATAAGATTAAATTACAACAAAAATTATCTTTTTCCACTTAAATATGGAAAAATACAATCTATGGATTGGTAGATATACGATTATTATCATTTTTTGGTATAATAATTGAATTTTAAAAGTTAGAGGATAATAAATATGAAAAATATCATACTTTCTAGTGCTACTGTAGCACTTTTAGTTTTTAGTGGATGTGCAGACAAAAAGCCTATTGTTGATGAAAAAGTCAATCAAGTAAATGTTGAAGAGGTATCGGCTATTCAAAGTGAAATTATTTCTTCAGAAAACTCTTCTATTTCTGGTTATAACTCAGGTTATAATTCTGGTTCAGTTAATGGTTCTAAAAGTATGTTAGATGTTGAAGAAGAATTAACATCTATTTACTTTGATTTTGATAAGTTTCTTATTCGTTCAGATATGCAATCTAGAGTTTCTGAAGATGCTACTATAGCTAAAAATCAGGCTAGTAACTATACTGTTAAATTAGAGGGAAATTGTGATGAGTGGGGTAGTGATGAGTATAATTTTGCACTTGGACTAAAGAGAGCACAAACTGTTAAAAATGCTATGATTGCTGAAGGTGTTGAATCTAAAAAAATTACTATGGTTAGTTATGGTGAGAGTAATCCAGTATGTACTGATAAAACTAAAGAGTGTTGGGCAAAAAGTCGCCGTGTAGATTTTAAAATTCTTCCATAATTAATGAATCGCAATTTTTTAGTTGTATTTATTACAACTTTTTTCTCTCTTACTTTATTTAGTGCCGAACCATCTGCGTTTGGTGCTGGTAATTTAGAAAATGACAATCCGTATGGTTTAAGTTCTAGTGAAAAAGTTGTGTTAGAAAATAAAAATGAAATTCGTGATGTTATTGTTAAATCTAAAAAGCAAACTTATAAGATTGAATCTTTTAATGAAAGAATTGATGGATTACAAAGTGTAATTGAAAGTTTAACTTTAAGTTCACATCAAACTAAGCTAAATTTGCAAAAATTAGAGAAAAAGATTTTTCAAGATTCAAATACTTCAGATGAATTTGAAAAAAGAATTGATAATATAATTCAAGAAAATTCTGATAATATTAAGAGAACTAATCTTGCATTAGAACAATTAAATGAGTTAGTGACAAAAATAGAAGTTTCTCATGTTTCTAGAAATGATTTTGATAATTTAGTAAATGATTTTAATAAATTTAAAACATTGTTAAAAAAAGAGTTTAAAGTTAAAAAGGCTGAAAAAACTTCTAATAAGAAAACATTAACAAATTGGGAAATCTTTAAAAATGCTCAAGCAAGTTTTGATAAAAAGCATTATACTAGTTCTATAAATGATTATAAGTATCTTATAAAAGAAAAATTCAAACCAGCATATGCACATTATATGATTGGTGAGATGATGTATAGAAGAAAAAATCATTCAGATGCAATAGCTTATTTTAAAAAGAGTGTTGGATTATATTCCAAAGCGTCTTATATGCCAGAATTGATGTTACATACAGCAATTTCAATGGAATCTACAGGTGATTATAAAAATGCTAAGGCATTTTATAGTGGGGTAATATCTAAATATCCAGATACTACAGAAGCTAAACAAGCTACTGAAAATCTAAATAATTTAGATTAAATTTATTATATTAAGGAAAAAAATGGCAATAGAAGCAAATCAAATAGTATCTATAGAATATGAAGTTCGTGATGGTGAAACAGTTGTTGACAGTAATATAGGTGGTACACCTTTAGTATTTATGTTTGGTAAAGGTCAAATTATTTCAGGATTAGAAAATGGAATACAAAATATGAATATTGGTGAAAAAAGTGATTTATTAGTTAAATCACAAGATGCTTATGGTGAGCATAATCCAGAAGCTAAACAAGAAGTTCCTAAAGATCAATTTGCTGGAATTGATTTAGAAATTGGCATGACTCTTTATGGTCAAGGTGAAGATGGTGGAACTGTTCAAGTAGTGGTTAAAGAGATTGGTGAAGAAAATGTTATTATAGATTTTAATCATCCATTAGCTGGGAAAGATTTAATGTTTAGTGTTACTATAAACAATATAAGAGATGCTTCAGCAGAGGAGGCTTTGAGTGGTATTCCAGCTGAGAACCAACAAGCTGATGATGGATGTTGTGGTACAGGTGGTGGAAGTGGTTGCGGTTGCAGTTAACTGATGTAACTCACTATAATGAGCAAAGTTCATTATAGTGGTAGGGACTGAAGTCCCTATAACCCTCTAAAGCTACAAGAAGTAAACTTTTTGAGAAAATAAGTGTCTTTTCTAAAGTAAATAATAATTTATTTTAGAAAAAATAAAAGGAGTGTGACAATGAGTAAAAATATAGCAATGATTTTTTCAGGGCAGGGTTCTCAAGCAATTGGTATGGGTAAAGATTTTTATGAAAATTCAGAAATAGCAAAAAAAATGTTTTTAGATGCTAGTGCTAGAATAGGTGTAAGTTTTAAGGACTTAATATTTGAGGAGAATGAAAAATTAAATCAGACAGAGTTTACACAGCCAGCTATTTTACTTGTTCAAATGGTAGCATATAGACTTTTTAAAGAAGCTTGCCCAGATGTTGAAGCCAAACTTTTTCTAGGACATTCTTTAGGTGAATTTTCTGCTCTTTGTGCTAGTGGTGCTATTGATTTTGTAGATGCTATTGAGCTAGTACATAAGCGAGGTTCTTTTATGCAAAAAGCATGTGAATCAATAGATGCAGGTATGATGGCTATTGTTGGATTGGATGATAAGTCAGTTGAAGATATTTGTATTAAAGCACAAAGTGAAGGTAAAAAAGTTTGGCCAGCAAATTATAATCAAGATGGTCAGCTTGTTATAGCTGGTATGAAGTCAGATTTAAGTTCATTAGAATCAACTTTTAAAGAAGCTGGTGCAAAAAGAGCATTGTTATTAAATATGTCTGTTGCGAGTCATTGTGAGTTATTAGAATCTGCACAAGCTCCCTTAGAAGAGCTAATGCAAAAGATGGTTCAAGATAATTTTGAAGCTTCTATTATTTCAAATGTTACAACACAGCCATATTCAACAAAGGAAGAAGCAGTTTCTTTATTGAAAGATCAACTTATAAAACCTGTAAAATATAAACAATCTATACAATCTATAGCTAATAATGTTGATATGGCTATAGAATTTGGTAATGGTGTTGTTTTAAAAGGTTTAAATAGAAGAATAGCAAAAGAGATGAAAACAGTTAATATCTCAGATATGGCAAGTTTAGCTAAAGTTATTGAAGAAATTTCTGATTAATGAAAGTAACTCTTGTTCAGTTTGCTCCTAAATTAAATCGTTCAAATTTAGAATATGTTTGCAGTGTAATTAGGGATAATATCAATAAAAGTGATTTAATAGTATTTCCTGAACTTTCATTAAATGGTTATCTTTTGCAAGATAAACTTTACGAAGATGCTTTTGAACTTTCAGAACTTTCAGAATTATTTGAATTAAGTGAAAAAATTGATATTGCTATTGGTGTTGCTATGAAAGATGATGGTTTATTTAGAAATAGTGCATTATATTTTTCTGATGGTAAATTATTATCAAAACACTTTAAAGTGCATCTTCCAAACTATGGTATGTTTGAAGAGGCAAGGTATTTTGAAGCTGGTAATGTTTTTGATAGTTTTGGTAGTAAATTTGGAAAAATTTCTATGTTGATTTGTGAAGATTTATGGCATGATAGTGTTCATGAAAATCTTAAAAAAGAAAATCCAGACTATATAATAGCCTTAGTCGCATCTCCTGCTCGTGGCTTTAATGATGATGGTTTAGAAATTGAAAATAAATGGTATAAAATCATTAAAACAGTAGCATCTGAATCTAATGCAAAATTGATTTTTGTTAATCGAATAGGTTTTGAAGATGGACTTGGCTTTTGGGGTGGAAGTTGTATTGTTGATGAAAAATCAAATATAATTGAAAAATTAGCACATTATAAGCAAGATATAAAAACTTTTAAAATATAGGAAATATTAAATATGAAAAAAATAGCAATAATGGGTGCAATGCCTGAAGAAATAGCTCCAATTTTAGAAAAGATTGGTGATTATAAAACAACTATATATGCAAAAAATACATATTATGAAGCAACATATAAAGGCGTTGATTTAGTAATAGCTGGTTCTAAAATAGGTAAAGTATTTTCTACACTTACGGCTTCAACTATGATTGAACGATTTGGTGCAGAAAAATTACTTTTTTCAGGTGTTGCGGGAGCTGTATCACCTGAACTTAAAGTGGGTGATTTAGTTGTAGCTACAAAACTTGCTCAACATGATTTAGATATAACAGCTTTTGGTCATCCTCATGGATATGTACCAGAGGGAGCTGTGTTTATTGAATCTGATAAAGATATGATTGAAATGTCAAAAAATGTAGCTAAAGCTATGGGCAAGATAGTAAAAGAAGGAACTATAGCTACTGGGGATCAATTTGTTGCAGATGAAAATAGAAAAAATTGGATAGGTGAAACATTTAAAGCTGATGCATTAGAGATGGAAGGTGCATCTGTTGCTGTTGTTTGTGATGCATTAGATATACCATTTTTTATACTTCGTTCTATTAGTGATGCTGCTGATATGGATGCTAGTTTTTCTTTTGATGAATTTTTAGAAACAAGTGCTATTATAAGTGCAGAATTTGTAATGAAAATGTTAGATGAAATTATAGATTCAAATGCAAAATAAATTAAACTTCTTTTGTATAGTGAGGTGTGATTGTGTCTAAAGGTATTGTACCTTCAAAAAAAATAATGTCAAAGCTTGGTAAAACTAATGCTGAATTTGAATTAATAGAAGAGGGTGATAAGATTTTAGTGGGTCTTAGTGGTGGGAAAGATTCTCTTACTATGATTCATGCTATGAAAGAACAGCAAAGAAGAGCACCTTTTAAATTTGAATTTTTGGCCGTTACTATAGGTTATGGCATGGGTGAAAATTTTGATGAATTAGCTAATCATTGTAAAAAATATAATATACCTCACATAGTCCATCATACAAATACTTATGAATTAGCAGAAGAAAAGATTAGAAAAAATTCATCATTTTGTAGTTTTTTTTCTCGTATGAGAAGGGGTTATATTTATAGTGTAGCACTTGAAAATAAGTGTAATAAGGTAGCACTAGGTCATCATATGGATGATGCTGCTGAGAGTTTTTTTATGAATTTTATTTACAATGGTCAAATGCGAAGTCTTGCACCAAAATATAAAGCTGAAAATGGATTAATAGTCATCCGTCCACTTATCCAGATGAGAGAGAGACAACTTCGTGCATTTGTAGAAGATAACAATATAAATGCAATAGGTGATGAAGCGTGTCCTGCAATGCGTTTTGATGTTAAGATGCCTCATGCTCGTGCAAATATGAAAAAAATGTTATCAAAAATGGAAGAAGAATTTCCATCACTTTTTACAAGCTTAAATGCTTCATTTAAAAATATTTCTCAAGATAGCTTTTTTGATAAAGAAAAGTTTTCTATTTAGTTATTATTTGATGTTAAGCTCTATAATGAGCAAAGCCCATTAAAGAGGCAGGGACTTTTAAATAAAAATGTGTAAGGTTAATTATTAAGTGTTTCCTCTTTAAGTGTTTCTAAAAATTCTATAATGTTTGCTTGATAATGGGATGTATCTAAATCATCCGTTAGATTAGCTATACATTTTAGAGATTCTATATCTATTTTTTCTGCATACCTTGGAACAACTTTTAAATCTTTTTTAATATTTTCAATAAGAGTGTCCATATTTAGATTATTATTTTCAAATATTTTTTCTACAATTTCTCTTGTTGAATGCATTAGAAGTATAGCTCTTTGCTCATCTTTTTCATATATTTTCAGAGCTAATTTTTTTACTAAAAGATAGCTTTCAGCCATTGCATTTTCATCTGCAGCAATAACAAGAGCAAAAATTTTAGCACGAAATGCTAGAGAATTATGATGATGTACAAAAAATTCACGAAATGCATTAAAAAAATGGTGTTTTAGTCTATAACTAAGTCGCATATAAATTCCTTAATAGTATTATACTAATACTAATTAAAAAGAGAATAAAATGATAGATGATAATGAATATGAAATATTGAAAAATAGTTTTATTGATTCTAAAAGACTTTTTGACAAATTAAATAGAGTTTATGAACAATATCAAGATATTGAACCAGATGAAAGCGGTTTTTCTATGGAAGATGAAGAGAGATTACAAAGACACTGGTTAAAACTTAGTTCTAAAATTGTTGATTCATTGGGTAATAGTATGGATGATTTTAATATAGAATTAAAAAAGAATGATGACTTAAATATGCGAGAATTATATGTAAATCTTATCAAAGATGGTGAAGTAAGTGAAATTAAAATAGATTATAGTGAAGAAGATTCACTAAATATTACAAAAATAAGTTAAAGGATTATAAAATGGGTAGAGCATTTGAATATAGAAAAGCATCAAAATTAAAAAGATGGGGGGCAATGTCAAAATTATTTCCAAAACTTGGTAAAATAATTACTATGGCTGCTAAAGATGGTGGTGGTGATCCAGATATGAATCCTAAGCTTCGTACAGCAATTCTTAATGCAAAAACTGAAAATATGCCAAAAGATAATATTGAAGCAGCTATAAAAAGAGCAACTGAAAAAAATACTGCCGATATGCTTGAAATAAGCTTTGAAGGTAAAGCTCCTCATGGTGTACTTATATTTATAGAATGTGCAACGGACAATAACACTAGAACAGTTGCAAATGTGAAAAGTATATTGAGTAAAAATGGTGGGGAGATGCTAACTAATGGTTCTTTAGAATTTATGTTTGATCGTAAAGCACTTTTTGAATTTGATTTAAAAGAAGATATGGATGTAGAAGAGTTAGAACTTGAACTTATTGATGCTGGACTTGAAGAGATTGAAGCCCAAGATGGAGAAGCTTTAGTAACAGCAGAATATACTAGCTTTGGTACATTAAATAAAGCACTAGAAGATTTGAATATAGAAATAAAAAAAGCTACGCTAGAAAGAATTTCAAATTCACCAGTGTCTATAACTGATGAGCAACAAGAAGAGATTGATAAAATATTACAAAGATTAGATGATGATGAAGATGTGCAAAAGGTTTTTACAAATTTAGCATAATGAAATATGTTGAATCTGTAACTACAAATATTTTAGAAATAAAGCAATCTAAATTTATGGCATTTTTGATGCCATATATTAAATATAAAGAAACATTAGATAGCTTAAAAAAAGCTCATCCTAAAGCTAGACATTTTGTTGTAGCATATAGATACCTAAATGGATTTAATCAAATAGTAGAACATTCAAGTGATGATGGTGAACCAAAAGGAACATCTGGTAAACCAACATTGATGGTACTTCAAGGTGCAGGACTTATAAATAGTGCTATCATAATAGTTAGATATTTTGGTGGTACAAAACTTGGTACTGGTGGTTTAGTACGAGCATATAGCGATGCGACAAATTTACTCTTAAGTAAAACTACACTCATAGAATATAAAGATGAATTAGTTAAAAAAATTTCTTTTAATTATTCAAATAGTGGTAAAATCGAATATAAATGCAATGAATATAATATAGATATAGTAAAGAAGTTTTTTGACTTAGATATATCTTATGAGATAAAAGGTAGCATAGAAGATATGGAGATATTTTTACAAAAAATAGATAGACTTATTTTAAGATGAAAAATTCATCTTAAAAATGCCCTTGTGGATCAGCATCACTGAAGTGTTCCCATTTTAATTTTGCTCCACCTAGTATATGAAAATGTAGATGTTTTACTTCTTGACCACCATTATCACCAATATTTGTAATAACTCTATAACCCTCTTTGTCTAATTTAACTTCTTTTGCTATATCTTGTATAAATGAAGTCATACCTGCCATCATTTCTCCTGAAGTCTCATTAAAACTATCTACATGAACTTTAGGTATGGCTAATATATGTACAGGTGCTTTAGGATTTATATCATGAAATGCTATAAAATCATCATTTTCTAGAATTATGTTTGATGGTATTTCTTTATTAACTATTTTGCAAAATAAACACATTATTTTTCCTTTTCTTATGTTTGAAATTAGTATAATTGTAGCATATAAATTTATAAATGAAGCTATTTATAAATAAAATTTAACTATAATCATTTTAAAATTTTCAGATACTAGGATACATATTGAAACAATGGTATGATGCAATAAATGAAGTACAGAGTGTTGAAAAACTTGAAGAGATTCGTATCTCTGTATTTGGTAAAAAAGGTGTTTTAGCCGCAGAATTTGCTAAAATGAAGACTGCTCCGAATGAGGAGAAATCAAAAATAGCTAAAGAGCTAAATACTCATAAATCTACACTTATGAATGAATTTACTGCAAGAAAAATAACTTTACAAACTTTAGAATTGCAAAATGCTATGAAAGTAGAGGCAATAGATGTATCACTTTTTTCTACTACAAGTGAAGCAGGTGCTTTACATCCTGTAATGGAAACTATGGATAGAATAGTTGAGTATTTTTCATCTATGAATTTTGCAGTAAAAACTGGGAATATGGTTGAGGATGACTTTAATAACTTTGAAGCTTTAAATCTTCCAAAATATCATCCAGCTCGTGATATGCAAGATACATTTTATTTTAAAGATGAAATGCTATTGCGTACCCATACTTCACCAGTTCAGATTAGAACAATGATGTCTCATAAACCACCTATTCGCATGATAGCTCCAGGTGCTGTTTTTAGAAGAGACTATGACTTAACTCATACCCCAATGTTTCATCAAATCGAGGGACTTTTAGTAGATGATGAAGGTAAGGTGTCTTTTGCAAATTTAAAATATATTTTAGAAGACTTTTTAAAGTATATGTTTGGAGATGTTGAAGTTCGTTTTCGTCCATCTTTTTTTCCTTTTACAGAACCATCAGCAGAAGTAGATATATCTTGTGTTTTTTGTAAAGGTAATGGTTGTAGAGTATGCTCTAAAACGGGATGGTTAGAAGTTTTAGGATGTGGTATAGTTGATCCAAATGTATTTGAAGCAGTTAAATATGAAAATGTTAGTGGTTATGCTTTTGGTTTAGGTGTAGAGAGATTTGCAATGCTTATCCATCAAATAGGAGATCTTCGTTCTTTATTTGAAGGAGATATTAAGTTACTGGAGCAGTTTCAATGATAGTTACTAGAAGTTGGTTAAATGAATGGATAAATTTAGATGGAATTACTACAGAAGATATTTGCAAAACATTTAATTCTATAGGTTTAGAAGTAGATAGTTTAAAAACTTATAATGTTCCAAAAAAAATAATTTTTGGTAAAGTGATAGAGTGTGAAAAGCATCCTGATGCTGATAAGTTAAATGTTTGTAAAGTTGATATTGGCACAAGTATTCGTCAAATTGTTTGTGGTGCTTCAAATGTTAGAAAGGACTTAGATGTAGTTGTAGCCACTATTGGTGCAACAATGCCAAGTGGTATGGTTATAAAGCCAGTTAAACTTCGTGGTGTAGAGTCTGAGGGTATGATATGTTCATCTAGTGAGATAGGTCTTGAAGATACTGGTAAAGGTATTATTGAAGTAGATTCTAGTATTGGTAAGTATGAATTAGGGGTAGAAGTTTCTACAAATCATATTTTTTGTGATGATGTAATTGAGATTGAACTTACTGCTAATAGGGGTGATTGTTTAAGTATTCGTGGAGTTGCAAGAGATTTAAGTGCTGCATACAATAGACCTATAAAAGAGAATAACCTTAATAATAAAGAGGATAAAAAAGTAGGCATCGGTAGGATACTTAATTTAAAACATGATAAAAATTTGAATGTTAATCTTGAATATAAAGTAGTTGAATTAGAAGCTCTTAAAACTCCATTTATAGTTAACTTAAGACTAGCACAGATTCAAGAGACTAGAGATACAAATATAGAATCTATTATGTTATATGCTACTCAATCAACAGGTGTTATCTTAAGAGCATATAATTTTGATGCATTATGTGATGAAGGTGAAAAATTAAAAGCAAAAGTTGAACTTCGAAAAGATGAAAATGGTTATGCATCTATCATTTCAAAAAATAAACTTTCAACTGTTGGAATTATTCAAAAGGATAGTTCTAAAGTTGATTATAATGATGGTTCTATTTTATTGGAAGCTAGTTATATTCCACCAGATATTATTTCAAAACAGATGCAAGAATCTAAAATAACTTCAGGTCCAATGTATTATAAAACATCAAGAGGAAGTGAACCTGAATTAAATAGAGGTATATCTTATATTTTAGATATTATTGAAAAAAACTCATCATCATCATTTTATGGTGGGACTATGGGTTTAAATGATTCTTATTCTCCAAAGATAGTAAGTGTTAGCAATAATGATATAGATGAAATTATTGGTGCTAAAATAGATGTTCAAAGAGTAAATAAAATTTTAAAAAATCTTGGTTTTAACACTTCAAAATCATCATCTAATGGTTTTGTAATAATAGTTCCTAGATTTAGACATGATATAACACATAAGCAAGATATTATTGAAGAAATTGTTCGTCTAGTTGGTATTGATAATATACCTTCAAAACCATTTGTATTAACAGAAAAAAATCAATTAGAAGATGATTATTTTAAATATAAAAAAAGAACTATATATAGACATAAAGCAGCTCAAAGTGGTTTTAATGAATCTATTCATTTTGTTTTTGATGAGAAAAAAATACTTCAAAAATATGGTTTTTCAACTATATCACAAGAACAAGAAATTCTAAATCCTATTGTAAATACACTTGATACTTTAAGAACTACTCTTTTGACAGGTCTTTTAAAAGCATCATCAAATAACGCAAAAAATGGATATTCTTGTATTAAACTTTTTGAAGTTGGTTCTGTATTTAATTCACAAAGAGAAGAGTCACTAAAAATGGCTTTTATTTTTAGTGGAAATGAGCGTAAAGAATCCTTAAGTAATTTAGGAAAACCATCCAAGATAGATTTTGCTAATTTTGTTCAAAAAATTTCAGATGTTATAGGTGAGTTTGAATTAGTAGAATATGAAACTAGCCATTCCTTATCTCACACATATCAGTCTGCTTCTATTGTTCAAAATAATGAGACTATTGGTGAAGTGTTTAAGCTACATCCCAGCGTACAAAAAGAGTATGATTTAGATGATACATTTCTTTGTGAACTAGATTTTGAAAAATTGCAGTTTCAACTTAAAAAGGCAAAATCAACTTCTAAATATCAAGCTTCTTTTAGGGATTTAAGTATTATTATTCCAAAATCTATGAAATATGAAGCTATAAAAAGTGTTATTGAAGATAATGCAACAGATGAATTAATCAGATTTTATCCTGTAGATAAATATAGTGATGAATCTTTAGGTGAAAATATTAGTTTATCTATTAGATTTATGTTGAGAAGTGATGAAAAAACATTAGAAGAGGAAGATATATTAAAATCAATGGACTCTATTCTTAATGCACTTGAATTAGAGCTAAAAGTAGGTTTAAGATGAGTCAAGTAAAAGTTGAATCTGCTACAGCTTTTTCACTGAATATAAATACAATAGCACCAGATAAGTCTATATCACATAGAAGTGCAATGTTTGCAATGCTTGCAGATGGTGAGAGTATTATTACAAATTTTTTAAGAGCTGAAGATACTTTAAATACTTTAGAAATTGTAAAAAATCTTGGTGCTAATGTTGAAGATGATGGTGTAACTATAAAGATAAGTTCATCAGGTATTAAAGAGAGTTCTGAAATACTTGATTGTGGAAATTCGGGAACTGGTATGAGACTTTTTTGCGGACTTTTAAGTTCTGCAAATGGTCATTTTATTTTAACAGGTGATGAGTATTTGCGTCGTCGTCCTATGAAAAGGGTTACAACTCCACTTCATAGCATAGGTGCAAAACTAGATGGTAGAGAAAATGGAGATTTAGCACCACTTAGCATTAGAGGGGCTTCACTTAAGTCTTTTGATTATGATAGTAAAATAGCATCTGCACAAGTTAAGTCTTGTATGATTTTAGCTGCTTTAAGAGCTGATGGAACATGTACATATACTGAGCCAGAATTATCTCGAGACCATACAGAAAGAATGTTAAAAGGGATGGGTGCAGATATTAAAGTAGATGGATTAAAAACAACTATACAGCCTATGAAAAAATTATTAAATCCTTTAACTATTAGAGTTCCAGCTGATCCATCTTCTGCATTTTTCTTTGCAGTAGCTGCTGCAATTACACCAAATTCTAGTATAGTATTAGAAGGTGTAACTTTGAATGAAACTCGAATAGAAGCTTTTAAAGTTTTAGAAAAAATGGGTGCTGATATGAGTTATGAAACTACTGATTCTAAGTATGAACCAATAGGAGATATAACAGTAAAGTATTCACCTTTAAAGGCTGTTACAGTTGAAGACAATATATCATGGTTGATAGATGAATTGCCAGCTCTTTCTATTGCTATGGCATGTGCAGAGGGTGAAAGTATTGTTAAAAATGCTGAAGAACTTAGAGTAAAAGAGTCAGATAGAATCTCTGCTGTTGTAGATGGATTAATTGATTGTGGTATTGAAGTAGAAGAGTATGAAGATGGTTATAAAATAAAAGGTTCAAAATTAAAATCTGCTAAAATTGATAGTGATGGTGATCATAGAATAGCAATGAGTTTTATTATTGCTGGGCTTAAATGTGGTATGGAAGTAACTGATTTAGATTGTATTAATACATCTTTTCCAAACTTTTTTGAACTTTTACAAAAAATAACAAAAGTAGAATTTAGTTAGATGAAGATTGAATTAGCTGAAAAGTATGGTTTTTGCTTTGGGGTAAAAAGAGCTATAAAAATAGCTGAAGAGAATCAGAACTCTTCAACTTATGGTCCACTTATTCATAACTCTAAGGAGATTGATAGATTAAATGTTGACTTTAAAGTTGGTCTAATAGAAAATCATAAATCTTTTAAATTAGGGGATAAGGCTATTGTTCGTACACATGGAATTCAAAAACAAGAGCTTGCAGAATTAAAGAATAATGGAGTAGATGTTGTAGATGCAACTTGTCCTTTTGTAACTAAACCACAACAAATTTGTTTTGAAATGAGTGAAGCTGGATATGATGTAGTTATATTTGGAGATGAAGCTCATCCTGAGATTAAAGGTGTTAAGAGTTATGCTACAAATGGAGCGATAGTAGTTACATCTGTAGATGATTTAATTAATATTAAATTAAAAAATAAAATTGCTTTAGTCGCTCAAACAACTAGACGAGTTGAAGATTATATAGATATTGCAAATTTTTTAATACCTAGATATAAAGAGGTAAGAGTATTTAATACTATATGTAATGCTACCTTTGAAAATCAAGAAGCTGTTAGAAAAATTTCTGATAAGGCAGATGTAATGTTAGTAATTGGTGGAAAAAATTCATCAAATACAAAACAATTATTTGCTATATCTAAAGTAAATTGTATAGATTCATATCATATTGAAGATGAAAATGATTTAGATTATAAATGGTTTGAAAATAAATCATTTTGTGGTATTAGTGCAGGAGCATCTACACCAGATTGGATTATACAAAATGTAGTTGATTCTATAGAAAAAGAGATTAAATATTAAAATTTAACTCTCTTTAATAGTAAAACAATTTTTTTTCTGTTATAATCACGCAATTTTTATGTAACAGAGGATAGGTAATGGCGTTCGATAACGAATCATTTGAAGAAGAAGAAAATTTTGCAGAGATGTTTGCTGCTAGTGAAAAGAAACAAGAAACAAGCCGTATAGTTGAAGGTGAAATTGTTGAGATACAAGCAGATGAAAACAGAGCATTAGTAGGTGTTGGTGATAAACTAGAAGGTATTATTAACTTAGATGAACTAAGTGTTGATGGTGAACTTAAGTTTGGAACTGGTGATAAAATCAAAGTTATGATTATGGGCTATTATAATGAGCGTCCTAAGATTTCATATAAGAAAGTTTTAGAGCAAGAAAAGACTATTGAATTTATTGATGCACACAAAGAAGACTTTGAAGATGTAGTAGTAGAAGGTATTATCACTAAGAAAAATCGTGGTGGTTATGTGGTAGAAGCAGGAGATGTTTCTTTCTTTATGCCTAGATCATTAGCAGCTTTTAAAGATTCTGATGAAGTTGTTGGTCGTAAAATTAAAGCACAAGTTGTTAAAGTTGATGCTCAAGAAAATTCTATAGTTGTTTCTCGTCGTAAATTATTCAATGAAGAAAGAAAAAGAAAGAAAAAAATCATTGATAAATTAATGGAAGATGATGTAATTGTAGAAGGTACTATTAAAAAAATCACTAGCTACGGTATGTTTGTAGATGTAGGTGGTGTTGATGGTTTAGTTCATTATAATGAAATAAGCTATAAAGGTCCAGTTAATCCATCTAAGCTTTATAAAGATGGTGATACGGTTACTGTTAAAGCTATTTCTTACGATAAAGATAAGCGTCATCTTTCTCTTTCTATTAAAGCTGTTCTTCCGGATCCATGGGCAGAGGTTGAAGATGAATTAGACGAAGGTGATACAATTACTGTAACTGTTTCAAATATTGAAGCTTATGGTGTATTCGTTGATTTAGGAAATGACATTGAAGGTTTCTTACATATTTCAGAAATATCTTGGGATAAGAATGTGAAAAATCCTAATGACTACTTAACTGTAGGTGAAGAGATTGATGTTGAAGTTATAGAAATTAACCCTAAAACTCATAAACTTCGTGTATCTTTAAAAAGACTTTTACCTAAACCATTTGATGAATTTGCAAAAAATTATAATGAAGGTGACATAGTAACTGGTACTATTACATCTTTAACTGATTTTGGTGCATTCGTTCGTATTGCTGGTGTTGAAGGTCTTTTACATAATCAAGATATATCTTGGGATAAAAATACTAAATGTAAAGATACATTCAAATCTGGTGAAGAAGTTGAAGTTAAGATAGCTAAAATCAATGTTGAAGATCAAAAAATATCTTTAAATAGAAAAACTCTTTTAGAGTCTCCTATAGATAAATTTTCTGCTACTCATAAAGTAAATACAGCTATTACTGGTACTATTCGTGATATAAAAGACTTTGGTGTATTTGTGTCTTTAGAAGATGGTGTTGATGCACTTATTCGTGATGAAGATTTAACTCCATTAGTAAAAGAAGAATTAGAATCTGGTCAAGAAATTGAAGCTGCTATTGCTGTTATTGATACTCGTAGAGATAGAATCCGTTTATCTGTGAAAAAACTTGATTATATTAAAAATCAAGCTATATTAGAAGAGATAAATGATAATGAATCACACTCATTAGGTGATTTGATTAAAGATAAATTCAAGTAAATAAATGCAAAAGATTTTAAAATGGTTTACTCCAGTATTAACACTGGGAGTTGCCATTTTTATCATCTATTTTTTAATATCTATAAATTCTAATGATGGATTTAGTGATGTAAAACCTCTAGTTCGTAAAACTGAAGAACCTACAGCTCAAAAAGAGAAACTTTGGCTGGATCGCTTCTCAATAACTCAGAGAGAGGGTTATTTTTATCCTGTTAATGAAGTTTATGTTAAAGTAGATTTGAATGAAAAAATATTAACTAAAACTATTTATAAACTATCTGCTTCTTCTTTAGACCCTTACCAACTTTTTTGTTTAAAAGAAGAGTTAAAACAACATAAATTAAGATATTATTTCACTAAAGATAAAAGTGGTCTTGAACTATTAATCTATTCAACTAATAAAATAAAATTAAACTCTTTAGTAAGAGTACTAAAAAAATATCAAATTTCGGCTAAAGTTATGCCGTATAAGGAAGATACATGAAATATACTGTAGTAGTTTGTGATCATATTCATGAAGCTGGATTAGAAATGCTTCAAAATGATGAAAATATAAATTTTGTAATGGCGGCAGATGTTGATAAAACTGAATTAGTTGAAAAAATTATTCCAACTGCTGATGTAGCAATAACTAGAAGTTCAACAGATATAGATGAAAAATTTATATCATATGCTAAAAATCTTAAAGCAATTGTTCGTGCTGGTGTTGGTGTTGATAATGTAGATATACCAGGATGTTCTAAAGAGGGTATTATTATTATGAATGTACCAACTGCAAACACTATAGCTGCAGTTGAACTTACTATGACTCATATGCTTTCATGTATGAGAATGTTTCCATATTCACATGATCATCTTAAAAATCAAAGAGTTTGGAAGCGTGAAAAATGGTATGGTCATGAGATGAAAGGCAAGAAACTTGGTGTTATCGGTTTTGGTAACATTGGTTCAAGAGTAGCAAAAAGAGCTCAATCTTTTGAAATGGATATAGTAGTTTATGATCCATATATACACCCTTCAAAAGCTACTGATTTAGATATGACATATACTAAAAACTTTGAAGATATTCTAGCTTGTGATATTATTACTATTCACACACCAAAAAATCAAGAGACTATTGGTATGATTGGTGAAGCAGAATTTGCAAAGATGAAAGATGGTGTAGTTGTAATTAACTGTGCTAGAGGTGGGCTTTATGATGAAGAGGCACTTTATAATAATTTAACAAATGGTAAAATCCGTTTTGCAGGTATAGATGTATTTAACAAAGAACCAGCAATAGATCATCCATTATTAGATTTAGACAATGTAACCGTATCACCTCACTTGGGTGCTAATACTTTTGAATCTCAGTATAATATTGGAACTCAAGCTGCTTATAATGCGATTGAGGCTGCTAAAGCTATTGCATATCCTCATGCTATGAATCTTCCTATTGATGAGAGTAAAATACCATCATTTGTAAAGCCATTTTTAGAGATGGGTCAAAAGATAGGTTTCTTAGAATCACAGATGAATAAGAGTCAAATAATATCTATTAAAGTTAGTGGATATGGAGAGATTGGTAATTATGTTGATTCTTTATCTACATTTGTAGCTGTAGGTGCTATGAGTCATAATTCTAGTGATACTATAAACTATGTAAATGCAGAATTTGTAGCTAAAGAAAAAGGAATTACTATTGAATCTGAAGATTGTGGTGATTCAACTGTTTATAAAAATTTAATCACAATTAAGTTAACAACAAGCGAAGGAACTACAATTATTTCGGCAACAATTTTTGATGATAATATTCAAAGAATTGTAGCTATTGATGGTTTTGATATTGAAGTAGCACTTCGTGGTGATATGGTAATGTTCAAAAATACAGATGTACTAGGTGTTATTGGAAGCGTAGGAAATACTTTAGCTTCACATAATGTAAATATATCTGATTTTTCACTTTCAAGAAATGATAAGAGTGAAGCATTAGCTGTTATACTTGTAGATGATGCTGTTAATGAAGCTACTCTAAATGAACTTTCAAGTTTAGAAGCTTGTATTAGTGTTAATTACGCTCGTATATAAATCTATTTTATTAGGGCAATAATTAAATTATTGCCCTAACATAAATTTCTTATGAAAACTAGATTTTTCAAAGATCTAGTTTCATCTTCTGAAGCAAACTCTTTTACATTTTCAAGTCTATGTGAGAACTTAAAACTTGGTGCTAATTCTGTTATAAGACTTTTTATAAAATCTTCATTCAAGTCAGGTGAGTTTAGACAAGCTAAAAGTATGCAGTCTTTAGAAGCAATTTGTGGAAGTTTCATGATAAGTTTACGGTAATCTTTAGTAGCTTCAAAACTTCCTTTTTGAAAAGTAGGTGGGTCTATTATGATTAAATCGTAAGGTCCTTTTTTCTTGATGCGTGAGAATGATTTTAATATATTATATGGTGAAAAGCTTATACCACGAGTTTCTAACTCATTAAGATAATGATTTTGTCTTCCTGTACTTAAAGCACCTTTACTCATATCAATATTACTTACACTTTTAGCACCACCCATTTTCCCTGCGATGCTAAATGCACAAGTGTAAGAGAATAGATTTAAAACTTTTTTATCTTTTGCATTCTTTTTCACAAATTCTCTACCGTTTTTCATATCAGCAAAATATCCGTTGTTTTTGTTTGAAAGTAGGTTGAGTTTAAATTTCATGCCATTTTCATAAGCTATAACTTCATCAGGAAGTTCACCGACTAATAAACTACTAGGGCTACCTCTTAGGTATCTTCTTTGTACTATTAGGGCATCGTGTTTTGAAGTTTTTACAAACTCTTGAAGCATCTCTAAAAGTTCAGCTTCATTTTTCTCTTCAAAATAAAGTGTTACACTTAGAATTGTATCGATGCTATCAACAGTTAGATGCTTAAATCCATCATAAAGTCCACCACGACCATGAAAAACCCTTTTAAACTCTTGTGTTAAGTCTTTTGTATTTTGTTCTAAAGTATTTTTGACTTCACTTATAGTCATGATTATACTTTTTCCCAAAAAGAACCATTAGCTGTATCCATGATACTAACTCCAAAAGCCAAAATCTCATCTCTTAACTTATCAGATGCTTCAAAGTCTTTTGCTTTTTTAGCATCATTTCGTTGCTTTATTAAAGAGTCTATTTTAGCTTTTGTATCTACATTTATACCAAACTGAAAATACTCAAATGGATTTTTCACTCCAAAACCTAAAATATTTTCAATATATGCTAAATTAGATAAAGTTTCCTTTTTTAAAACTTTGTGTTTTCCAGCAGTATCTAATGTTTCATTTGCGTTTGATACCATCTCATCAACCAATGAT
The DNA here is from genome assembly GCA_034659595.1 of Campylobacterota bacterium. GTDB lineage: Bacteria > Campylobacterota > Campylobacteria > Campylobacterales > Sulfurimonadaceae > Sulfurimonas. The sequence goes on from JAYEHQ010000018.1 coordinate 45,043, forward strand.
AATGATATAGATATATTTAAGTCATCTGTTAAGGCTTTTAGTAACTCATCTTGAAATGATGTTTTTTCATCGTTATGAACCATTCCAAAAAGGCGTTTTTTAAGTCTGTATATTTTATCTAATCGTTTTTTTGAAGATGCTAAATCTTCTGTATTAAAATTAAAATTACTCCTATAGTGAGTGCTTAAAAGGTAAAACCTTAAAACTTCACCATCATACTCTTTAAGTGCATCTTTTAAAAAGAAACTATTTCCTAAAGACTTACTCATTTTTTCACCGTCGATATTTACAAAACCATTATGCATCCAGTAGTTCGCAAGTTTATGATTTGTAGAGCATCTAGTTTGTGCAGATTCATTTTCGTGGTGTGGAAAAAGCAGGTCAGCTCCACCACCATGAATATCTACCGATGCTTCAAGATTTGGTTTAGCTAAATGTTTTTCTATCATTGCCGAACACTCTAAGTGCCACCCTGGGCGACCAGCACCAAAAGGGCTTTCATAAGTAAGAGTGTCATCTTTTACAGATTTCCAAAGAGCGAAATCAGCTAGATTTTTCTTCAAAGATGAACTCTCAACTCTCTCTTGTCTATCATCTTCGTTTTGAACTCTTTTAGATAATGTAAGGTATTGGCTATCACTTGCCGTATCAAAATAAACATCACCCTCTTGTGTTTTATAAGCATGATTTGAGTCTATTAGTTTTTGGATAAGTTCAAACATAGCATCTAAACTCTCAGTAGCACGAGGTTCTAAATCTGGGCGAGATACCCCTATAGCAGACATCTCTTTGTGAAATGCATCTGTATAAAAATCTGTTATTTCTTTTATATTTTTGTTTTGTTCTTTAGCTTTTTTTATGATTTTATCATCAATATCTGTAATATTTCTAGCATAAGTTACATTATAACCATCAGCTTTTAAAACACGAGTAAGCAGGTCAAAAACTAAAGCAGATTTTGCATGACCGAGGTGAGCATCATCATAAACAGTTGGACCACAAACATAAAGTGAAACTTTTCCATCCTCTAAAGGTTTAAATAAAACTTTTTCTTTTTTTACTGAATCAAATATATACAAATGTTTTCCTTAATGTTTTTTATTTTATTGGTATATCTACATAAATGCACTCAAAAAATCCTTAAAAATTAATAATAAAATTATAAATAAAATAGCACTTAAAATAAGATAGATGCTCTTTTTGTTTAAAAGTATATCCAAAAAGTTTTTTACTCCGAATGTTTTTATAACTAGGCTAAAGCTTACAACGCCACCCATAGTAGATGCAAAGGCTAGACCTGCTGCTCCAAATGGTGATATAAAACTTAATGCGAAAACAATATATGTTAAAAGTGAATAAGTAGCTATTTTAGCAGCACGCATCTGCATCTCTTTTGCATATAGCCATAGCAAAAAAAGTTTTGAGAGTCCTATAGGTAATAAACCTATCATATACATTTGTAAAATCATAGTAGTATTGGTTGTATCTGTAGATGTAAAAGCACCTCTTTCAAACAGAAGCCAAGTTATCTCTTTTGATAAAATAAATCCACCAATCGTACTAGCTGTAAGCAAAAAAGATAAAAACCAAAATGCTTTTTCTAAGTAAGCTTTTGCATTTATCTCATCATTATTTTTTAAATATCTTGCAACTTTTGGAAATAAGGCTATAGATGTAGCTATAGCGAAAAGTGCTAGGGGGAGTTGAAAGATACGGTTTGCATAGTAAAGGTAAGATATAGAACCACTTATTAGAAAAGATGCTAAAAAAGTATCTAAGAAAGCACTTATTTGTGGAGTTGAATTTCCCCATATAGCTGGAAAGAATTGTTTTTTAAATTGTTTAGTCTCTTTTTTTATTTTATAAGATTTAATTTTTATATATTTAAAACCACCATATAAAAGTTTAAAAAGTCCTAGCTTTTGTATAGCTATAATATGGACAAAGAGTTGTAAAATACCACCAATAATTACTCCATAAGAAAGATAATAAACAATAGTTTCATCACTTTTATTTTGTGATAATAGTAAAGCTCCAATGAGTGAAATATTTAAAAGGGCAGTTGAGAAAGCTGTTGTTGCAAAATGATTTTTGTATTGAAGTAAAGAGCCTAAAAAGGTAATGGTAAAGATTATTGGTAGATACCAAAAGTTTATAGCTACATAGGGAGATGTGATTTCTATAATTTCAGAACTAAAACCTACGGCTATAGTTTTTGTAGCTATCGATGGAAGTATGTTTACAAGTAGAGTCAGTATAAGAATAATACTTAGAAAAAGTAAAAAAATATAAGTGGAAAAAATACCTTTTTTTGTAGATCTTATAAATGCTGGAATAAATACTTGAGTAAATGCACCCTCAGCAAAGATGCGACGAAAAAGGTTTGGTAACTTAAAAGCTATAAAAAAAATATCGCTATATACACTTGCTCCAAGAGTAGAAGCTGTTAATAAGTCTCTTATAAATCCAAAAATTCTAGATGTTAAAATGCCAAAACTATTGGTAAATATTGATTTGAACAAAGATCCTCTTTTAAAGTAAATTGAAATTTTATCGCATTTTAACAAAAATTTGATTAAAATATAGCAATTAATATTCAAGGTATTAGAATGGCTCTATTTGGTTCAGATAAAAAAGCACCACCCTTATCAAAAAAGATACGCCCTACAGTTGTACGGACTAAAAATATAGCTAAAGAATTGATAAAATTAGCTAAGTCTAATGATATAAGACCAGATACTTTAGATTTTAATATTTTAGAAGTTCAAACTCTTACAAGATTAAATGTAAAAGGTGAGAGTGAAGGTGAATGGGAAGAGAGAGATCCTGAAAGTCTTAGTGAACTTGATGAAAATACTGAGTTATTAAATCCAGATTTTCAAATTGAACAGATGTATGAGGTGGAAATATTTTCAAAAGATAAAGATGATAAATATAAAGACTTGAAAATGGCTGTTGGTGCAAAAGCTTCAAAATGTGAAATATATTTAAGTATAAAAGCTGGTTCTAAAATTGAATATAATTCCTCTTTTGATAAAGAATTTTTATTAATGATAAATAAGGCAAAAGCAAAAGCTGGGATACTTATAAATATTTTTGATCAGATGCTTCATGATACTGTATCAAAGATTACTGCTCATGTAAGAGTAGAAGAAAAAGTTGAATATTCAAAAAATGAGATAATTTTAATTTGTGAAAGTTTAAAGCCAACACCTACTATTGATGATAAGCTTATATTGCATTATGACCAAAGAGAGGAAATCAGTGAACTTCAAAGGATAAATTACGCTAAAAGAGGTTTTATTCAAGGTGTTACCGAAGGTGAACTACTGATGGAATATATAAAACCAAAAAAAGGTAATCCTGGTAGAAATTGTAGTGGTGATTATTTAGAACCAAGGGAACCAGAAGTAGTAAATGTACCAAAGTTTTCTGTAGATTCTGCGATAAAAATTATAGATAATAATGATAACATTCAATATATATCAAAAGAAAATGGTTATATAGCTCTTGAAAATAATCAGTATCTAATTAAAACAGATGTAGATATAAGTGAAGTAACTTTTAAGTCAACAGGTCATATTGAATCAGGTATAGATTCTGAAGTAAATATAGTCGTAAAAGAGACAGATGCAGTTAAAGATGCTATCGGTACTGGTATGATAGTTGAAGTAAGTTCTATTCATATAGAGGGTAATGTTGGTTCAACTTCTAAAGTTACTGCTCTTAAAGCTAGTGTAGGTGGACAAACACATAAAACAGCACAGATAACAGCAGATGATTTAGATATAAACATTCATAAAGGTAAAGCTTATGGTAAAAATATTCGTATTACTAGACTTGAACATGGTGAAGTTTATGGTGAAAATATTGATATAAAACAAGCTATAGGTGGAATTATTCAAGGTGAAGAGGTATCTGTAGATGTGTGTGCTTCTTATGTAAAAATAAATGCTTCAAAAACTATAGAGATACATAAACTTCAAGGTGAAGAGAATGTATTTACTATAAATCCTCTTGCAAAAAATGATATTCAAGATGGTTTGTTAGAAAATGAAAATAAAATAAGAGAAATAAAAATAAAATTAAAAGAGATTTCAAAAGAAGTAGAAAAATATAAAAGTCTTGTAAAAGGTAATAAACAAGCATTTAAAGATATAACAAAACGATTAGTACATTATAAAAAAAATGGTGTAAAGATGCCAAGTTCATTTGTTAAAAAATATAAACATTTTAAAAATGTTGAAGAACATCTTGAAAATATAAAAGAGGAAGAAAAAGTAAAACATTATGAGTTAGAACTTTTTGATAAAAAAACAGCTTTTTTTCAAGATGGTATTTTTGAAGCTAGAATAATTAATCGAGATAGATGGGATGGACATAATGAATTGAGGTTTAAACTTGTTGATCCACCTTTGGAACTTAGTTTTATACCACCAGCGGGTTCAAAAGATATGATTTTTGGACTTGCTAAAAATGAAGATGAAGATATTATAATACAAGCAATGGAAGAATAAATGATAGTTGGATTAAAGGGAAAGATAGAATATAAAGAACCTAGTTTTGTTCATGTAGATGTGAGTGGTGTTATTTATGAGGTTTTCATATCTTTACAGTCATTTTCAGCTTTGGGTAATGCTGATATAAATCTTTTCACAACTCAGATTATTCGTGAAGATGCACAACTTCTTTTTGGTTTTATAGATATGGCTGAAAAGAAGATGTTTGCTAGACTTATAAAGATAAATGGTGTAGGTCCAAAAGTTGCAATGGCAATATGCTCAACTTATACACCATCACAGTTCGCTACAATCATTACAAATAAAGATATGAATGGTGTAAAAAAAGTTCCAGGGATTGGTCCTAAGAGTGCAGGGCGTATTTTAGTAGAACTTGCTGGATTTGATGAAGAGATACTTATCTCAAATGGTGATAAAAAAGTAGATGTTTCATATTCTCAAGCGACAGAAGCACTAGAATCTTTAGGGTTTAAAAAAGATAAAATTTCAAAAGCTTTAAGTGCTTGTAGTGGTGGAGATACTGCTTCATTGGTTAAAGAAGCTTTGAAGTTTTTGCAAACTATTTAGGAAAGAAAATGATAAAAGTATATGGAATCCCAACTTGTTCAACTGTTAGAAGTACAAGAAAGTTTTTTAAAGACAATGGACTTGAAGTTGAGTTTATTGATTTTAAAAAAACGACTGTTGGTTGTGATAAAGTAGATAAATGGCTAAAAGATATAGAGATTAATCTACTTTTTAATAATCGTGGTAAAAAATATAGAGATTTAAAACTAAAAGATTTAGATCTTGATGAAGCAGGAAAAAGAGAGTGGCTTTGTCAAGAAAATATGTTATTTAAAAGACCTATAGTTGAGTTTGAAAATAAATCTTTAGTTGGATTTGATGAAGAAAAATATAAAGAACTATTTTTATAAATAAGGATATAAATATTGAAATTAATTATTTTATTTGGTGGTGCTAGTTTTGAACACGCTATAAGTATTGTAAGTGCTATAACGATAAAAGAGAAATTGAGTGATTTTGAACTTAGTTTTATATTTTTAGATCAAGAACATATCTTTTATTTGATAGATTCAAATTTTATGACAGCAAAGCTTTTTTCTAGTGGAGATTATAAAAAAATGCCACAATTAACTCTGTCTAATGGGGCATTTATTCAAAAAAGTATGTTTTCTTCAAAAGAGTATAAAGATACTGTTTTAAATCTTATACATGGTGCAGATGGTGAAGATGGTACTATTGCATCTTTACTTGATTTCTTTTCTATAAAATATATAGGTCCTAGAACTGATGCTAGTGTATTTTCTTATGATAAAAGATATACAAAATATTTATGTGAATCTAAAAATATAAAAGCTATTGATTATGAAATATTAAATTCAACTGACCATAAAGATATAAAGATACCTTTTCCTGTTATTATTAAACCAGCTCGCCTTGGAAGCTCTATCGGTGTAAGTATAGTTAAGAATGAACGAGAACTTGACTATGCATTAGATACTGCTTTTGAATATGATAAAAGTGTTCTAGTTGAGCCATTTATTAATGGTGTCAAAGAGTATAATTTAGCTGGTTATATGGCAAACAATGAAATACATTTTTCTATAGTTGAAGAACCAGTAAAAGAGGAATTTTTAGATTTTGATAAAAAATATATGGATTTTTCAAGAAGCGAAAAGGTTCTAAAAGCTGATATAAGTGAATCTTTGATTAGAAAATTAAAATTAAAATTTACTAAGATTTATACAGGTTTATTTGAAGGTTCACTTATCAGATGTGATTTTTTTGTTATAGATGATGAAGTTTATTTGAATGAAGTCAATCCAATACCTGGATCAATGGCTAATTATCTTTTTGAAGATTTTCAAGCTTCTATAGAGGAGCTTAGTTTATCTCTACCACACTCTAAACGGATAAAATCTGACTATCAATATATCTATTCAATTTCAAAAGCAAAAGGGAAGTAATGGCAGTAAAATCTATTGTTTATGAACAACATACTTTAGATATAAGTTATGAAATTGTTAATCCAGAAGAAAAAGTAGATGTTATTATTTTGCATGGTTGGGGAAGTTCTAAAAGTTTGATGAAACGCTCATTTCATTTGTATATGGATGGTTTTCGTCATATCTACATAGACTTACCAGGTTTTGGAAATAGCACTTGTAATATCGCTTTGACAACACAAGATTATGCTAGAATTATTGAACTTTTAATGATTCATATAAATGCTTCTAAAGATATAATAATAGGTCATTCTTTTGGTGGAAAAGTAGCATTGTTAATGAAACCAAAGATGCTTGTTCTTATAGGTAGTGCTGGTATTTACATACCAAAATCTTTAAAAATAAAAATAAAAATAGCTATATTCAAATTTTTAAAAATATTTGGTTTATCAAGTATTAGAAAAAGATTTGTAGCATCTGATGCACAAAATTTAAGTGAACCAATGTACCAAACATTCAAAAATGTGGTAGATGAAGATTTTTCAGAAGAATTTAGTCAGTTTAATTCAAAAGCACTTTTATTTTGGGGAAATGATGATAGAGCTACACCACTAAGTTCTGGAGAAAAAATCAATACTTTGATTAAAGATTCAACGCTAGAAGTTTATGATGGAGATCATTATTTTTTTATGAATTATGAAAAAGATATATCTAAAAAAATAGAGAAACATTTTTTAGATACATTAAATATAAAGACAATAGGTTGATATATGCAAGATTATGAATTATTTATAGCATTTATTACAAATGTAATATTTGTAACGGTATTAGGTTGGTATCTTATAACAAACTTACAATGGTATGATTATAAGTTGTCTCGTGTAATTTTAAAACATCATAAACCTTTATGGCATCTCGTATATTTCTTCATACCATTTATAGCTTATCATACAACAGGACAATTCTTTTTAATCGTCTTTTATTTTGGAATATTACCAGCAATATTTATATGGAACAAAAAACTTGATAAAAAACTTGTTTTGACATGGAGAGTTAAAAGATTTCTTATACTTCTAATATCTTTAGTTTTATTTCAAAATGTACTTTGTACTCTAAAAGATGCTTGTTCAAATTATGGTGTATTTATGCCTTTAGCTATGGCTTATATAGGTAGTTATTTGATAGAGAAATATCTATTTATGGTTTATAAGAAACAAGCTAAACAAAAATTATCTTCTAAGAAAAATATGCAAATTATTGCTATTACAGGTAGTTATGGAAAAACAAGTATAAAAAACTTTGTAGCTCAGATGTTAAGTAAAAAGTATAAAGTTTATGCAACACCTAGAAGTGTAAATACTCTTGGAGGAATTATTGGTGATATAAATAATTCTTTACCAGATGATACGGATATATATATTTGTGAAGCTGGAGCAAGAGAGATGGGTGATATTTATGAAATCACTACATTTATAGAGCCTCAGACTGTTATAGTTGGTAAAGTTGGAGAAGCTCATATAGAGTATTTTAAAACTATAGAAAATATCATAGCTACTAAATTAGAAATAATGCAGTCATCTAGACTTCAAAATGCTTATATACATAATAGTGTAACAAATGAACCACATGAAAAAGTTACTTTTTTTGGTGATGGAGTGTCAAATGTAGATGCTACGCTAGATGGAACTAGTTTTGAATTAAATGGGATGAAATTACGAACTGATATTTTAGGTGGATTTCAAACTATGAATATAGAAGTAGCAGTAGAAATTGCAAAATTATTTATGATTAGTGATGATGAAATAATAAATATAGTAAAAAACTTAAAGCCAATAGAACATAGATTAGAACTTATAAAAGCTGGTGGAAAAATTATACTTGATGATGGTTATAATGGAAATATAGATGGTATGTTAGAGGGAATAAGACTTTGTTCACTACATAATGGTAGAAAAGTTATAGTAACACCAGGTTTAGTAGAAAGTAGTGATGAGCTGAATCTAAAACTAATAGATGCTATAAATGAAACTTTTTCTATAGTTATAGTAACGGGTGATTTGAATGCAAAACTTTTTGATGAAAACTTGAATGTTAAAAATAAAATTCTACTACAGGATAAATCAGTTATTACAAGTATCTTAGCATCTCATACAAAAGAGGGTGATATAATCCTTTTTGCTAATGATGCACCTAATTTTATATAGTTTTTTAAATGAATGAAGCTCAAACAAGAATAAGTTTAATTGATGATGAACTTATTAATTGTGGGTGGAATATTAATGATATTACGAAAGTAATCCAAGAGTATAAGATTGAATTTGACAAAACAAAAAGATTTGTTGATTATGCTTTATTAAATAAAACAGGTCATATTCTAGCTATTGTTGAAGCTAAACGAGAAAACAAAGCTGTTGGTAGTGCTAAAACACAAGCTGAATATTATGCAAGAGAGATTAAAAAAAATCAAGGTTTCGCACCATTTGTATATATTACCAATGGGCTTGAAATAGAGTTTTGGGATATTGAAAATTATCCAATCAGAAAAGTTTTATCATATCATTCACTTGATGATTTAGAAACTTATAGAAAACGAAATGACAACTCTATTGTGCTATCTTGCGAACTACTAAACAAGACAATAGCAGGACGATACTACCAAGTAAATGCTATCACTCGAATGATATAGTTGAAATATTTAGAAGTATAATAAGCAAAAAAGAGTATAAACTTCCACACCTTTTAGATGCCTTTTTATCAAAACATAAACTAAGTTCAAATCAGATAGAATTTATAAAAGCTATAAAGCATTATGTCCAAGAGAAACATGATATAAAAAGAGTAGATTTAGTAAAAAATCCATTTACAAAGTTTCATAAAATGGGAATACAAGGGATGTTTAAAGGTTCGCTTATGAGTGAGTTGGTTGAGATAATAGATGATGAGGTTGAGGGTTGATGAAAAAGTATGATGAGTGGAATGCAGTTAAGAAAAATTTAGACAATAAAAAAGAGATAATTGAGTTTAAGCAAAGAGATATATTTTGGTTAAGTCTTGGTGAAAATATAGGTTTTGAACAAATTTTAGTTGTAAAGAAACTTAATAAACAGTTATTTTTTGGTGTACCATTATCTACGACATTGAGAAATGGTACTTATTTCTATAATTTTAAATTTATAGACAGTGTAGAAAGTTCAGCACTACTTGTTCAGGCAAAAGTTTTTGATATTAAAAGAGTGGATAAAAAAATAGGAATGATAAATCAAGAAGATTTTAAACAGTTACAAAATAAACTAGGAGATTTACTTGGTTTATAGTATTTTCTCCCTCTCAAAAGAGAGGGCAGTCCCGAAGGAAATTAGAGTACAAGTATATAGCAAAAAGTGTGACTTGTCAAGGAGGGTTTTGTGATAGGTAATGTTCCTAATGGGTGGAGAGTTGAGAAGCTAAAAGACATAACTGAATTTTTAACTTGTGGTGTAGCAAAACGACCTGAATATGTGGAGAAAGAAATTGGCATCCCATTTTTATCTTCAAAAAATGCGAAAACAAATAGAATGATATTAGATGATTATAATTGTGTGTCAAAAGAAGATTACGAGATATTAACGAAATATTATAAACCTCAAAGAGGAGATATATTATATACAAGGGTTGGTTCATTCGGAGAAGCAGTTGTTGTTAATGTGGATTTTGATTTCGCTGTTTTTGTAAGTCTAACAATTATGAGAGTTAAATCTAATATTGTAAATAATCATTACATTTCTAATATTCTAAACTCCCCATTAATAAAACAACTTGCTAATGAAAAAGCAAGAGGGATTGGCGTTAAAAATCTTAACGTTAGTGATGTAAGAAACTTTAATATTCCAATCCCACCACTCCCACAACAAGAAAAGATAGTAAAAGTTCTTGATATTAGCTCGTTATTGATAGAGAAACAAAAAGAGCTTATAGCAGATTATGATTTGTTCTTAAAATCAAAGTTTATAGAGATGTTTGGCGACCCTATTAAAAATCCTATGGGGTGGGAAGTTGAAAAATTAGATAATTTTACTACTCTCGTATCAAGTGGTTCAACCCCAAAAGGTGGTCAGAGTTCTTACTTAGATGAGGGAGAAATAAGATTTATTAGAAGCCAAAATGTTAGAATGAATGAAATGGATTATGATGGTATCTATTATATTTCAGACGAAGTTTATACTAAAATGAAAAGAAGCCAAGTAAAATTCAATGATGTATTATTAAATATTACAGGTGCTTCAATAGGTAGAACAGCTATTTATAAAGATACAACAAGAGCAAATGTAAATCAGCATGTTTGTATCATTAGACTTACAGAAGAGCTAAATAATGAATATCTTAGCTTTATGATTTCTATTGATAGTTTCCAAAATCAAATTATTTCTAATCAATCTGGAGCTACAAGAGAAGCTCTTAACTATTCCCAAATCAAAAAATTCAATATCCAATATCCACCAATAGAACTACAAAATAAATTCGCTCAAATAGTAGAAAAAATAGAAACTATCAAAAACCAAGAAACTCAAAAACTAGAACACTTAGAAACACTTCATAAAAGTCTTATGGATAAAGCGTTTAAGGGGGAGGTTATATGAATAAGCATATAAAAATTATTCAGAATATTCTTAAAAAGAAAAATAGATATGATTTAGCTTTA
>JAYEHQ010000019.1:0-5144 GCA_034659595.1 Campylobacterota bacterium
GTTGTTTTTGGTAATCTGCAAGTGGCTCTATCGATAAAATAAAACGGATTAAAATAATGAAAAAAAATTATCTTAACCTACTTACTATAGTTATTATAAGTAGTTTTTCACTAAGTGGTTGTGTATCTATTAAGCCATCAACAATAGAACAAAATGTAAAACTTGGAAACTTTAAACAAGTTGCTATAGAAGCAGATAAAGAGAAAGATTTAAAATCTAAACTAGATGAATCGAACCAACTCCCAACACTTTATGCAGGAAATAGTTATCTTTTTTCAAAAGATTATAAGAAAAGTTTAGAAAGATTAGATGAAGCTGAAAAAATTGTAAAATTTCATAATGAAGAAATTTTACTTGGAAAATCAGGTGATTTAATCGCTCAACTTTTATTAAATGATGCTGTTATAGATTATCATGCAACTATGACTGATTCCATCATGATAAACACTTACAAAGCTATAGATTATATGGCTTTAGGTGAAATGGATAAAGCAAGAATAGAATTTAACCGTGCTATAGATAGACAAAGAAGAGCTAAAGAAACTTATGCAAAAATGGTGAAAAAAGCTAAACAAGCTATAAAAGAAAAAGAAAAAAAAGAGAAAGAGAATATTGCTAAAATAAATAAAAAAGCATCTAAAAGTAAAACTCCACAACCTGAACTTTTTATGGATGTATCTAAAAATACTCAAAATCCACAAATAAAAAATATGATTTCACACAAATATCCCGCATTAGATACTTATACTCTTTATCCAGATTTTGTAAATCCTTTTACTAATTATCTTGCTGGTATATTTTTTACCACACAAAAAGATTATAAAAAAGCATCTGCCCTATTGAGAGAAACACATAAGATGCTACCAAAAAATAAAATAATAAAATTTGACTATAGATTAGTTGAAAATATTTTAAATGGTAAAAAAAGAAAATTAAATAATGTATGGATAATATATGCCAATGGATTAGCACCAAAAAAAGAGCAGTTTAAAATAGATATACCAATGTTTTTAATCTCTAGTAAAATTTTATATACAGGTATAGCTTTACCAAAAATGAAACCTCAAAAATTAGCTACAAAAAATTTAAGTGTATTTTCAAAAAACAAATTTATTACAAATACTCAACTATTATCTGATATGGATAAAGTTATACTTACAGAATTCAAATATAGATATGATGATATAGTTTATCGTGCTGTCTTTGGAGCTTTGATAAAGACATATATACAGTATGAAGCAAAAAGAAGAGGTGGAGAACTATATGGTTTAGCAACTGGTTTTATACAAATGGCATTAACAAAAGCAGATACTAGAACATGGACAAGTTTACCTAAAGAATACCAATTAGCAAAAATCAAAATGCCTAAGAATAAAAAAATTAAACTACAAGCTGGTCTTGAAAATATAAATATAGACTTACAAGGTGCTAAAAATGCTATAGTATTTGTAAGAAAAACAACACCAAATGCAAAAGTCAGTTATAATATAATTAAATTGTAAAGGAATAAATTTGAAATACATTTCATTAATACTACTAAGTATAGTATTTTTTATAGGTGGCTGTAATACAACACCAAAACCATCTCAAAAAATTGTTCAATTAGTAGGAGAGTGTTCTGATAGATATATATCTATAGAAGATTTAAAAGGAAGAATTAAAGATGATGGTTTTATGCAAGCACAAGTTAGAGGTAAAAATTTAACAAATAACTATATAAAAGTTGAATATAAAATAGTATGGTTAGATGAAAATGATTTTACTATAGATACAATTTTATCTAATTGGTCAAGTGTTCCTGCATATGCAAATCAACCATTTTATATTAATCTTACATCACCAAATACTAAATCAAAATCATTTAATTTATATCTTAAAAAAGAAGGAAAAACAACATTATGTCAGCAACAAAACTATCAATAAGTACTTTTTTAGCAATCTCTTTACTAACAGGCTGTGGAGCTACTAAAACAGTAAATATCGACCTAGATAACGACAAAGAAGCATCAGCGGTTATGGGACTTGATTATCGTGATTTTCAAAAAACTGCACAAAATATGATTCAATCTTTAGTAAGTTCTGGTGCAGTTAGTAAACCTAATGGTAGTAGATATGTACTTGTAATTTCTCGTGTTATAAACGATACTATGCAGCACATAGATACAGATCAACTTGTAAAAAAAATGAGAGTAGGTCTTCTAAAAAGTGGTAAAGTTGTTGTAACAACAGCAGTTGGTGCTAATGGTACTGAAGATAAAATGGCAATGCAAACAAGAAAAGATTTGAGAGGACACGCAGAGTTTAACCAAAAAACAGTAGCTGCCAAAGGTCAAATGATAGCACCAGACTTATCTCTTAGTGGAAAAATTATCCAAAGAAATATTACAGTAGATAGTGATACACAACAAGTAGAATACTACTTTCAAATGTCTTTAACAGATATAAATACTGGTTTAGCTTTTTGGGAAGATGAAAAAGTTATAGGTAAAAGAGGTAGCAACGATTCGGTTGCTTGGTAATCAAAATAATTTAAAAAAAAGGCATTAAATGTTTTCAAATTTAAAAAAAGTATTAAAATTAAGTCTAATTACTTCTGTATTTTTAGGTACACAACTTTTAGCATCTACACCTACTGACAATACAAATATAAATGAGATGTCAAATCCAAATAATATTCCTAAACTTAGTGCTAGTGATACAGTTGAAAATTGGTCAGAAAATGTTTTAACATCTATGGGACTAAGTAGTTTTGGAGAAAATAATGGAATATATACATTATTTGCTCAACAAGGTGTTTCACTAAAACCTATAGACCCACAATATGGTGATGCTTTGATTAATGCTTACGATAAAGCCATGATGAAAATTCAAAAACAATATATAATGAACAGATTTGGTGACATAGCTGCAGATAAAATAAAATCATCATATATTAATAGATCTACAGATGCTAAAAAAATTGAATTACCGCCAGCTTCAAGTCCGAGTTTTTGGGGTAAAATTGTATTAGTTTTAGAAAAAAAACTTGATGTTAAAGAGAAAGAACTTGATACTCAACTCTTAGAGATGGGAGTTCATCCAGACACATTAGAAAAAGCAACTCCAACTAAGAAAAAAGACTTATTTAGAGATAAGTTTATAAAAGATACAATACGAAAAGCATCAGGAAGTATGGCTGGATTAATTCCTATCCAAACGACTATATCTAAAGGTACTGATGGAAATACAGTTGTAGGTATAGTAGCGGTAGCATCTACAAAAACCATACAAATAGCTAAAGATATTACATATCAAAGAAAATCATTAGTAAAAGGAAAAGGTAGAGACATACCATCTTTATTACCAACTTCAAATAAAAAGTTTATATCAACTATGGGTGTAAGACTTGCTTACGATATAGATGGCTCACCCGCTGTTATCTCTTACGGACTAGCTTCATATAGACCAGATAGTGGTGATGACTATATAAATGAAGAGTTAAAATCTGAAGCAAAAAGTGCCGCTATTGCAAATGCAGATGCACAAATAGCAGAGATGGTTAATGGCCGTATGCATGCTGAAAATATACGAAAAAATGGAGAAGAAACTAGAAAGTATGTTGAAAGAGAGCTGAAATTAGATTCAGATACTATAGAAAAAACAGTTAAAAATATAATAAAAATAACACAAAAAAATATAAAAAGTTCCGCAAGTGTTAAACTGCAAGGTATATCTACTGTTAAAAGATGGCATTTTACTACTAAAGATGGAGTCAAATTTGTTGGTGCTGTTCGTGTTTGGAAATACTCTACATTAAAAGCTGTAAAATCTTTTAACAAACCAGAAATAACCAAAGAGATTAAAAAGAAAAATTACAACAATTTTCATCAAAGTAGCAATATTGTAAACACTATGGATGACTTCTAAATGACAAAAAAACTATTTTTTATTTTGATGATTTTATCAAACTTATTGTTTGGTGCTACTAAAACCACTACTCTAGAAGTTGATGGTTTTGGGGTTAGCAGATATGAAGCTATTCAAGATGCATTAGTTGAAGCTATAAAACAATCAAAGGGTGTATCTATCAAATCAAAAAGAATATTTACAAAAAGATTAGAACAAAAATCTTCTTCTAATAATTCTTTGGTAAAAAACGATATTAACCTTAAAAAGCTTAGTAAAAAAAACATTAAAGAAACAACTGATGGTTTGATAAGTGAATACAGAATATTAAATGCTAAAGAAGTATCTTCAAACGAATGGAGAGTAAAAGTTATAGTAAAAATGCTAAAATATATAACTCCAGGTATAAATCATAATAACAGAAGAAAAATAGCTATTGTACCATTCTATACAAACTCTTCAAACTATAATATCCTACAAAAAAAATACAACTCTTCTAAAATATCTAATATGCTTTCTCAAGCTCTTACAACAGATATTACACAATCAAGAAGATTTGTAGTTATAGATAAAACATATACAAAAAATGTAGCTAAAGAATTAGATATTATAGAATCAAAAAAAACACCATTTTCACAAAAGGTGAAACTTGGACAAAGACTTGATGCTGATTATATTTTAGTAGGGACTATACAAAATACTTCAGTTACTACTCAAACAACACATAATCAACTTTTAGGTAGTTCAACTTCTACCAATAAAGCTAATTTTATAGTTGATTATAGAATTATAGTAGTCGCAACTTCTCAAATAAAATGGTCTGATACAGCTATAGCAGAGGTAAATTTAGACTCTACTTCATCTGAAAATATGATACTACAAAAAATAATTAAAAATATATCTAATGATATTTCAACTAAACTTTTAAGCAATATATATCCGATTAAAGTTGTAACTGCATCATCACATCAAATCATTTTAAATCAAGGTGGCTCATTACTTCAAGAAAATGACATTTATAATGTTTATAAATTAGGAAAAAAAATATATGATCCATATACAAAGGAGTCATTAGGGTATGAAGAGATAAAAATAGGACAAATAAAAATCCTAAAAGTCAACCCTAAAAAATCTTATGCAAAACTAATAGAAGGTAATAAACACCAGATAAAAAAAGGTTTTATTTGTAGAAAAGATGAAGTAGAAGAACTAAAACATAATAGTGTAGATAATAAAAACTGGCGAAAAACAAATATAGA
>JAYEHQ010000020.1:0-1658 GCA_034659595.1 Campylobacterota bacterium
CTTGTGTATGCCAAACAACACCACCTTTTTTATCTCCATCTTCTGCACTTGCTTTTATAGTTCTCTCAACAGCTTTATTTACTGCATAGTACTGATGATAAGCTGCTAGTTTTTTAACTGTTTCTATAGTGGTTATTCCAGTCTTAGAATCTTCTTTGGTACTCTTTTCATACACGATAAAGTTACGGATCAAATCTAAAAGAGTTATAGGGTTTAACATACCAGTTATCATAGTTTCAACTTCTGAGATCAACTTTGAAGCTTCACTTTTACCATCACTACTTTTCCAGCTCATAAATCTTGTAAGACCTGCTGATATAGTTCCTGCTTTTGCTTCAAGTCCATCACTTATGATACAAAAAGCATTATATGTAAAAAGAGAGGGGATAATACTTTTATAGGTTTGTATCTGTTTATATGCAGAACCAATAGTTGCATTTTCATCTACTGGATTTTTAAGTTCAATCACCACTAAAGGCAGTCCATTTATAAAGAGGATTAAATCTGGTCGCTTGTTGATACCGTTTTCTATGATAGTGAATTGGTTTGAGACGACAAAATCATTGTTAGATATATCATCAAAATCTATAAGCTTAACAATCTCACCACGAGTTACACCATCTCGAAGAACTTCAACAGTTATACCCTCTGTAAGCATTTTATGAAAGGTTTCGTTGTCTGTTAAAAGCTCTGTTGATTTTAGTCGCTCAATCTGTTTAACAGCGTATTCTATTTGCTCTACATGTAGAGATGGATTTATACTTGTAAGTGAGGAAGTAAGTTTCTCTTTGAGTATGACATCCTCAAAACTTCGCTCATACTCTGGAGCATAGATATACTCAAAACCAAGACTCTCTAAAAGCTCAATGGCAAAAAGTTCTATTTCATTTTCGGTTATTTTGTTACTCATTGTAATTGTCCATATCTAGTAGTAGTTTATCAAAATCACTCATGAATAATCTATCTTGTATCACTCTATACTTTTCAAATTCACTAAATGCTTTTTCATCTGCTATTTTTTTGGTAATTTTCCCTGCATCTTGTAAAATATCTCTCTCATCAAACTCTAAAAACATATCAAGCGAGGGCGAATTATCCCAAGAGGTTAATCCCATCTTCTCTTTTTGATTATCTACTCTACTATAGATAAGTTCTGCGGCTGTATGTCCGTGTATCGCAAAATGAAGTTTATTTTGCACCTTTGCAAAAAACTTTTTGGTTGTCTCATCATTTTTGTTATAATCTACACTTGTAGCATAAATATCAGTAACCTTTTGGTAAAACATCCTCTCACTCAGTCGTATCTCTCGTATCTCTTCAAGGAGTGTATCAAAATAGTTTTTACCTAAAAATGTACCATTTTCAAGTCGTTTTTTATCTAGCACAAAACCTTTAATGGCAAACTCTTTGAGTACACTAGTAGCCCACTGTCTAAACTGAGTAGCTTTTTTAGAGTTTACTCTGTACCCTATAGAGATAATTGCATCGAGATTGTAGTATTTAGTTTTGTAGTTTTTGCCATCTTTAGCAGTTGTCAAGAAATCCTTTACAACTGAAACTTTTTCCAACTCCCCACCTTCAAAGATATTTTTTATATGTAAACTTATATTTTGTTTTGTTGTATCAAAAAGCTCAGCGATCATATTTTGAGTAAGCCA
>JAYEHQ010000020.1:1758-5114 GCA_034659595.1 Campylobacterota bacterium
AGTCTCATCTTGAAAAAATACATCTATATTTACTTTTGCATTGTCTATTTTGAAGATTACGAAGTTTGAGAATGCTTGGGGTGTGGTCAAGTCTATTTGGTTAGGCATGTTTATCTATCTTCTGAACTAGTTCCATTTTAGAACAAGTTTGTTTTTCTAAAAGCTCAATAGCAAAAAGTTCTATCTTGTTTTCTGTTATTTTAGTTGTCATTTTTTCTCTTTTAAGATCTTTGCTGTAGTATCAATCTGCTTTATGAAATCTTCTTCAACTTTCGAGAGTTCATTTTTTGTTTGTTCTTTATAGGACAAATACTCTTCATTTGCTTTTTTCATAGCTTTATCATGACTAATTTTCCCTGCATGGCTTAATACATCTTTACCTGTCATTTTCAAAAAGTCATCCAGTCGTTCAATCCAATCTTTCATATACATAGGTGTTTGATCCATCGCTTGGATCTCTGCCATCTCGATATATGCTGTTACCATTCGGTTTAAAAGGTTTAATTCATCTTCATTTAGATAGTTTTTAGTGATGCCCACTTCTTTTTTAGTGGGTTTACTTCCTTTAAAACTTGTTAGTCCTATATTTGCTTTTGAACTATCTACTCTTTGGTACACTATTTCTGCAGCAGTATTACCATGAACTGCCCAGTGCATTTTGTTTTGAACTGTTTGAAAAAATAGTATAGATGTTTCAGATCTTGCATCATAATCTATACTTGTCGCATATATATCAAGCACTTTTCTCCAAAACACTTTTTCAGAAGACCGAATATTACGAATACGAGCTAATAACTCTTCAAAATAATTACCTCCGCCAGCTTCTTTAAGCAACTCATCATTCATAGTAAAACCTTTAACTATGTACTCTTTGAGTCTTCTTGTTGCCCATTGACGGAATTTTGTGCCTTGAAGTGATTTCACCCTATAGCCTACTGATATTATGACATCTAGATTGTAAAAATTTGTATTGTAATTTTTACCATCTTCAGCAGTTGTTCGGAAATTCCGAACAACTGCATTTTCAGTCAGTTCACCCTCTTTAAAAATGTTTTTAATATGCTCACTAATGGTTGACTTTGATTTTTGAAATAGTTCACAAAGCTGAGCTTGTGTAAGCCAAACTGTTTCATCTTCAAGTCTTGTTTGGATTTTTGTTTGTCCATCTTCGGTTTGGTAGATGAGTATATTTGAATTAGTCATTAATTATATCCTTGTCTAAGTGCTATATTTGGAGCATAGATGTATTTAAAGCCTTGCTTTTCTAAAAGTTCTATTTTGTTTTCTGTTATTTTAGTCATAGTAGCTTATATCCTCTTATTGGTATTTGCCATAAATGGGTCACCTGTAAAATCTCCTTAATATACTTGCTCACTACAAGCTTTCATAAATATCTTCATATTATCATCTGACTGAATAGAAATTTTATCATCATTAATAAGCTCTTTTAACACATCAAACTTATTCATATATACTAAAAATTCGTCTGGATTATCTTTGATTTTTTGAAAAACTCCACTACCTTTATAAAAAGAAATTTTCTTTAAATTTAAAGAACTTATTTTATTATTTTCTATTAATTCATTATCAATATTTACCAAATTTACAAGTTCCGTCTCAAAAATTTCTTTTACATCATTTTTAGAAGCTTCTTTATATAAATGTTTGAAATCTCCGTGAATATTATTTAGATGAGATAGTTGCTTAAAATAGATTCTATTAGTGGCTTCACATAAAGTAAAATGTGTTTTATCTTCAAGCTGTAATAGATTTTCATTTTCCAATATTTTGGTGCCATTATCAAAAACTAAGAACTTATCTTCAGTTATAAATTTTGACTTTGTAATTACTTGAAAATTTATTTTTAATTTGTCTTCTATTTCTTCACCATACATAACAAGTTTAATATCATTTAAAGTTGTGCTATCAATATCTGATAAGTCTGTACTTGACCTAAAATGTTCATAAATTTTATCAATATGTCTTTTTATATTATCTTCTAAATTATTAGTTTCTAAGTAGAACCATTCATCAGAAGCAGGAATATAATCAGGAGATGCTTTAAAGTCTGTTAGACTGTTAGCATCAATAATTGTAAAACTACAAAAGTTTGATACACTCTCAACAAATTTATCAAAATCATCCGTCGTTCCAAATAAATTATTAAACCTATTTTTTTTTAATTTACATATACATTCAGCCATTTTTGTCCTTTAAATAAATTAGTAGTTCTTCATCTATTTTTTTTAATCTTGTTTGTTGAGATAAAAATTTATAGTCTTTTTCATTTGATATTAAAATATACTCAGATTTATCAGTTTCTATTTTATAAATTCTAATCCCTAAAATGTAATAAAAGGGATTTAAAAATCCTATCTTTGTCATATAAAAAAGTATAAATAAAAAAATAAATATTGAATTAAAAAATACGATATTATATTCTTGTATGTCTTTTAGTGATAAGGATATAATCATTACACCAAGGAATACAGGCAAATATTCCCGATATACTGGATTTATCTTTTTTATTTTAATTGTTAGCTCTTTTGAAGTTTTATTAATATTTTTAAGTAAAAAAATACTAATTAAACTCAGTATAAAAATAATTGATAGGTATAAAATAACATTTAAAAATTCATTGTATTTGGCTAATTCTAGAGTGTATTCTTTATACTGAAAAATGTAATCTACATTAACAAGAAATATTTTGTTATTTAAAATATATAAAAACACTATCCATAAAAAAGAATTTATATGAATAAATAATTTTAGAAATAGACTTTTCATTTTCATACTAAACCCTAACCTCTCCACTCATAAACTTAGGTAAAAGTGTATCTCTCATATTTTCAAGAGTTTTTATTTGCTTTGAGTTATTTTCCATCTTTTCCATTAATGGAATTATTTGTTCATCCATAACTTTCATTTCATCATCACTAGGAACAAAACACATCGCATTATCTAAATCTTTTCTTTTGATATGCCCCATTGTTGTTGCATGAGCTTGTGCAATAGCTATAAATCTATCTAAATGGTATTTGCACCATTGATAATAGAACCACTTTGGATAATCATCTGAAGTTACTTTGAAAAGGTGTTGGTTTAAAATACATTTTTCACCATCCCAAATTTTGACCATAAGTGAAGCAGACCAAGCAAATATTACATCGCCACTCTCTATTATATATTCAGGTTTTATATCAGTTGTAGCCCAATCAGAACTATCACTAATACCACTTTTTAAATCTTTTATTTTTAGTACTGGTAATTTGTCTATATCATTTGTAGGTGGGAATTTTTGACAAGCTAAACCATTTAAAAAATTTGCAATCTTACTTAATGGCTTTTCTTCCCAC
>JAYEHQ010000021.1:0-21399 GCA_034659595.1 Campylobacterota bacterium
ATGGTGTCAAGAGGGGGACTTGAACCCCCGACCCCCGGCTTATGAGACCAGTGCTCTAACCAGCTGAGCTACCGTGACACGCTTAAGAGGTTGAAATTATATCTTTCCTAGCTTAAAAAAAGATTAATTTACTATTTATGAACTTAATATATTTTTGTTTTAGTTATACAATAGTTCAATTAAAAAAGGTTATAATTACATCTATGAATAATAATATAAAAAAGATAGCTATTGTTAGACTTTCTGCTCTTGGTGATATTGTAAATAGTGCTGTTGTCTTGCAGTTTATACATCAAAAATATCCTGAAGCGAAAATAGAATGGATAACAGAGGAAGTATTTTCACCACTTTTAATAAATCATCCACTTATTTTTAAAGTACATACAGTAAATTTAAAAAAAATCAAAAAATCAAAAAGCTTTTCTGAGTTTTTCAATACTATTTCAAAACTTAAAAATCTAGGTAGTTATGATGTAGTGATAGATATGCAAGGGCTTTTAAAATCAGCGATAGTTACGAGATTAATAAGTAAAAATACTCATGGTTTTGACAAAAAATCATCTAGGGAGTCTTTATCTTCCTTATTTTATAAATCAACTTCTAAAATTTCTTATGAGGAAAATGTCGTAAAAAGAAATTGTTTTGTTGTTGGAGATGCTTTGGGATTTAAGATAACAGATGAAATGCTACAAGAAAGAAAACCTATATTTTCTACAAAACAAAAATTGCATATCTATTCTAAAAAAATAGCGATAGTTATAGGTGCATCTTGGGAATCTAAAAAATATCCAAAAGAAAAAATAGTTAAAATTTGTAATGAGCTAAAAGAGGAATGTATTATTATATGGGGTAATGAGATTGAAAAAGAAGATGCTCTTTGGATTGCATCAAATTCAAAATTTGCAAAAATTGCACCAAAATTTTCACTAAAAGAATTAGTTGAATTTATCTCAAATGTTGATTTAGTTATAGGTAATGATACAGGACCCACTCATATAGCATGGGCTCAAGTTATACCGTCAATTACACTTTTTGGACCAACCAATACTAGAATGATTTATGAAACACCTATCAATATAGGCATAGAATCACCATCAAAAGTTGATATAAATAAGATAGATAAAAATGATTTTAGTATTTCTGAAATTCAAACTAATTTAATAATAAAAACTGCAAAAGGATTATTGAATAATGGGCTTTAAATTATTTCTACTTGTTGAAAAATTCTTAATAATATTACCAAAAAATTTAAGAAAAAGTTTTTTTTCACTCTTAGCTTCCTTAGGCTATATTTCATCAAAAAGATATAGAAATGTAGCCTATCAAAATCTTCATTTTTTATTTGAAAATAAACTAGATGAAAAAGAAAAAAAAGAGATTGTAAAATATAGTTTTAAAAACCTTGCATTTAATTTTTTACATCTTTTAGAGATTCGTCATATGTCTAAAGAGGAACTAACGAAAAAAGTTAGCGTAAAAAATATAGAAATTGTAAATAAAATACATAATGAAGGTAGAACTGTTATTTATGTAACT
Organism: Campylobacterota bacterium; assembly: GCA_034659595.1. Taxonomy (GTDB): domain Bacteria; phylum Campylobacterota; class Campylobacteria; order Campylobacterales; family Sulfurimonadaceae; genus Sulfurimonas. The sequence continues at coordinate 1,537 of JAYEHQ010000021.1, forward strand.
ACTCATTACTCTTCATGGGAACTTGGAGGTGCATCTATTGGTGCATTGATAGAACCACTTATCGCTGTTTATAAAAAAATGAAAAATGACACTTATGAGGAGTGGCTTCTTGAATCTCGTAGTCATTTTGGAAATATTAATTTAGAAAAAACAAATGTTGTAAAACCACTTATAAAGTTTTTAAAACAAGGTTATGCTAGTGGTCTTTTGATTGATACAAATATCAATTCTAAAGATGGTGTAATTGTTAAATTTATGGGTAAAGATATTCGTCAAACGACAACTCCTGCATTTTTAGCAAGAAAATATAACTCAGCAATAGTTCCAGTAACCATAAGAACTGATGATGAAGAGAATTATACTTTAATGCTATATGATGAAATACCAGTAGAAAAAACAGAAGATGCTAAAGCTGATATACAAAAAGCTACACAACTTCAAGCAGATTGGCTCTCAGAGCTTATAACAAAAGAACCAAAATTTTGGTTTTGGCTACATCGTCGTTTTAAAAATAATTACCCAGAGATTTACAATGAAAACTAAACAATATTCAGTCAAAATTTTTGAAATTGAGTTAGAAGAAGAGGATAAATTTATATCTTTTTTTGAAAAAAACTATCAATTTTTTCAAAATAATCTTATACTTATACATGGAAATGAAAGTGAAAATATTAAAGAATTTTTAGATTCTAAAAATTTAAAATATGTATTTAATATTATTTTACCAAAACAAAAAAACAAAAAAAAGAGTATAGATTTAATTGAAGAACCAAAAAAAGAGCTAATAGAAGAACCAGTAAAAGAAGTTACACAAGAGATTCAAAAAAAAGCTCATCTAAAAGTTTTAGATAAACTTGTGAGAAGTGGTCAAGAGTTAAATATAGATGGTGACTTACTTCTTTTAAATCGTGTAAATAGTGGAGGAAGTATCATAGTAAATGGTACTCTTATTATTACACAAGTAGTAAATGGTTCGATTAGATGTGATGGTGACTTCATGATGCTTCAAGCATCAGATAAAGCAAATATAGTTTTTCACGGTGTTGAAATAGACAATAAACTTCTACAAGAAAAATTAAATAGAATAGAATTAATAAATAATGAAATAGTTATAACACCTGTATTAAAGGAGACAAGTTGGGTATAGTAATAGCAGTAATAAGTGGAAAAGGTGGTGTTGGTAAAACAACAACTACAGCAAATATTGGACTTGGCATCGCTCAAAATGATAAAAAATGTGTAGTAGTTGATTTTGATATTGGACAAAGAAATCTTGATATGCTTTTGGGATTAGAAAATCGTGTTGTTTATGATATGGTTCATGTAATGGATGATGGTATTAGTACAAAGCAAGCACTTATCAAAAGTAAAATGAATCCAAACTTATCATTTTTAGCAGCTTCACAAACAAAAGATAAATCTGTTCTTGATTCGGATAAAATATTTAAACTTATTAGTTCACTAAAAGAAGAGTTTGATTTTGTCATTCTAGATGCACCTGCTGGAATAGAGAGTGGGTATGAGCATACTATAGAGTTTGCTGATAAAGCATTAGTAGTAGTTAACCCCGAGGTATCATCCATAAGAGATTCAGACAGAGCTATAGGGATACTTGACTCAAAAAGTAAAAAAGTTAAAGATGGTCAAGAAGTTGATAAATTTCTAATCATCAATAGAATTGATTCAAAAATGGTTCAAAGTGGAGAGATGCTTAATAGCGAGGATATTTTAGACATACTGAGCATACCACTAATAGGTAAAGTGCCAGAAGATAAAGGCATTATAGATGCTTCTAATCAAGGGAAACCTATCATACTTTCTAAAGATTCAAAAGCTGGACAAGCTTATACTAGAATTGCTTCAAGAATATGTGGTGAAAAAGTTGATTTTCTTGATGTAGAGTCACACAATGATGGTTTTATGCAAAAAATAAAAGGGATGTTTTCATAATGTTTCCTTGGTTTGGTAAAAAAAGTAGTGCAAAAACTGCCAAAGATAGACTCACTATTGCTATAATGTCTGATAGAACAAATAATAGTTTTCCATTTATGGATGAATTAAAAGCTGAAATTATTGAAGTTGTTAAAAAATATATAGATGTAAAAAAAGTAGATATTCAAAAAGACACACTAGATGGTGTTGAAGCTTTATCTATAGATATACAGTTAGAAAAATAGTTAGCATAAAAAGGAGTAATCCTTTTTATGCTAACTAATAGAGTGTAGTTGATTTCTTTTTTCAAATAATTTCAAAATAGTTAGAAAAAATGCTGTGATTGCAGGTCCAATTATCATGCCCCAAAAACCAAATGTTGAAAGTCCTGCTATTATTGCAAAGAAGATTACAAGCTCATCAAGTTTTGCATCATCATCTTTTAAAAGTTTTTTATTAATCCATTTAATAATAAGTGGTTTTATAAATGTATCTGCTATTATAGATATAACAACTATTGAATAAACAGCTATAAAAATCGCACCTGCATTATCACCTATGTAAAATTGATAAAGCATAAATGGTAACCACATTAAAGCACCACCAACTACAGGTATAAGAGAAGCAAACCCATACATAATACCAAATAAAATACCATTATATCCCATATAAGAAATAACTATACCAAATAAAGCACCCTCAAACATAGCTGTAACTATAATAGAATAAAAAACTACACTCATCACTGATGATAGTTCCTTAACTAAAGTGGTTGATTCCTCTACAGATATTTTAACTATTCGCTTTAAAAAATTTACTATATTTGAACTATTGTATTGAGAAAAGAAATAAAAAATAATTACTAGAAAAGCATTTTTAAAAAAACCAGCACTTATAGCACCGATGCTACCAGTTATACTTAGTGCATTAGAAGATATGGCATTTATATCTAAATCTACTAAAAAATCTTTTAAATATGGTTTTAAAAATATTACATATTCTGGTGGACTTTGTATAGTTTGTTCTATAAATATAATTAAATTTTTAAATACCTCTGGTTGTAATGAATTTAATTTTAAAGTTAATGTTGTTAAAAAATATCCAAGAGGAGCAAAAAATAAAGTAGCTAATAAAAAAGTGGAAACAAAAGCTGCTAATAATTTTAATTTTAATAATTTTTGAAAATAATCTTGTATGTTTGATGTTGAAACTGCCAAAAGTGCAGCAACTGTAATACTAAATAAAAATGGAGCATACAAAATATACATCCAATAAAATCCAGTAGCAAAAAGTACAGCTACAAAATACTGTGGTTTCAAAATAAAGTTCTTTCCTCTGATGGAAATGAGATATTTAAAATGTCATAAGTATTTCTTGTTGCTTTTCTACCCTTTGCTGTTCTTTCTAAATACCCATTTGCTAAAAGATAAGGCTCTAAAACATCTTCAACAGTACCCTCATCTTCACTAAGTGCAGCAGCTATTGTACTTAGTCCCATTGGTCTGCCTTTAGCAGAGATAAGAAGTTTTAAAAGTTTTATATCCATCTCATCAAAACCATGGGAATTGATGCCAAGTTCATCTAAAGCATACTCAGTTCTTGCATGATTAATATCTAATTCATCTGCAACATCTGCAAAATCACGAACACGACGAAGTAGCCTTAATGCTATACGAGGTGTACCACGACTTCTTTTTGCTATCTCGATAGATGCTTTATGGATTATCTCTTTATTTAGTTTATTTGATGCTTGAGTTATAATTTTTGCTAACTCTTCAGATGTATAAAACTGCATCCTAAAACTCATACCAAATCTATCTCTTAAGGGGTTAGATAACATTCCAGCTCTAGTAGTAGCACCTATAAGAGTAAAACGGGGTAAGTCGATTTTAACAGTTTGAGCAGCTGGTCCACTACCTATAATAATATCTATGCGATAATCTTCCATAGATGAATACAATATCTCCTCAACGGCAGGTGAGAGTCTATGAATTTCATCAATAAAAAGTATATCACCCTCTTCAAGATTTGTAAGAATAGCAGCTAAATCACCACTTTTTTCTATCATTGGAGCAGCTGTTATTTTAATATTTGCATCCATCTCATTTGCAATGATTAAAGCTAAAGTTGTTTTACCAAGCCCTGGAGGTCCATAAAATAAAACATGATCAAGTGCTTCTTGGCGTTTTTTACTTGCTTGTATAAATACACCAAGATTTTTTTTAATTTGTTCTTGACCTATATATTCACTCCATGCATCTGGACGGAGTGAAATCTCAGTTGTTTCTTCTGAGTCAAATTTTTCTATCTCTACTAATCTTTCCAAAATCTATTCACTTAATATGTATGAATCTCTTGCGGAAACTCTCTTGTATTTACTTCATTTGAATAGCTTTTTACAGCATCTTTTACAATTGATGAACCATCTAAATATTTTTTTACAAATTTAGGTGTAAACTCTTCAAAAAGACCAAGCATATCTGAAAATACTAGAACTTGCCCATCCACACCATTTCCTGCACCTATACCAATAACAGGAACATCTACACAAGAAGCTATCTCAGATGCTACTTCAGCTATTACACCCTCTATAACTATACAAAATGCACCAGCTTCCTCTATGGCTCTAGCATCTTCAATAAGTTGAAGTTGTTCATCTGAACTTCTCCCTTTTACTTTATAGCCACCCTCACTTCTAACAGATTGAGGAAGTAGTCCAATATGTCCACATACTGCGATGCCATTATCTACTAAATGCTTAACAATATATGACTTATCTTTTCCACCCTCTATTTTTACACAATCAGCACTTGTTTGTTGAAAAACTTTTATAGCATTATTTAAAGCATCCTCTTTATTTGTATATGTTCCAAAAGGCATATCACAAATAACAAAACTATTTTTTGCTCCATTACAAACAGCATTTGTATGGTAAATCATTTGATCCATAGTAGCACTTAAAGTATCTTTACGACCTGCAAAACTCATATTTAAGCTGTCTCCAACCAATATCATATCTACATTATCTTCAAATAATTTTGCAAATAATGCATCATACGCAGTTATCATAACTAAAGGTCTATCACCCTTTGTTTTTTGTATCGAATTTATAGTCATTTTTTTATTCATAAAGGTATTTTAACTAAAAATTGCTATAATTTGACCAATTTAGGAGAAAACTTTATGGGAATAAAAAGTCATCTTGAAGCCAACTTCGATTTTGAAATTGTGGATGAGTTTTTAGATCATTATTCTATGATGATTGATAGTATGGAAGTCATGATTATTGATCTTTCAAGACCAGAAATGCATGATAAAATTGTAAATGAGCTTTTTCGTGTTTTTCATAGTATAAAATCAGCAGCAGCATTTTTAAAAATAGAATCTATGATGAAGTTAGCTTCACTTGTAGAAGATGCACTTGATGAATTAAGAAAATCAAAAAAACCAGTAACAGAAGAGATTGTTAATTGGCTACTCGCTATTAATGATATGTTTGAACAGTGGAATGATGATCTTAAAAATGATGAAAAACTTTCAAAAGTAACATACTCCTTAGTAAAAATACCTGATTTGGATAAGTAATGAAAAACTTAGTAGCATTTATAACAACTGGATTTCCAGAAAAATCTTTTAGTATAGACTTAGCTTTAGCTCTTGGAGAAAATGGAGTTGATACTCTTGAATTAGGTGTTCCTTTCTCTGATCCTGTTGCGGATGGTCCATTAATAGAAAAAGCAAATCATAAAGCTTTGGAGCTTGGATTTAAGTTTCAAGATTTACTTGATGTTTCAAAAGAGATAGCACCAAAAGTAGATACTTTATGGATGGGCTATTTCAATAGTTTTTACCAACAAAATATGGAAAAGTTAATCCCTTTTGCTAGTGAAATAGGTGTAAATGGATTAATTATCCCTGATTTACCACATGAAGAAGCTAAATTATACTCAAACCTTTTTGATTCTAACAATATATCAAATATTAGTTTTGCAGCACCAACAGATAGTGAAGAAAGAATTAAAGAGATAGTATCAGATGCTAAAAAATTTATCTATATGGTAGCTTATACTGGGATTACAGGTTCTGGAAAAGCTGAAGACTTACAGCCATTTTTAAACTCAATTAAAAAATATACAAATACTAGCGTATATGTTGGATTTGGAGTAAATGCAAAAACAGCAAAAGCTAAAGTAAAAGGTGCAGATGGTGTTATAGTTGGAAGTGCTTTTATAGACATACTTTTAAAAGAACAACTTAACTATACGCAAAAGATTAAAGAGTGTAGTGAATTAGCAAAAATAATAAAAAATGAAATAAATTACTAAACTATCAAATCAGTTATATAAAAATATTTGAGTAATTTTATCTATATTGCTATTTGCTTGAATAGTAGTGTATTCAATCTCTTTTTTTGAAGAGTTAATGATAAAAAGTTTTTTATCATTTGCCAAATATTTTAATGAATTATTTGATTTTTGTAAAATACGAAATAATTGCATCCCATCTTTTATAAATTCAGTAGAGAAAGAATAATCAATCACCATAACATCTGCTTTATTCGTTTTTAACCATGTACGAATCATTTTTTCACTTGCAAAAGCATAAAATGACCAATTATCAAATGGTGCTTTTACAATAGATTTATAAAACTCAAGAATATCTAAATCCTTTGATATAATAACAACATTTTTTTTATCTAGTTTATAATTTTGTTCATATTTTTCTTTAGTTATTTTTTTTATATGAAATAAATACTCATTTGAATTTAACATCTTATTTGGTAATTCTTTTTTCATATAAGCTAATATCTCTTGTGAGTTTTTAGCTCTTTGCCAAATATGAGAGTCTAACCATCCCGTACTATGCTGTCTTAATAAACCATTAATCTTATATATATATTTTAATCTTGCAATAATTTCATTGTACTTTAAAGTATTTGATTTTAAATCTGGTAAATAAGTTAATATCTGATTTTTTTTAATAAATAAACCTAAATATTTATAAAAGCTATTTATCTCTTTTAATTCTATAAAAAGTTCATAAATAATATCATCTACAAATTCACAATCTATAATACCAAATTGTTGAATTATAAACTGAAAATTATTGATAATTAGATTTGGGTCAATTGGCTTATAATTTTTAGCTTGTTTATACCTCAAAGACAATTTATCAACTATCTCTTTAGTGTAAATATCAAAATCATCAACTTCATTCAAACCTTTCATAGTGTTTATAAACTTATTTTTAAGCACTAAAGATTCTTTTTTACGATTTTTTTTATCAAAAAATTTCTTTATAATACATTTTATTTTTTTTGTTTGGATTTCATGATTTTTATTTAATTCATATAAATATAAAGATAAAGAGGCATAAGCAATTTCTACATATTCACTCTCATCTACATATATATCATGAAAATTTTCTTTTATATTCAAAATCAATATATCTTCTTTATATATTAATTTTGAATTTTCTAAATAAATTTTTATTATTTTTAAGATAAACTCTTCTTGTTTAATATGAGATAATCTTATATTTTCTAATTCTTCTTTTCTTTTATCCTTATCTAAATATAGTTGATGCATTTTTTCATTGAAGTTAGTTGTATTGAATGGTTTATAAATAGTACCAAGTATTTTATTTTTAATACCATCACTAAAAATAAGTTTTGTATTAGGTGTGGTTACAAATAGCACATTGACATCATCAATTTTATTTGTATCTTGTAGTATCTCTACAAATTCATTGCCATTTAAGTTTGGCATATTAATATCACTAATAATTAATTCTATATTTGGATGTTGCGCAAATGTTTCAAATGCTTCCATACCATCAGAAGCAGTTAAAATAGAATCTTCTTTGAAATAAAAACCCTCTATGATATTAGCTAATAAAGCTTTTTTAATAATCTTTACTATAACTATACTATCATCTACAATAAGGGTTTTTATAGCTTTCAAGAATTAAATTATTTATCATCCCAACAAAGAACAGTTTTACCAGCTTCATTCGTTTTGGTAGCTGCCATTCCCATTACATTGTATCCACTATCTACATAATGAACTTCACCTGTAACACCAGATGCTAAATCACTAAGAAGATACATGGCAGAGTTTCCAACTTGTGTAGTAGTCACATTTCTTTTTAAAGGAGCATTTGTTTCATTCCAATTAAGAATTTGTTTAAAATCACCAATCCCAGCTGCAGCTAGAGTTCTGATAGGACCAGCACTTATTGCATTTACTCTTTGACCTTTTTTACCTAAATCTACCGCCATATATCTAACAGTTGATTCCAATGCTGCTTTAGCAACACCCATAACATTATAGTTTACTATATATTTTGGTCCACCAAGGTACGAAAGTGTAAGGATAGAAGCATCGTCAGCTAAAACATCTTCTAAGCGATTAGTTAAATCTATAAGTGAATATACAGATATATCCATAGCAATTTGAAATGCCTCTTTTGTAGTTTTCATAAAAGGTTCACTAAGTGCTTCTTTTGGAGCAAATGCAACAGAATGAACTAAAAAGTCGATCTCACCAAAATCTGCTTTAATTTTCTCTGCGATACCAGCCATGTGTTCTTCATTTGATACATCAAGTTCATAAACTTTATCACTACCAAACTCTTTAGCAATTGGTTCAACTCTTTTCTTAAGTGCATCATTCAGGTATGTAAATGCCATCTCAGCACCCTGTTCTGCACAAGATTTTGCTATACCGTAAGCTATTGATTTATTATTTGCAAGTCCTACTATAAGACCTTTTTTACCCTTCATTACCATATTATAAATTCTCCATTTTATTTACTTAACTCTTCTGCATAAGTTATCATTGATTTAAAATCATCAACTTTTAATGATGCACTTCCAACTAATACACCATCTACATTATTAACAGCTAGTACATCTTTAGCATTTGCAACTTTTACACTACCACCATACAGAAGTGGTACATGAGATTTTTCTTTTAAATCTTTATGCATCTCTTCTATATCTTCTAATGTGGCGATTAAACCTGTACCTATAGCCCAAACTGGTTCATAAGCGATAATAAGATTTTCATAAGTAGTATCTATACCTTCATACTGCTTAGAGATATACTCCATCATATTTTCTTTACCAGATTCTCTAATCTCTTTTGGTTCACCAACACAATAAACTATCTTAAAACCTAAGTTTTTATAAAACTCAAATTTTGAAGCTATAACTTCTTGTGATTCACCTAAAATATGTCTTCTCTCGCTGTGACCAATAAGAATAGTTTTTATGCCAAATTCTTCAATTTGTTCCAATCCTATCTCACCAGTAAATGCACCATTTTCAACAGCGTAAGCATTTTGAACACCTACATCTACTTTACAGCTATAAGCATCTAATGAAGAAGTTGCAGGAAAAACTAAAACATCTTGAGATATGCTGTTTTGATTTAAGAAACCATCTAAATCATTTATATATTCATTAGTTTTTTTACGAGTAAAATTTGTTTTTAAATTTGCAGCAATAATCATTCTAATTAATCCTCTTTAATTATAAGTGGTGCAACACCTGGAAGTATTTTACCCTCTAAAAGTTCAAGAGAAGCTCCACCACCAGTTGAGATAAAACTCATCTCATCATCTATACCTATTCTTTGTACTAAATCCGCTGTATCTCCACCACCAACAACAGTAGTAGCATAACTATCAGCTACAAAGTTAGCTATCTTAGTTGAACCTCTTGCAAATTTTTCCATCTCATAAACACCCATTGGACCATTCCAAAGAACAGTCTGAACATCATTTAAACCCTCTCTATAAAGTCTAACTGATGCAGGACCAATATCAAGACCCATCCATTCATCTGGTATCTCTTGTGCTGTTACAATCTTACTTACAGCATCTTCTGCAAACTTATCAGCAGCTATAACATCAACTGGTAAATAAAATTTTACCCCGAGTCTTCTAGCTTCATCCATCACATGCTGAGCATCTTCTAGTAAATCATCTTCAACAAGTGAATCACCAATACCGTAACCCATCTGCTTTAAGAATGTAAATGCCATTCCCCCACCGATAAAAATCTTATCAACTTTTGGAAGTAAATTTATAAGTGCTTCTAATTTTCCAGAAACTTTTGAACCACCAATAATAGCAGCAAAAGGACGAACAGGATTATTTATAAGTTTTCCAAAGAACTTTATCTCTTTATCTAGTAAAAAACCAGCTGCTTTATGCTCATTGTCAAAAAGATGAGTAATTCCCTCAACTGATGAATGGGCTCTATGACTTACACCAAATGCATCATTGATATAAAAATCAGCCATAGATGCTAATTTTTTTGACAATTCTTCATCATTTTTAGTTTCACCAACTTCATAACGAAGATTTTCTAAAAGTAAAACTTCACCCGATTTGAGTTCACTAGCTTTTGCTACTGCATCTTCACCAACTACATCTTTAGCTAAAACTACATCTCTCTTAAGAAGATGATTAAGTCTTTTTGCTACAGGTGCAAGAGAGTATTTTTCAATCATTTCACCTTTTGGACGACCAAGGTGTGATGCTAAAATAACAGCACAACCATTATCTAAACAAAAGTTTATAGTTGCTAGGGCTGAACGGATTCTTCTATCGTCAGAGATATTGCAAAATTCATCCATTGGTACATTAAAATCACATCTAATGAAAACTTTTTTATTTTCTAAATCTAAGTTTTTAATATTTAAAAGTTCCAAAATTTTCCTTATTTTGTAATGTGTAGAGCCATATCTACAAGTCTCATTGAGTAACCCCACTCATTGTCATACCATGACATGATTTTAACCATGTCTCCACCGATAACCTGTGTTAAATCCTCAGCAACAATTGAACTATAATCACATCCAACGAAATCTTGAGATACTCTCATTTCTTTATCCATTAGTAAAAGACCTTTAAGCTTTCCATCTGCTGCCTCGTTAAATACTTTTGTAACTTCCTCTTTTGTAGTTTCTCTTTTTACAACTACATTCAAATCAACCATTGAAACATCTGGTGTTGGAACACGAACAGATTGACCATGAAGTTTACCTTTAAGTTGAGGCATAACAAGACTGATAGCTTTTGCAGCACCTGTCGTTGTAGGAATCATATTGATAGCACCTGCTCTTGCACGACGCTTATCTTTTGAATGTTTTACATCTAAAATATTTTGATCATTTGTATATGAATGGATAGTAGTCATTAAACCTTTTTCAATTCCAAATGCATCATCTAAAACTTTAGCTACAGGACCTAAACAGTTAGTTGTACATGATGCATTAGAAACTATTTTTTGACCAGCGTAAAGTTCTTCATTTACACCCATAACAAAAGTATCAGTTGCAGTATCTTTTGAAGGAGCTGAGAAAAGAACTTTAGGAACTCCATTATCAATATGAACCTGTGCAGATTCTTGAGTTAAAAACACACCCGTACACTCTAAAACCAAATCAGCACCACAATCAGCAAATTTAAGATTTTTTGGGTCACGATCTGAAAATACTCTAATCTTATGACCATCAATACTTATGTTTTCATCATCAACTTGTGTTATTTCACTATTGAATGTACCATGAACTGAATCATTTTTTAAAAGATAAAGCATCATATCCATACTAGCCATATCATTGATAGCTACTAATTCTACATCATCTCTAAGCACTGCTATTCGTGCTACACATCTTCCAATTCTTCCAAAACCATTGATTGCTATTTTTAATGCCATTGTATTACCTACTTATATTTTTAAAATAAAATTCGGCTATTATACAAAAAATTTGTTATAATTCGGTTTAAATGGATAAAACACAAACTATTGCTCTTTTTGGTGGTTCTTTTGACCCACCACATATTGGTCACGAAAATATTGTAAAAGCTTTATTGAGTTTAAACTATATTGATAAAGTCGTCATTATGCCAACTTTTTTAAACCCTTTTAAATCAAACTCTCATGCATCAGCAAACTTAAGATTAAAATGGCTAAAAACAATTTTTAAAGAGTATAAAAATGTGCAAATTGATGATTTTGAAGTTAAACAAAATAAAAAAGTACCAACAATTGAGAGTGTTGAATACCTTTTAACAAAATATAGTAACATTTACTTAACAATAGGTGCAGATAACCTTATGTCATTAAAAAAATGGTATAAATATGATAAACTTCAAAAAAAAGTTTCATTTATTGTAGCCCATAGAAATAATATTAAAATACCTGAATCTTTTTTAAAATTAGAGATAAAAGATGACATATCTTCAACTCAATTAAGAAAAAATATTGATATATTGAAATTGCCAAAATCTTATTCAAATGAGATTTATAATTACTACAAAGGAACAAATCAATGAAAGTAATGATTATTGATGACTCAAAAACTATTCTTAAAGTTTTAAACTCACTATTAACAAATAAAATCGAACAATCATTAGATATAGTTGAATGCAACAGTGGTGAAGAAGCTATCAAAAACTTATTGAAAAATGATTTAGAGATTGATTTAATCTTACTTGATGTTGTTATGAATGGGATAGATGGCTATGAAACTTGTCAAATAATAAAAACCAATACCGAAACTGAAGATATACCGATAATGTTTTTAACCTCAAAAAATGAAGAAAAAGATATTTTGAAAGGTTTTGAAGTTGGTGGTGTTGATTATATTTTCAAACCATTTCGAGAAGCTGAATTTATTGCAAGAGTTCAACTACAACTAAAACTTATAGAGTTTAAAAAACAAGAATTTGAAAATGTACAAAGTGAAGTTTTACTTAAAGTTGGAGAGATTGGAGAGAGTCGTTCTAAAGAAACTGCAAACCATGTAAAAAGAGTAGCAGAGTACTCCTACCTACTAGCAAAACTTTATGGGATGGATGAGAAAGAAGCAAAAACACTTTATGGAGCATCACCTATGCACGATATTGGCAAAGTATCTGTTCCAGATGCAATACTTAATAAACCTAGTTGGCTTACTGATGATGAAATTAAAGAGATGCAAAAACACACTACTGCTGGCTATGATTTATTTAAAAATTCAAAAGGTGCTATTTTAAAAGCTGCTTCTATAGTCTCACATGAACATCATGAAAAATATGATGGCACAGGGTATCCTAGAAAACTAAAAGGGAAGAAGATTCATATATATGGTAGAATCACAGCTCTTGTTGATGTTTTTGATGCATTAGGAAGTGATAGAGTATATAAAAAAGCTTGGGAATTTAAACGGATAAAAAAATTATTCAAAGAAGAAAGAGGTAAACATTTTGACCCAAAACTAGTAGATCTATTTTTAGAAAATAGTGATAAATTCAAAAAAATAAGAAATAAATTTAAAGATATAAAGGAATAATAATGGAAATTCAAAATAGAATAGAAAATATAACAACCGTACTAGATAATAATAAAGCAGAAAATATAGAGGTTTTTAACCTAGAAGAAAAAAATTATTTTGTGGATTATGCAATCATAGCTTCATCTCTTGGTATTAAACACACACTAGCACTACTAGATCACTTAAAAAAAGATTTAAAACCAGCAGAACAATTTAACTTTGTTGATGAAAGTGGTGATTGGGTTGTTGTTGATTTAGGTGATATACTTATACATATAATGACATCTGAGTATAGAGTAAAATACGATATGGAAAGTTTTTTAGATTCTCTAAAAGATGGTGTAGATGGTGAGGCTCTTTAGAACCTCACTTTACTCCGTCAACTCTTTTATATTCATAACACTATCAATATCTAAAACTGCTATCATATCTTTTCCATCTTTTTTAAGACCTTGTATATATTTTGGATCCATTCCCAAGCTCATATCTGGTGTAATACTTAAATCATCCAAATCAACTACTTTAGTTTCTTTTATTTTATCTATAACCATACCTATAAGCTTATCTTCATCCGTTTTTACCACTATAATTACAGTATCTTCAGCATAAACTGGTTTAGCTTTTGAAAACTTTATTCTTAAATCTACAATAGGTGTCACCTCACCTCTTAAGTTTGTAAATCCTAAAATCCAGGGGTTTTCAATAGCTACTGGTGTTATCATAGTATTTTTATAAACTAAAATAACTTTCGTTTTATGCAATTCTATCGCATAAGTAGCATTTAAAAAATCAAATATTATCAACTCCATGATTGCTCCATCTTAATATCTACAATATTCATAATATCTAAAATAAGACCAATACTTCCGTTACCTCTAATTGTTGCTGCTGAAACACCATCAATTTTTCTATAATTTTTATCTAATGATTTAACAACAATCTGTTCTTGTTCCAGAAAATTATCTACTAAAAGAGCTACTTTATTCATATCTATTTGAGTAACAATTAACATTGCATCTTCTATTTTCTTGTATCTTGGTTCTAATGAAAAAAATTCATGCAATCTAATAATTGGTATAAATTCATCTCTTAACATCAAAATCTCTTTCTCATTATCACCAATATTTTTAATATTATCTTTTGTTGGTTGAAGTGATTCTAGTATCATATTTAAAGGCATTATAAAAATTTGTGAACCTATTTCTACATTTAATCCATCTAAAATTGCTAGAGTAAGAGGTAAAATTATTTTAAAAGTTGTACCTTTATTTCTTCTTGTTTGTAGCTTTATATAACCACCTAATGAGTTAATATTATTTTCTACAACATCCATACCAACGCCACGACCTGATATATCACTAACTTCATCAGCCGTTGATAAACCAGCTCTAAAAATAAGCATTGCTTTTTCATTATCATCCATTAGAAGTGCTTCATCTTCAGAAACTACACCATTCTCAAGAGCTTTTTGACAAACTTTATTTACATTTATTCCAGCCCCATCATCAGTAATACTCATTATAATATGACCACTTTCTTGAATAGTAGTTATTTTTAGTGTCCCTATTGGGTCTTTGCCTCTTTTTACTCTTTCTTGTGAAGTTTCTATACCGTGATCCATAGAGTTTCTAATTATATGAGTTAATGGATCAATTAGACCCTCCATCATCAGCTTATCTATCTCTACAGTTTCACCATCATAAATAAAATTCACTTGTTTATTTAATTTTTTACTAAGATCTCGTATCACTTTTGGAAATTTCTGATATACACTATCCATAGGGGTCATTCTTACTGACATAACAGCCTCTTGAAGTTCCCTTATCTCTCTATCTATAACCTCTAATCTTTCAACTAAACCTCTATTATTTATTTGAGCAGATAATTCTCTTGAGTATTCAAAAAGCATACTTTTAGTAATAACAAGATCACCAACTCTATTCATCAAGAAGTCTATCTTGTCAAGTCCAACCCTTATAGAACTAGAAGCAGCCATCTTTCGTATAGTTTGCTTTTTTACTTGCTGTTCAGGTTTTTCTTCTATTATTTTTTGGATTTTTTCTTCTTGAACTTTTGGTTCTATAGTTTGAACTTTCTCTTTAGCTTTAACTGGTACTTCAACTAGTTTACTATCAATAACACTACTATTGTTTTCATCAAAAAATACAAAACAATCATTATTACTATCTATTACACTTTTGTCCTGAAAAAGTTCATAACCTTTATTTAATTTAGAATCCAATATTATATTTTTTATATTTTCTTCTAGTTCGTTAAGTTTTTCATCATAAACAGATAAATCTAAATCATTATTTATCTCATCATCTGCTATTTGCTGCGATACATTTATAACTTCTATGAGATATTTATTTATCTCTTTAGTATATACAATATCTTTGTCTCTCGCCATGTCTAAAAGTGTTTCTATTGAATGAAGATAGTTTGAGAATTTTTCTAATCCCATAAACAATGAGGAACCCTTAAGAGTATGAACGAATCTAAAAATTTCTCTTAAAAATTCTTCATCATATTCATCTAGTTTATTACCCAATTCAAGACAATCATTTATATTATGAACCAAATCTACAAATTCACCTACAAATTGATTATTAACTTTTATCTTTTCTTTTGGTTTTACTTTTTCTTTTTTATTCCTACTCTTTGAACTCTCTTTACTATCTTTTTTTATATCTTCTTTTTTAGGTAAATCTAAATCTACTGGATTTTCTGGATTTTTTAAATTTTCAATATCTTTTAGAAGAGTTTGTAAATCAACTTCAAACTCTTTTATATTAAGTTCATTTTTAAATTCATCATAAAATATAACCTGCATTTTATCAGAAGAATCTATTATGAACTCAATAACTTTCTTATTTACATCTTGTATGCCATTCCTGATATTTTCCATAAAAGTCTCTAAATGATGCACAAACTTACTAAAATATTCAAATCCTACAGCATTTGAACTTCCTTTTAATGTATGCATATCACGAAAAAGTGCATTTATATCATCATCTGAAAAAGAACCATTCTCCTCTGCACTCATTAGTATAGATTCAACTGATGCAAATATCTCTGCTGCTTCTTCTGAAAAAAACTCTTTAAGACTATCAGACATCTACTGTTAGCCTCTTATATTTTTTTTATTTTTTATATGCACCTCGTGATCTAGAGCATCAGCAATACTATTTAGTTCATTTGTTATCTGCGTAGTATTACCCATAACTACTTTATTAGATTCTAACATCTCTCTTAAATGTTCTATAAGGTGTTGAATATCATGAGATTTTTCCATCTCTTTATTTGCATTTTTTGCAACGCTTTCAACCATAATAGTAGTACCTGTAATCTGAGAATAAACTTTTGAAAAGTTTTCTTTCATATTTTTAGATATACCTATACCCTCTTTAGTTTTATTATGTGTTTGTTCAACTAACTCTTTTATCTCTTTTGCTGCTTCTGCACTTTTACTTGCAAGATTTCTTACCTCTTGAGCAACAACAGCAAATCCTTTACCAGCTTCACCAGCAGTAGCCGCTTCAACAGCTGCATTTAAAGATAATATATTTGTTTGAAATGATATAGAATCAATAATTCCAATTGCATCTTCTATAGCTTCAGTTGAAGAGCTTATCTCACTCATAGCTTCAAGAGTGTCATCTGCTAATTGTCCACCGATTTTAGCAAGTTCAGTGGAATCATTAGCAGCCTCACTCATCATTTTAGTTTTTTCAACAGTATCTGAAATAGTTTTACTTATATCATCAATTTGTTTGGTTACTGACTCATTATTTTTATGACTTTTATCCATAAATATAGTTAATTCACCAACACTATCTTGTAAATCTTTTGATGATTTTTGAAGTTGCTGAGATTTATTTGTCAATGAAGCTACAATTTTCTCAGATGATTGCTCTAGTGCATCCCCTAGAGAATTAACACCATCAACTAAAATTTTCAACTCACCTTTCATCACTATATTTACTCTTGAATCAAAATGGTTATCTTGATAATTTGACAATGTATTTAAAATAGTGTGAAGAGTACCTTGCATAGATACTAAAAATTTATTTATATTTAATTTCAAATCTTTTATTTGTGGATTATCTGGTTCAGATTTTACAAGCTGTGAAAAATCACCTGTTTCTAACTGATCTGTAATAGCACCTATCTCAGATACAGTAACTCTATCTTTTTGAAGTCCTGTTTTAATCAATTCAATATATTTATTTATATCATTTGCTATCTTTTGAAATTCACCATTATCTTCTATCTCTATTTTATTAACAGAATCTGTTTGTCTTGAAATATAATGAAAAAATTCACCCATACCCTTATCAAGCTTTCCAATACTATCTATAATCCCTCTAAAGAAAACATATAAAAGTAAATTTAGTATAATATTTACTATTAATATTATTGTAAACATAACTATATTTTCATGTACGATGTCTATCGCATCGTTTGATTCACTTCTAATTTTTTTATTTTTTGCAAGTTGTCTATTAATCTCATTGTAAGTAGATTGTAAATAATTTGATATTGGTTTATCAGCAAGTAAATTTTCTTTTATTGTTTCTATCTCACCATTAAGAACTGGGTCATTTAGTTTATCACCATAATCATAAAATTGATTAACATATATATCTGATGAGCGAATTTGCATCTTTAAAACTAACTCTTTTAAATTATGTAAATTTAGACTTTTTTCATAATTTTTTGTAGCAACATCTACATTGTCTTTTATCCCAAATAATCTACTTGCAATAGAAACCTGCAATATTAAAAACGCTATAAAAATAATTATACCTAACACTAAATTCTTTTTTCTTATACTCATCATTCAACTCCTTCAATATTTTCACGGATATAACTATAAAGCTTATCCAAATCTGCTTTATTTATAAGATCCATTGCACCTAAACTTTTCACTTTATCGTAAACGCCTCTATTTGTCATACTTGTTAATGACAATATAGGTATATGCTTATAATCATTTGAACTCTTAATATATTTAATAACCTGATACCCATTTTTAACTGGCATCTCTAAATCAGTTACAATTATACCAATTTTGTTTGAATCTATCTCTTCTAATCTATCTATAAGAAGTTGTCCATTCTCATAAATTTCAAACTTCACTTCAAGCTTTGTAAAAAACTCATTCAGTTTATCAATTACTGTTGAGCTATCTTCTGCTATTAATACCATTTTTTCTGATTTAATAGATTCAACATCACCAATACTATCTATATCATAGATAGTAGTTCCACTAGCTGTTGGACTTGTTCCTAAATCAAAAAGTAATTTTTCAGCATCAAATACTATACATAATTTATTTTGATTTAATAATTCTATCTCTGTAACATAAGAAATTTTAGGGTCATCTGAACTTGGAACTTTTAATTCACTAGATTGCATCTCTTGGATTCTTATAATATCTTTTGCTAATATACCGATTTTTTTTTCATTATAATTACAAATAATTATAATTTTATATGGATCATTTTCTACTTTTTCACCTATCCAATGATCTAAATTAACGATGGAAACCATATCTCCACGAAGGTTTAAAACACCTTCTACTAAACCATTTGCTGATGGTGTTCTTACCATTTCAACATTTTCTTTTATCAAAAAACTTTCTATCTTTGAAATATTTATAGCATATATTTTTTCACTACCTGTATAAAATATAGCAAGTTGCATAACATTTCTAAGATGACTTTTTGTCATATACTCTATGTTTTTTTGAATATCATTATGATGATTCAAGTCATTAAACATCTCTTCCCTTTAAAACAACATCAATTATTTTTTTAGTAAATGTAACTATACTAGATGGTGTAAAAGGTTTTATTAAATATCCACATACACCTTTATTTACCATTTTCCTTACATCACTCGTTGAGTCTTGTGTTGTTGCCATAATAATTTTCAAATCTGGATATATATTTAATTCATTTATAATGTTAACTACCTCTTCCCCATCCATTATAGGCATATTCCAATCTAAAAGCATTACATCAATATTATAATTTTTTAAAGCTTTCATGGCACCATGACCATCTTTTGCTTCATAAACTTCTACTCTTTTAAAATTATTTAAAATTGTAGTTTTTAAAACTCTTCTTATAGTTTCACTATCGTCAACAGTCAAAATTCTTACTGTATTATCAGTTTTTCTTTTTAAAACATGATTTTCACTCTTATATATTTCATTATCTTTTGTATAAAATATTTTGTTGTCAACTGCTATAAATTTATCTGCTTCTATCTTATCTAACTTTATAAATTTCTTTTTATTTTTTATGATTAATAATTTTTTTCTATCTAAAACTAAAAGCTTATCTTTATAAAAAATATCTTTTATATCCTCACCTGCATATACGACTTCTCTTTTTTTTGTTAAAAAACTATATAAAATAACTTTATTTTTAACAACATATATAATCTTTTCATGATTACCAACCAAAGATGATATAGTTGATTTTTCCTTAATTTTTGAAAGAGTTGTTCTATCAACAATATTCACAATAAATATCTCATTACCACTAACTACACTCATAATACTTTCACTATTTAAGTACATAGATTTTAT
>JAYEHQ010000022.1:0-21071 GCA_034659595.1 Campylobacterota bacterium
AAAGTTTTAAGTGCTTTTTGTAAAGCATCTTGATAGATGCTATCTGCTTTTTTATACTCTTTTAGATAGTAGTATGATTTTGCTAGATTATTCATAGAAGTTAATGTGTCAAGATGCTTATCACCTATTTGATAAGATTATTTGGGATTTTATATGATTCCAAATGTTTATGAAACCAATTAACAATTTTTTTATCTTTTCTAGAGTAACTTATAAAGAGTTTATATTTTAACTTTTGAGCCATACTATACCTAATTTAATTTGTAAAATTATACTAATAGATTCTTTAGACATATATAGCTCTATCCAATATAAACTTTTTTCCAGTTTTTCCCATACCAAAACTATCAGCTATATCTACAGGTACTTGAAAAAATTCACTTAGTTCATCTTGTATCTCTTTGATTCTTGATATAGCTTTAAACCCATATTTAGAAGCAAACTGTGGTGTAGCTTCTACAAGTATATCTATATCACTATTTTCATTTGCTTCATCCCTAGAGTACGAACCAAACAAACCTTTTATGATAAATCCCTCACTCACATATCTACCCTTTATATGCTGTAGCTTTTCTATGATTTCACTTTTCATCAATAATGACATAATTACACCTCATTTTTAATATTATATATCATTTGTTATAAAATCTAAATACATGGGTAAAACCGCAGTTTTAGCTTGTTTATTTTCTAGTATTTGTTATAGACGGTTAATCCACATCTTCAAATCTTAAACAAAGTATATCTACTATTTTCTTTTGAGTAATATAATTATTAATAGAAGTTAGTTTTTTAATTAATCTGTTTTTTGATATTGTTCTGATTTGCTGACAAAGTAAAATTGATGGTTTTTCTAGTTCATCTTGTAATAACAATTCATTTGGATATATTTTTCTTCCATCTTTCAATGATGTTATGGGAATGACTGTAACTACATCAAGTAAATTTTCATAATTATTTGAAATAATTATAACTGGTCTTTTGCCAAACTGTTCTCTACCAATAGTAGGATTTAAATCTGCTAAATATACATCATATTGATTCATTTGATATTCTCAAAACTAGCAGATGCGGTATCATCTTCAGATGATAAGTTTCCTTGAAAATCTGAGTATTGAAAATCATTTTCAATACTTTTCATATCATTAATATAAAGTTTATCTTTTGAGGCTTCTATCATTGCTTTTTTATATTGTTCTTTTTTTTGTTTTTCTATCAAAAGCTGTAAAGCATTTGATACCAATTCTGAAAATGATTGATATTGATTAATAATATGATTTAATTCTAAATTATGAAACAAATCATCTCTTATTGCTACTGTTTTTCTTACCATAACTAAACTCCTTAATATTAGTAATATTTAATTCATACTTTTATCATACCATAATTATTTGAGAGTTTGTTTACAGCTACACCACAGCTAAAATCCTGCATAGTATTCCTTTTAATGCAAAATAGTTAAATTTATATTATTTTACCCTTAATTTTTCATTGTAACCAAATCTTGTACTTAATTGTAACCAAAATGAAATACCCCTCACATATACTTGAAATCAAATTTGATAGATAAGAGGAATACATGAAAGAACTTTCATTTAGTGAAGACCAGATTATTGTGTCAAAAACTGATACAAAAGGTAAGATAACCTATTGTAATGATATTTTTATTATGATGAGTGGATACAAAGAAAATGAATTATTATCAAAATCTCACAATATTTTAAGACATCGTGATATGCCAAAAATTATTTTTCAATTGTTATGGCAGACAGTACAATCAGGTGAAGAGATAAATGCTTATGTTAAAAATAAAACAAAAGATGGAAATTACTATTGGGTATTTGCTAATGTAACTCCATCTATGGATAATAATAACAATATTATAGGTTATTTTTCAGTTAGAAGAAAACCTAGTTCTGAAGCATTACGAGTGATAGAACCATTATATAGAGAGTTACTTCGTATTGAAAACACTCAAGGGGTAACTGGTTCACATAACTACTTAATGAATATTTTAGATAAAAAGGAGGTATCTTATGAAGAATTTATCATCTCTATCTAAAGCAAATATCGCATCTACTACCATCATCATAACACTTATTTTTAGTGCTGGTATTACTTTTTTATTACATGGATTTGATATATGGGTAACTCTGTTGACAATTATAAATATATCGCTAGCGATTATAATTTATAGATATGTATATGGTGTAAGAATGAGTATAAGAAAATCCTATGCTGTTTTAAATGCTACTATCAAAGGTGATTTTGAATCAAGAGAAACAAATATTATAGAAACTGGTACATTAGGTGACCTATCTTGGACAATAGATAATTTTATGGATCAATTTGAAGTTTTTATGCGAGAGGTAAATACATCAATAGACTATGCTTCAAAAAATAAATATTTTAGAAGGATAAACGCTACAGGATTAAATAAAAGTTTTCAAAAAACTGCCACTCGAATCAATAAAGCGATTGATGCGATGGAAGAGGAGTATAAAGACCAAGCAAAGAAAAATTTCTCAGGGGAATTAGGTAAAACAGGTAAGCCTTTGATAGAGAGTTTTACCATAATTCAAGACCAACTCTCAACTGGAATTGGTCAACTAAACGAAACAGCAAAAAGTGCTGGTGCTACCGCGATAGCATCAAATAAAAGTATTCATGAAGCACAAGAGATTATAAAGAATTTATCAGACTTAATACAACATATAGACCACAATAGTAAATCAGTCAATTCTCTTCAAACTAGAACTATTGAGATAGGTCAAATAGTTGGACTGATAAAAGATATAGCTGAACAAACAAACCTTTTATCTTTAAATGCTGCTATTGAAGCAGCAAGAGCGGGTGAGCATGGACGAGGATTTGCTGTTGTTGCTGATGAAGTTAGAAAATTAGCTGAGAGAACTCAAAAAGCAACGAGTGAGATAGGAATCTCCATACAAACCCTTCAACAAGAAACAAATACCATATCTGAATCAGCAGAATTTATGAGTACAGTTGCAGATGAATCAACAAGAAAAATTGAAAGTTTTAAAGAGATTTTGGATGGGTTTAATGAAGATGCAAACACAATGAAAATAGATTCTGAATATCTGGAAAGCTCTTTGATGATAGTGCTTATAAAAATTGATCAAATACTTTTTAAATCTGATGCATTTAGTAGAACTATAACACATAAAGGTTCTAATGGGATGCTACCTCATTCTGAAACACGATTAGGTAAATGGTATAGAGAAGATGGTAAGAAAAGATTTGCTTCTACAAAAGCCTATAGAAGTATAGATAAACTTCATTCAAATATGAATCAATCAGCACTAAATGCTTCTAATATTTCTAAAGATGGCTACAATGAAAAAAATAACAAAAAACTTATAACAGAATTTATAAATATGGAGAATGCTAGTATAGAACTATTTGATTCGTTAGATGCTATGCAAGAAGAATATACTAAAAATAGGAAGAAAAAGTGTTAAATAAAAAATGGTCAAATATTGTAAGTAAAATTGATTTTGCTCTTCAACCTATTGTAGATATAGTAAATGGCGACATTTATGCTTATGAATCTTTATTAAGAGAGTATAAAAATGCTGGATTTGATTCTATTGATGATTTTTTTGATACAGCTTTTAAAGAGAAAGTTTTATTTAGTGTAGATGTTAAACTAAGGGAAAAAGCACTTATAAAATTTAAAAAATTATATGATAAAAATAATAAAATAAAATTATTTTACAACATTGATAATAGAATTATAAAAATGCATAATTATGAATCAGGATATACTAATAATCTTTTAAAAAAGCTTGATTTAGAAGAATCATCTGTATCTTTTGAAATATCAGAAAAACATGAATTCGACTCTTTTATAGAAGCAAAAACTATTTTTAATCTATATAAAAAACAAGGTTATAGTATAGCATTAGATGATTTTGGTGTTGGATATAGTGGGTTAAAGATGCTTTATTATATAAGTCCTGATTATATAAAAATAGATAGATTTTTTATTACAGATATTTTAAATGATAATAAAAAAAAGATATATGTTGCAAATATTGTCAATATAGCTCACCATTCAAATATAAAAGTGCTAGCAGAGGGTGTTGAAACACTTGATGAACTAAATGTATGTAGAGAGATAGGTTGTAATCTAGTTCAAGGGTATTTTATACAAAGACCTACACAAGATATTAAAAAATTAAAAAATAATTATCCAATAATTATTAAAAACAAAACACTTGAAAATGACTATCAAAAAAGTTTTAATCTAAATGATGTTTATTATAATTCAAATGCGTATAATGAACTAATAGATAATTATATAATAGCATCTTCATCAGATATAAAAGGAAATATCACTAGTGTTTCAAAAGCTTTTTGTAAAATCAGCAAATATACAAAACAAGAACTTATTGGACAAGCACACAGTATTTTAAGAGATCCAACCGTTTGTAAATCAGTTTTTAAAGAGTTATGGAAAACAATTAAATCTGGTAAAACTTGGCAAGGTGAGATAAGTAACAAAGCAAAAGATGGAAGCATCTATTGGGTAGAAGCCACTATTTCACCAAATTATGATAACAATGGAATCTTGATTGGTTATACATCTATCAGAGCAGATATTACAGATAAAAAACAATTAGAAAAGTTTGTTATAACTGATCATTTAACTCAAGCTTATAATAGAAAATATTTTGACACGATTTTAAAAGAGAAAACAAATCAAGCTATAACAGATAAATGTTATATAACTTTAGCCATTTTAGATATAGATAATTTCAAACTTTATAACGACACCTATGGTCATAATAAAGGTGATAAAGCGATACAAAAAGTTTCAAAAATATCGATGCAAACACTTAATAAAAATGAATTCTTTTTTAGAATAGGTGGTGAAGAATTTGCTGTTATTTTTATGGATATTGATAAAAAAGGTTCTACTAAAAAATTAGAAAAAATAATTACAAATATAGAAAAATCACAAATAGAGCATAAAAATAATAAAAATGTATCTAATTATGTAACTATATCATGTGGAGCAGTTTGTTTAAAAGGTGATAAAATCTATGACAACACAAATCTCTTTGTAAGTGCAGATATTTTGTTATATAACGCAAAGAGTAATGGTAGAAATAAGTTAGTAATATCTGATAGTGTTTATACAAGTTCTCTTGATATTAAATGATTTAAGATTATTAAGATATAATTTCAATTCAAAAATTTTAAAAGAAAGTGGGTGATGTGATATGCCTGGTATCGTACTACGAAGTGATGATAATTTTGACGCTTCTTACCGCCGTTTCAAAAAGCAGACTGACCGTAACTTAATCGTTACAGAAGCTCGTGCTCGCCGTTTCCATGAAACAGAAACAGAAAAGCGTAAGAAGTTCAAAATAGCATCTCGTAAGAAAATGCTTAAGCGTCTATATATGATGAGACGCTACGAATCACGCCTGTAAGCTTTAGCCTTTCATCTTTTTAGATGGAGGCTTTGCTTAATTTTTATCTTTTTCTATAACTCAAAGCTTCAAGTAGATGCTTTTTACCAATAACTTCAGACTCATCTAAATCAGCTATTGTTCTACTAACTTTTTGTATTTTTTTAATACTTCTAAATGATAAAGAAAACCTATCTATAGCCATATCTAAAACAATTTTTGCTTCATCATCTAAGATACAAAACTTCTCAATATCCTCATCATTTAACTTTGCATTGAAATTTTCTTGTCCTCTATTTTTAGCAAATATATGAGTTTGCAAAACTTTTTTATGTAACTCTTTTGATGAAAAACTAGATTTATCTTCTTTAGATACTTTTTGCATCACTACTGTAATATCTATTCTGTCTAAAAAAGGGTCTGATAATCTATTTTTGTATCTTTGTATTTCAAGCTCATTGCATCTACACTCTTTTGCATCATCTAGTAAATTTCCACATGGACAAGGGTTCATTGCTCCTATAAAAAGAAAATTCGCTGGGTACTCAACTTTTGAATTTACCCGTGAAACTCTTATGCGATTGTCTTGCATCGGTTCTCGTAAAGCCTCTAAAACAGCTTTTGAAAAATGTGGTAATTCATCAAAAAATAAAATACCATTATGAGCTAAACCAACTTCACCGATTTGAGCTTGATATGAACCACCACCAAATATACTTGCTGGCGTTGAAGTATGATGTGGTGAACGCATATTTCTATGTGGCTTAAAAACAGGCTCTTTTAATTCTAAAACATCAAGTTTAGCTACATCTAAAATTTCATCTGAACTCATAGGTGGTAAAATATATCTAAGTCTAGATGCAATCATACTTTTGCCACACCCTGGACTTCCCTCTAAAAGTATATTATGAAATCCAGATGCACTAATAAGTGCTGCCCTTTTTGCTACTTCTTGCCCTTTAACATCTTTAAAGTCATCTTTATATTCTTGGGTATAGTAAAATTTTTCATCATCTATCGCATAGTATGGAAAATCTATCGCATTTTGTATCATACTTGGTTTAGCTTCACTTTGGTTTTTTAGAAGTTCTATTGCATCTTGAAGATTTTTTACTCCATAAAATTCTATATTTGGGATTTTTGATAATTTTTCTAAAGAATTAAAAGGAACAATTACTTTTTGTACAAGTTTTTGATTTGCTAAAGAGAGCAAAAGAGGATATAAATAAGTATTTTCTTTAACAGTTCCATCAAGCCCCAATTCACCAAAAGCAAACCATTCATCAAAATCTGCATCTTGTGTATTTAATGCTATCATCAAAGCAATACTCAAATCAAATTGTGAACCATCTTTTCTCAAATCAGATGGCACAAGTGAAAGTGTTATCCGCTTAGGTGGAAAAGAGAAATCATTACTTAAAAGTGCTGATTTTACCCTCTCTTTTGATTCATTTATAGAAGTTGATGCCATCCCAACAACACTAAAAGATGGCAAACCTTTTGTTAAAGTAGATTCAACATCAACAACTTTAGCATCAATACCTTCATAGGTAGCACATAAAATCTTTTTCATAATTTACCCCTTTTAATTTACCATAATAGTAAAAAAATATTATTAATATTAATTTTATTGCAAATTGTCATACCAAAAACTCTTCAAATATTATATAAATTATGATACAATTCAATTACTTTTTATTCTTCAAAAAAAATTAAGAAAAGTAGCTTGAATGGCTTATAAATCTCTCTCAAAATCAGATGCTCCTAAAAATCCTAACAACAATGAAAAAAAAACTAAATGATAATGATTTTATAGTATCTAAAACAGATATAAAAGGCACTATCATTTACTGCAATCAAATATTTGCTAAAATGGCTGGGTACTCAGCATCAGATATGATAGGTTCAAACCATAATATTATAAGACATCCTGATATGCCCCGTGTAGCTTTTCAACTTGTATGGAATCTTATAAAAGAGAAAAAAGAATTTTTTGGATTTGTAAAAAATCTTAGTTCAGATGGTGGATATTATTGGGTATTTACTTATATAACTGCCGATATTGATCCAACTAGCGGTCAAATTATAAGTTATACATCAGTCAGAAGAAAAGCAACTCAATCAGCAATAGACCAAATTATACCCATCTATAAAGAGATGCTACAAGCTGAAAAAATTGGGGGAATGGAAGCATCTTTAAAATTATTACAAGATTTTTTAAAAGAGCATAAAACAACATATGATGAATTAATTATAAACCTTCAAAAAGGGGCAAAAATATGAGTTTTTTTAAACCAAAAGGTAAATATGGTGATGAAACTTTTTTAGTAAAAAAAATATCAGATACTTTAAATGATGTAAAAAATGGGAAATTATCATCAAGAGTAATTTTATATAGAACTGAATCCCCTTTAGAAAAAATAGCTTGGGATCTAAATAGTACACTTGATCAAATGGAAGTTATTTTAAGAGAAGCTAGTTACACTATTGAAGCTATCAGTGAGGGTGAAATGCATCGAAGTATGTTTCCATCAGGTTTTCATGGTGAATTTGAAGTGACTGCTAATGCTATACAAAAAGCTATATCTGCTATGAAAGCAAATGAGAGATATAAGATAATGGGTCAATTATCAACTACATTTAATGACTTTAATGGTGGTATGGCTGGTAATATGGATGTCATTATGAAAGATATTACAAAAACAGAAAAAGCCTTTAATTCTGTAACAAGTAAAACATCTGAAGCTTCCAAATCAGCAGATGAAACTTATGATGCTGTTCAGAATACAAATGAACAAATCTCATCACTTAGTGAACTTATAGTTGATACTACAGATTCTATATCTCAATTAGATAGTAATGTAAATGAAATTTCTCAAGTTGTAAATCTTATAAAAGATATAGCTGATCAAACAAATTTACTTGCACTAAATGCTGCTATTGAAGCAGCAAGAGCTGGTGAACATGGTCGTGGATTTGCAGTTGTTGCTGATGAAGTAAGAAAACTAGCAGAAAGAACTCAAAAAGCAACAAGTGAAATAAGCATAACGATTCAAAATCTACAACAACAATCAAATTCTATAAGTGACAATGCTTCAAATATGAATGAGATTGCTAGCACTACAAATGATACTATGAGTAAATTTGCAGATACAATGAGTATATTTAAAGAGGATTTATCATCCACAAGTTCCACTGCAAATCAAAGTAGTTTTGCTCTGTTTTTATCTACTTTTAAAATTCATCACATAGTTTTTAAATCAAAAGCTTATTCATCAGTTGTCAATGGAACAATGGCTGAAAATACAAAGATAGATCATAAAGATTGTGGTTTTGGTATTTGGTATTATGGTGCTGGGATGAAACTATTTGGACAAAATTCTACCTATAAAAAGATAGAGGTTGAACATGAATCTTTTCATAGACTTATAAATGAAAATTTAGACTGTGCAACTGGTGGTGGTTGTATGGCGAGAAATGAGAAGAAAGATCAAATGATGAAAAGTTTTCAAATAGCAGAGGAAAATTCAAATAAACTATTTGACTTATTTGATGATTTAGCTAATGAAGTTGGTGAAAATATAGATATGAAAGAGGTTTTAGCTTAAACCTTTTTCTATATATTTTTTTGCACCTTACGACGCTCTTTCATTCTTCGTTTTGCAAGTTCACGCATATCAACCGTAGAATCACTTTCATCTACTATCTCTACACCTAAAACTGTTTCAACACAGTCTTCAAGAGTTATAATCCCCTCTGTCTGATCATAATTATCTGTAACTAAAAACATATGATCTTTTTTAACAATAAATAGATCTAATACTTTTGAAACAGGGATATTTTCATTAATTGAATAAATCTCTTTTTTGATTGAACCTACGCTAACATTATCATCTTGTAATGCTTGTTGAAATATTTTTTTAGTTAAAACTATCCCTGTAACATTTTCTATACTATCACTATAAACAGGGATACGAGAAAAATTAAATATATCTTTTTTTGTTTCTATAATCTCTTTTAGAGTTAAATTTTCATCAAGTGCAAAAACAACACTTCTAGGTGTTAAAATTTCCATAACTTTTATATTGTCTAAATTTAAAATATTTTCTATTACATCAGACTCTTTTTCATCTATAATTCCATCATCTTCACTAAGTAACATAGATTCTAAAAGTTCCTCTTTTGTAAGTGTATTTACATCATCCTTACCATTTGAAATTCTATTTGTTACAGCTAGCGTAGTTAAAATAATAGGGTAAGTTATCCAAATAAATATTCTTATAACTTGGGATGAAGCTGGAGCTAACTGTTTCCAATAAAGTGCGCCAATAGTTTTTGGAATAATCTCTGATAAAAACAATATAGCAAATGTCATAATCATAGAGATAATCACAACAGCATCATTGCCAAATAAAACAGCAGCTTGTGCGCCAACAGCAGCAGCACCTAGTGTATGTGCTATAGTATTTAAAATTAAAATAGAAGCTATTGATTTACTAATTTCTACTTTTTGAAGACGAAGAAGTTTTCCCACTTTAGGCTTTTCTTTTTCAAGTAGCGAGATGTAAGACATATTGACAGAGAGTAACACTGCTTCAAGAACAGAACATAAAAATGATATTCCAACTGCAAGAGCGAAATATAGTATCAGTAAATCCAATTTTTACAAAACCTTTAATATGTATTTAATACAATGAAGAAGCAAAGCCCCTTCACTTACGCTAACGCTTAGTTCCCTTCGGTAGAAAGCCAAAATAATAGAAATCGTGCTTTTATAACAAAATTAAAGTGGCTAACCCTAGAAAGCTAAAAAAGCCAACAATATCCGTCACGGTAGTAAGTAAAACTGTACTACCAATAGCTGGATCAATATCCATTTTTTTTAGTAAAAGAGGTATTGTTGCTCCAAAAAAACCTGCCATAAAAAGATTTATTAACATACTTAAAGCAATAACTATACCTAACATATTCACATTAAACCAAATAGCAGCGATAATTCCCATTATTATAGCGAATAAGCCACCGTTTAACAATGCAATAATTACCTCTTTTTTGATAATACGCATAGCATCACCAGAATCAATATCTCCAAGGGCTAGTTGTCTTACAACAACTGTTAAACTTTGAGTTCCAGCATTACCACCCATAGATGCTACTATAGGCATAAGAATAGCAAGTGCTACCATAGAGTTTAAAGTATCTGCAAATAATCCAATCACTAATGATGCAGCTATTGCTGTAAAAAGATTAAGACTTAACCAAGAAGCTCTTGTTTTAGTAGCTTTTAAAATCTCTTCATCTTCTTCTGCTTCATCATCAACACCAGCTAGATGATACATCTGTTCAGTTGCTTGTTCATTGATAATATCATATATATCATCAGAAGTTATACGACCTATTAAAACACCATATTTATTTGTTACAGGTATAACTGATAAATCATACTCTTCAAAATAATGCACAACATCTTTAATATTTTCTATATCTATTGCATGTCTAGGCTCATAACTTCTATGAGTTATATCAATATTCTCAATAAGTGATTTATTAAAATCAAATACAAGTAAATCATCAAGTCCTATAGTGTATCTTAGCTTTTTATCTTTGTTTGTTATAAAAAGATTTTGAACATTTTCAAGTTCATTTTCATTTCTTAAACGAGCAAATCTTTTGATTACATCATGAACTATCTCATCTTTGGTAGCTGTAAAAACCTCCAACTGCATATGAGAACCAGCTTCATCTTCTGCATAAGTTTGAAGTTTTTTTATCTCTTGTTGATCATCTTTATGAAGTGTATCAAAAACTTCACCTGCGATGCTTTGATCAATATCTTCAAGTTCTTGCATAAACTCTAGTTGGTCATCAGACTCTAGTTCAGTTATAGCTATCCCAAGTTCTTTTACGCTTAAAGACTCTACAACATCATCAAAATATCTATCAGGAAGAGCAAGAGCCACATCCCCCACTAAATCAGCAGGAACAAGTTTTATAGCTTCTGCAAACTCATCATCATTAAATTCTTTTAATATTTTAGATATTTCAGATGGATGTAGTTCACTTATCTCATGGGAATTAAAATACTCTTCTAGTTTATTCATAATGAAATTATAGTTATTTTTATTTACAAAACAATTACAAAAAATAAATTAATAAAAATTTTTAATTTTAGTAATTTATTTTAATTCTATAATATACCCATTTAAAGTTTTTTCTAATTTATATCTGTAGTAACCATCTAATTCGATAACTACTCTAAAATATTTTTCATGACTACCTATTTTAATTACTTTAAAAGGATTATTAGGATTCTTTTTTATATAAGTTCCAGCAGTTGAATCTTTTTTAAAATCTAAAACTAATCTATGTGGTTTAACCAATAAGAAATCTCTTAACAGCTCATTATCTGTAGTAAGTTTTAATTTATTATTTAGTGAACTAAATGTTATATATTTTCGTTTTCCGATAACTTTATATATTTCATTAGTAATTATTTGATTTTTTATCTCTTTTACTACTTCTCTTTTTTTAACTTCTTTAATTACTTTTTTCTCTTTTTTTATTGGTTTATAAACAGTTTTCTTTCTAGTTTTAGTTTCAGATACTACATAATTTTGAGATATAAAAATAGGTAAATGCCAATCAACAGAGTTACCAAGCTCTATACTTTTCTCCTCAATTGCACCATTTAAAGTTTTATAAGTAACTGTAACTTTTTCAATTGTTCTAGCAGTAGATGGAAGAGAGATAGCTGCACGCCTCAAAGGGGGAAGGTTCATATCTTCATTTGATGTATAAGGTAGTTGTTCTAAATTTGTTTCATGAAAAAATGGATTTTCTCTTGCTTGTAATGTAAAAAAAACTAAAAAAACTAAAAAAATGGTTTTTATCATAATAATTCCTTATCTTGCCGATATTTCATTCAGTTCAAAATATTCTTTTTGAAGTAATGCATTTTCATCTTTTAATCTAGTTACTTCACTATTAAGATAATTCTCATAATCCTGAAGATTTAGTAAAACTTCAAGTGAGTTTGTTCCATATAAAAGGATGCCAATATAAATACCTAATACAAGAATAATAGATAATAATATAAGGAACTTCCCTAAAGATAATCCTAAATACCTCTCAGTTATATCATGAGAGTTATCTATATCTTCAAAAAGTTCTTCATTATTCATTTTGACTTCTAGTTAAAAATTGCTGAACCTAAGTACTCACCGTACATAACTTCATTTTCTATCTCTAAAAGACGGTTATACTTAGCAGTTCTCTCACCACGAGCAGTTGAACCAGTTTTGATTTGACCACAGTTAAGTGCTACAGCAAAATCAGCAATAAATGCATCTTCACTCTCACCTGAACGGTGACTCATCACACAAGTGTAACCATTTCTTTGAGCAAGACGAACAGTAAGCATAGTCTCAGAAACTGAACCAATTTGGTTTGGTTTGATAAGGATAGAATTTGCAATTCCTTCGTTGATACCTCTAGCTAAGATGTTAGCATTTGTAACAAAAAGGTCATCACCAACAATTTGAACTTTATCACCAAGCTTTTCAGTCATAAGTTTAAATCCATCCCAATCATCTTCATTAAGACCATCTTCGATAGAAACGATAGGGTATTTAGCACATAAATCTACATAGTAATCTACTAGTTCAGCAGAAGTAACTACACGGTTTTCAGATGCTAAGTTATAACCACCACCCTCAGCAAGAATCTCAGAAGCAGCAACATCTAAAGCGATAGCGATTTGCTCACCAGCTTTGTAACCAGCTTTTTCTATAGCTTCCATAATAACTTGGATAGGCTCTTCATTTGAAGATAAATCTGGTGCAAAACCACCCTCATCACCTAAAGCAGTGTTATGTTTCTTAGCTTTTAAAATAGCTTTTAAGTTATGGTAAACTTCAGCAGATGCACGAAGACCTTCACTAAAATCTTCAAATCCAACTGGTACAATCATATATTCTTGAAAATCAACAGAGTTATCAGCGTGAGAACCACCGTTGATAATGTTTAACATAGGAGTAGGTATAGTCATAGCATTTGCACCACCTAAGTATCTGTAAAGTGGAATGTTTAAACTTTTTGCAGCAACTCTAGCTACCGCCATAGATACACCAAGAACTGCATTTGCACCTAGATTACCATAGTTTTCAGTACCATCTATCTCTTTCATAACAGCATCAACCATAGCTTGATTAAAAGGTGAATGACCAACTAAAGCATCAGAGATTTGAGAGTTTACATTTTCAACCGCTTGTAAAACACCCTTACCCATGTAACGATCCCCACCATCACGAAGCTCTAAAGCCTCTCTTTTACCTGTACTAGCACCTGATGGTACGATAGCACTAGCAGTAGTACCATCACTTAAAACAACTGTTGATTTAACTGTAGGATTACCACGAGAATCCATAACTTCTATCGCACTTACGCTATCTATAAACATCACAAAACCTTTTTTTTATTTATCAGTACACAAAAGGAGCTAGTCCCTTTTATTACGCTAACGCTGAGTTTTCTTCGGCAGAAAGCCCACGCACAGAGACCGTGCTTTAGATGGTACTAATTTTATTTTTGTTATTTTATCTAAAAATTAATTAAAAGTTAACAATCCCATAAATTAAGGCTCTCTTAACAATTTTTTCTGCAAATGGTGTCATTGTAGTTTTTTCAGCCATTTTACCATTTTGATTAAAAATAACTTCGTCATTAAAAAAAATTTCTAAGGCTTCATCAAACTCTTTTTGTGTTACTTTATAAAGTTTATTTAATATTTCTATTTGATTAGGATGGATAATAGTCTTTGAAAACAAACCCTCTTTTAAATCTCTTGAACTATCAACTAAAAAACCATTTTTATCTTTAAAATAAGGGTAAACACCACCACTAACACCAAATCCAGCACCTTTAAACACGGCTAAAAACTGACCTAATACATAAGAACTAACGGTAAAGTCAAAAATAGATTCATATTTATTTCGTTTCATACTTAATTGTCGCAACAAATCTTCTAAAAGCAAAATATAGTAACAATGGTAGAAAATTGTTCAAATGGGCAATGTGAATGTATGAGTGATGAAACAAAACAAAAAGTTAAAAATATGCAAGTTTCAGGTAAAGATGGAGAAGTAGAATTAGAACTAACTGGTGAAATAAGTAAGGAGGAGATAGAAACAGCACTTTGTAAATCTAAAGTTTTAAATTAGTTTTATACCGTTTTTTAAAACCAAATATAGCCTTTTTTAGATATAATCGCCCAATTTTAACAGCGAGAATTATTT
Organism: Campylobacterota bacterium; assembly: GCA_034659595.1. GTDB lineage: Bacteria > Campylobacterota > Campylobacteria > Campylobacterales > Sulfurimonadaceae > Sulfurimonas. The sequence goes on from JAYEHQ010000022.1 coordinate 14,735, forward strand.
ATGGATATTAGAGAAGAATTTTTAAAGTTTTTTGAGTCAAAACAACATGATAGAGTATCATCTGCACCACTTGTTCCAGATGATGCGTCTTTACTTTTTAACAATGCTGGAATGGTTCCTTTTAAGTCAATTTTTACAGGTGAAATTCCAACTCCTACAAATCCTCGTGCAACATCTTGTCAGACTTGTTTAAGAGCTGGTGGGAAACATAATGACCTTGAAAATGTCGGTCATACAGCACGACATCATACTTTTTTTGAGATGCTTGGAAACTTCTCTTTTGGAGATTATTTCAAAGAGGAAGCTATAGCTCATGCTTGGGAATTTTTAACTGAGGTTATTAAACTTGATGTAGATAAGCTTTGGGTAACTGTTCACGATAGCGATGATGAAGCTGAACTTCTTTGGCAAAAACATATATCTAAAGATAGAATTATGCGTCTAGGTGATGCAGATAACTTTTGGTCTATGGGTGATACTGGACCATGTGGACCATGTTCAGAAATCTTTTATGATCAAGGTGCAGAGAACTTCAATGGTCCTGAAGATAGAATGGGTGGAGAGGGTGATAGATTTTTAGAAATTTGGAATCTTGTTTTCATGCAGTATGAAGTGAAAACAAAAGGTGGAGAAAGAATACCACTAGCAAAACCATCTATTGATACAGGTATGGGACTAGAGCGTGTTATAGCTATAAAAGAGGGTAAATTATCTAATTATGGTTCATCTTTATTTATGCCAATTATCAATAAAGTTGAAAAACTTATAGGAAAAGAATACGAGTATGGTTCTGGAGCATCTTATAGAGTTATAGCTGACCATATCCGTACAACTCTATTTCTTCTTGCACAAGGTATAAACTTTTCAAATGAGGGTCGTGGTTATGTTCTTCGTCGTATATTACGCCGTGCAGTTCGCCATGGTTATCTTTTAGGTTTTAGAAAACCATTTATGTTTGAACTTGTAGATATTGTTGTAGATATTATGGGTGATGAGTATGAATATCTTAAAACTAAAGCATCTGTAGTTAGTGAACAAATTCAACTAGAAGAAGCTAGATTTTTCAAAACAATAGAGAGTGGTATAGCTTTATTTGAAACTGAGTTAAAAGAGACTAAAGATGTATTTAGTGGTGAAGTAGCTTTTAAACTTTATGATACATTTGGTTTCCCTCTTGATTTAACAGAAGATATGTTAAAAAGCCATGATTTAAAACTTGATTCTGACAAGTTTGATGAGTTGATGTTAGAACAAAGAACTCGTGCAAAAGCTGCTTGGAAAGGTAGTGGAGATGCTGATACTCATGGAGATTTTAAAGAACTTTTAGAAAAGTTTGGTGAAAATAAATTTGTGGGTTATGAGCAAACAAAAGCAAGTTCAAAAATTTTAGCACTTTTAGATGAAAACTATAAACACTCTGATTCATTACACGCGGATGAAAAAGGTTGGGTTCTTTTAGATTACACACCTTTTTATGCTGAGAGTGGTGGACAAGTTGGCGATGCTGGTGAATTAGAGAACTTTGCAAAAGTAAAAGATACTAAAAAATTCTTTGGATTAAACTTATCTCAGATAGAAGTTACTGATGAATTAAAAGTTGATGACAATGTTCGTTCAATTGTAGATATATCAAGAAATGAAATCATTAAGCATCACTCAGCTACTCACTTACTTCATGCAGTTTTATTTGATGTTTTAGGGGATCATATATCTCAAGCTGGTTCATTAAATGAAGCAACAAGATTAAGATTTGATTTTTCACACCCAAAAGCTGTAACTCACGCTGAGATAGCAGAGATAGAACAAAGAGTAAACGGACAAATAGCTCGTAGTATTGAGGCTAAAACTGAAGTTATGAGTATAGATGATGCTAAAAATAGTGGTGCTAAAGCTCAGTTTGGTGAAAAATATGGTGATGCTGTAAGGGTAGTAAGTTTCCAAAATGCATCTACTGAACTTTGTGGTGGTATCCATGTAAACAATACGGCATCTATCGGTTCATTTATCATAACAAAAGAGAGTGGAGTCTCAGCTGGTGTTCGTCGCATCGAAGCTGTTGTAGGTCAATCAGCTTATGAGTATTTTTGTGAACAAAGAATCCTTATAAAAAGAGTTGAAGCGGAAGTTAAAAACCTAGATGTAATGGCTGGAATATCAAGATTAAAATCAACTATAACTGAACTTAAAGAGGAAGTTAAAGAGATTCAAGAGTCTGCTAAAGTTGAAATCACTACAAATGAAGTAAATGGTGTAGCTGTTGTTATAGAAGAGCTACCAAGTGGTGATATAAAAGAGAAGATAGATGAACTTAAAAACCAAAATGAAAAGCTATGTGCTATGCTTTTTCAAGTAAAAGGTGACAAAGTTCTTATCGCTGCTGGTGTAAAAGATGCATCTGCAAAAGCTGGTGATTGGATTAAAAAAATTGCACCTATTTTAGGTGGTGGTGGCGGTGGTCGTCCAGATTTTGCACAAGCAGGTGGAAAAGACAAGAGTAAACTTCCTGAGGCAAAAGAGGCATCTTTAGCTTATATAACAGAGGTTTTATCTTAAATTATGAAATGGTTATTTTTTCTATTAATAACATTACTTTTTACTGGTTGTGATCTGTTTCAATCTCAAGATGAAAAAGCAAAATTAATTGCAAACGAAAAAATAGCTTTTGAAAAAAAAGTACAAGAATCTAAAGAGGTTCAACTTAAAAAACTATCAGCTCAAACTCAAAAAGAGTTGGCTGTTTTAGAGTCAAAAAAAGAGTTAGCTCTAATAGAAAAAGCTAGAGAATTAGAAAAAATTCGTATGCAATCTGAACTTGAAAAACAAAAAATTATCTTTGAACAAGAGAAAGCTAAAGCTGTATTTGAACAAAAGATGCAACAAGATGAACAATCAAACAATATGGAATTAAAACGCTATATGATGATTATCTTAGCATTGCTTCTTATTGTTAGTAGTTTTTTTATCTATTATTACTTCAAAAAGAGAAGAGAAGATAAACTACGAGCATATAATGACAATCTACAAAAATACTTCAATCAAAAAGAGAATGATGCACGGGTAAAGATTGCAGAAAAGATGCTAGATGCTATCTCTTCTGGTAATCTTGATAAATCACAAGAAAACCAACTTATAGGTGCTTTTAGTGGTCAAGCTAGTAGGAGAGATGAGATTATTGAGATTGATACTAAAACTCAATCTTAAAAGTAGAACCTTCATTCTCAACACTTAATATTTTAAGTTTAAAGTTATGAAGGTTTATAATATTATTTGCTAAAAATAATCCAAGTCCAAGTGAGTTATTCCATGTATTGGATGAAACTCTATAAAATTTTTCAGTAATTTTAGATATATCTTTTTCTTGCATCCCTATCCCTGTATCTATGACAGATAATGAATTATTGTCTATCTTTATAATAACTTCATCTTCTGAGTATTTACAAGCATTTTCGATGAAGTTTGTGATAACTATACTAAAAAGTGTTTCATCAGCTTTTATAGAAATACTCTTATCTCCTTGCAAAATTAGTTCTCTATTTTTATAAGTTAATTTTATATTTTCCATAATATCTAAAAGCAAATCATAAAGATTAAAAGTAGATAGATTAATAGTTTGTTTTCCACTATCTAGCTTTGTTGATAATCTTAGAGTATCTATCAATTCATCTATTCTATTTCCATTTTTATATATCTTTGTAAGAAATTTTGTTTGAATATCTTTGTTTAGATTTGGATCTTCAAGTAAGGTTTGCGTATAGCCATTTATAACAGCAATAGGATTTTTAAACTCATGACTTATGGCAGAAATAATGTCATCTTTTTGCTCATTTGCAGTTTTAAGTTTTGATGTATATTTTGCTTTTTGTTTATCTTGTTTTATCAGTATTTGGGATACTTTTGTCAAAAGTCTAGTTATTTGTGAAAACTCTTTTGAGTAGTTAGAAGATATATAATTATCTTTTTTCTTTTTAGTTAAATCTTTTAAAAATTTTAAGATTCTATTTGTTTCAGCTTGAATTTGCATACTTATTTTGTAAGTTATAATAAATAAAGCCATAAAAAACAGAGTTAATACTCCAAGAATTTTAAAGCCTAAAGAGTAAATTTTATCATTTATATTTTCCAACTCTTTAGCTAATCTTATATATATGATTTTGTTAGAAAAAGTATATTTTTTAGCTATATATAAAAGGTCTTTATTTATGGTTTTTGAGTGCCTTATAATAGAACCAAAATCATCATAAGAAGCTTTCATAATCTCATCTCTATATTTATGATTATCCATTGTTGATTTATCAAAATGACTTTCAGCTATAACTGTTCCATCTTCTAAAATCATAGTTAATCTAATATTTAGATTATTTTTTATTTGTAAGGCTAATTTATCTAAATTTTTGTTTGTGTTTAGTTGATACGAGAGCATCTCTATATTTTGTTCTAAAGATTCTTTTGTACCAGATATATAAAATTCTTTTATCCAATAATATACAATCCCCCCAACACTCAAAAAAAGCACTATAAAAAGCACTATAAATTTTTGTAAAATAAGTTCTTGAAATTTTAACAAAGAATACACCCCTCAGCACAAATAGCTTTTATATAAATTTTCTCAGATGATTATTATATCTGATAAAAATACATTTTGGTTACAATGATTTATCTTCTTTAAACTATCGGAAGTGGGATTTCAATCCCACCAAATGTTCAAGAAATAAGTAATATTTCTTTCTTTTTAACAGTAGCTCTAAAGTTAAGCTACTTTTTTATCTGATAAAATTTTATCAGCTTCTTTTATCTGTTTAATCGCATATTCAACTCTTGCTTTAAAAAGTTTCATCTCTCTATAATCTTCTTCTAGTAAAAGTTTGAATAAGCCACCTTCTAAATCATTATCTAAGTGAAAACCTTTAGCAGTAGAAACCATCGCAAGTTCCATTATCAAGTCAGATGTTTCGTAATATAGTTTATCAATATCTTGTTTGTTCATAGCTAATCCCCTTTGTAATATTTGAAAAATTAGACATCAAAATATGTTCAAACTCTATGATTGAAAGCTCTTTGAAAAATATATCAAGATGGTATATCTTTCTCATAGCTTCAGTAGCTTTTTTTCTAGCTATCTTGTATTTTATATTTTAACATAACATCATCAATATCCATATCTTTTTTGATTATCAACCGATAGAAATTTTTATAACCTGCTGTAGCTACAATCTCTTTTAGACCTGTTTTTATGGTTAAGACTATATCTTGATAACTCAAGGATTTACCGCTAGAATGCTTATGAATCAAATAGTTTCCATTCATCTTTTTTACTTCTGAATCAGTAAACTCAATTTTATCTTTTACACCACTCTTCTCAAAAATAATACTACCATTAGAATCAAACACTATAGCTTTTTCTATTTTATTATTGGTATCACGAAGTATCTTATCTCTAAGCATTTCATACTTAGCATACTCTTTATGCTTTTGTTTTTTTAAGAAGATATGTTTTTTAGCTATATCTATAGCCTCTGTAACATCTACTTCTCCTAGTGCTATAGCCTTACTATATCTTTTCTCTTGACCACTATCTGCTAAATAATATTTATTCATATTTGAATTATATCCTAAAGCTTTATTTTATTTCATAATCTATATGGGATTGGACTTTAGTTCAATATTTAAGTGATTCTAAAATCATACTTTCGAGGTTATGTAAAAAGTTTAATAATTAGTTTATTTTTAATGACCACGACTATAAAAGATGAATTAAAAGAGATAAGCTTTGATGAAAATCTAAAACTTGATGAAGAAAATATCCAAAACAGAAGTGAACTAAAAGCATCAGAGTCTTTAGTAAAAAGCTACGGCTACAGTACAAAAGCAAATGAGGGTGCATATATGCCAAGAGTAGATGCATCTCTAAGCTTTAACAAATACGGTGATGAGTTAGCTCTAAATGGTCGTTCAGGCTACCCAGACACTCAAAAGACAGCAACTCTAAACCTAAACTGGAATCTTTACAAAGGTGATGCAGATAGACTAAATGTACTAAAAAGCAAAAACAAAACTAACCAAACAAAGATGCAATATGAAGACCTAAAACAAAAGATACAACTACAATACGAAGATGCAAAAGAACAACTAAACCTCTCAAAACTAAACCTAGCAACTTCAAAAAAAGTGTTAGAACTTTCAAAACTAAACTATGAGATAGTACAAAACAAACTCAAAGAGGGAGTAGCATCTAACAAAGACCTAATAGACGCTAACTATCTTTTAACAAAATCAAAACAAAACTATGCAGATGCTTACTATGCTAGGTATTTGGCTGTTGTTACTTTGGAGAGGGTTT
>JAYEHQ010000023.1:0-53717 GCA_034659595.1 Campylobacterota bacterium
TCGCATTTAAAAAACTAATAAGTTTACTCTTACTATCTTCACTTCCAAATACTTTCTTAAAAGCATAGTCTGTTTTTACATCTAAAAATCTCATCTCCACTCCTTAAATTCTATCGTTTCTATACTTTGATAATACTATCACAAAACTATTTTCTTATTTTATCTAGGATTCTACTAACTTCTTCAAAAGGTAATTCAATTAAATCACAAATAGTATCTATATCTAAACCTTTTTTAAAAGATTTTTCGACTATCTCTATATTTCTATTTTCTATCCCTTTCTCTATCCCTATTTCCATACCTATTTCCACCCCAAGTTTTTCAGCTTTTGATTTAGCGTAATCCATAATATTTTTATAATCAAGTCTTGTTTTTAAATCATGTTGATATGCAAACTTTTTATCCTCATCTAGTGCTAAAAACTCTGCTATATCAAATGCATTTTCTAAAACTTCATCATCCTTAAACTCTTTTGGTATATGTGATAAATCTTCCACATTATTTAAGAAATAGAGCCATTTTTCTAAATGGTTAGCTAACTCTTTTTCACTCTTTTTAAACTTTGGCATCTCGATATAAATATAAGTTAATTTATCATAAAATAACTCTTTAGTATCTGTATCACACAATTGAACTTTTGTCATATATGTTCTATCTTCTTTTTTTATACTTACAGTTTTTTTACTTTCCGATTTTCTCATATCATCAAAAGTAAATTCAAGTATCCCTATAAAATATATTTTTTTTAAATTATAATTCCAATCACCTTTTTTCGACATATCTTGTATAGGGAATGATGTATAAAAAATACTTCTATCTTTAAAATACTGTTGTTGCCCTCTTTGAAGCTCAACTATAAAATCATTATCTTTCTCATCTGTACAAAATATATCAAAAACAGCCTTTCTATCTGTGATATTTAAACCTAATTTTTCTAAATTTCTATATGTAACATTAACAATTTTATCTTCTAATTCTAGCAAGTCATTTAAAAAGCTTATAAGTAGTTGCTTATTTTCTTCTGTACCAAAAATCCATTTAAAACCAAAATCTGTAAATGGATCTATATATTTATTTTTTACTATCATACACATTGAAAATTCCTTTTAAATGATATTATCACAAAATAATTTAAAGCTTACCTAAAGAATTTATGATTTATAATAGTTAAAGATATAGGAGGTGTATTATGTTTGTTTCGTCCTACAGTACTTATATAAATAGCCTTACAACTGATAAAACAAAAAAAAGAGATATTGAAAAATCAGAGAGTCAGACTGATTTTAGCTCGAAACTTCATCAAAATAAAACAGTTTTAACATCGAAACTTGATATAAAATCACCCATAAACTATATATCAAACTACAAATCATTTGCAAATAAACAAAAAATAGAAGAAAAACTAAATTTTCCGCAAGAACAAAATCTACAAAAAAAAGAGATTGATAAATATAAAAAAATAAATACAATTACAAATGCAAAATCATCTTATGAAACTAATTCCCAAAAATTCTCTCTTTTAAGAGTTCCACATATCACTCTAAATCAAGTACAAAAAAATGATGAACAACTACCTATAAAACTTCAACAAAATATGGTAAATACATATATAGCTAATGATAACTACTATAAAGTTACAGCTTAAATAAAATCTGCCGATTTAACACTTATGAAATTACAAATAATCACCATACCATGCATCAGTTTTAATCACGGTATCATTATCAAAATACTTTAGTTTAAAGCCGTTTGAGCATTTTCCATCATTTATATCCATAACAACCATCTGTAAAATTCTTTTACATTTTTTAGGTACATCAAAATGACCTTTCATACCTGTTAGAAACTGCTTTATTGGATTTTTAGCATCCATACCTATTACATTGTCTCTGCACCCTGTAAGACCTATATCTGTAAGGTAAAGAGTGCCATCAGATATTTGTAAATCATCTGTGCTTACATGAGTATGCGTACCTATTATGGCACTAACTTGCCCTTGTAGCATCATCATCATAGCTCTTTTTTCACTAGTAGCTTCAGCATGAAAATCAATAAAAATACTTTTTACACCATCTTCTTTTAAATTATTTACTAATTTATTAGCTTCTCTAAAAGCATTATCTACATAAGGCATAGAGAAATGACCCATAAGATTTATAACTGCTAGTTTCTCACCAGCTATATCATAAATTTTACAACCAGTACCCTCTACTCCATCAGGATAATTATGTGGTCTTAAAATCTCATGCGTTTCAAAGATTGTACTTATCTCTTTTTTATCCCAAGAATGATTTCCACCTGTCATACAATCAACACCATAACCAAACAACTCATTTGCATTTTTTGGTGTTAACCCAAAACCATGAGATGCATTTTCATAGTTAGCTATAACAAAATCTATCTCGTACTCTTTTTTTATATTTTTAAGATACTTGCCTAGCATCTCTCGACCAGGGCGACCAACTATGTCACCTATAAAAGCTATTTTCATTTTATAAAACCTTTGGTTTATTATTTCGTAAATAATAGAGTGTAGCTTTGATAATATCGTCATCATCTTTACTATCTGATTTTATACTCTCTTTAGAATCATTAAAATATGTAACAGTTATATTTTGTCCATAATTTGATACTGATTTTATCTTTTTATCAAGTGAAAGTAGTTTTATAACCATCAATTCTATAAACTGTTTTGTAGGGTTATCTAACTCACCAAACCTATCTATAAGTTCCTCTTCCACTTCATATATCTCTACTACTTCTTCACACTGAGAAAGCCGTCTATATATATCTAAACGAAGTCTATCCTCTTTTACAACCTCATCAGATACAAAAGCTGATATAGTAAGTTTAATATCTACTTTTTGCCTTACATCTTCTGCTGTATTACTTAACTCTTTTATAGCATCTTCAAGCATTCTAAGATATAGCGAATAACCTATATTTTTAATATGCCCACTTTGAGCATCTCCTACTAAGTTTCCACCACCACGAATCTCTAAATCATGATGAGCTAAAACTGAACCAGCCCCTAAAAATGAGTTAGATTCCAATGCTAAAAGTCGTTTTTTTGCTTCATCTGTTAAGTTGTTTTTATTTTCAACTATAAAGTATGCAAACCCCTCATAAGAACCACGCCCTACCCTTCCACGAAGTTGATGCAAGTCGGCTATTCCAAATCTATCTGCACCATCTACTAAAATAGTATTTACTTTAGGCATGTGGATACCACTCTCTATAATGCTTGTCGCTATCATTAGGTCATATTCACCAGCTTCAAACTTTAAAAGCTCTTTTTCTGTTTGAACTGCTGATATTTTGGAGTGAAGCATTACGATGCGAAGTTCAGGTAGTATAGCTTTTAATTCACCTAATTTTATAGGCATATGGTCTATAGAGTTATGCACATAAAAAACCTGCCCACCACGACGAATTTCACGCATGATAACTTCTTTTACAAGCTTCTCACCATACTCTTTTACAAATGTTCTAACACCTTGTCGCTCACTTGGTGGAGTTAAAAGCTGAGACATTGTTTTTATAGAACTAAGTGCTTGATTTAGTGAACGAGGTATAGGGGTAGCACTCATAGATAATAGATGTACGCTTGAATAAAGCTCTTTTATCTTCTCTTTTTGCTTAACCCCAAACTTGTGTTCCTCATCTATGATAACAACACCTAGTTTTTTAAACTCCAAACCAAAAAGTGAATGTGTCCCCACAACTACATCTAATTCACCAGATGCTAATGAAGCTGTAATGTTTTTCTTATCTTTAGCACTTACAAATCTATCTAGTCTTGAGTATCTGATGCCTAGCTCTTTAAATCTTTCATCAAGACTTCTAAAATGTTGAGCAGATAAAAGTGTAGTTGGAACTATAAAAGCAGACTGAAAACCAGATTTATACGATGCAAAGATAGTGTTTAAAGCAACTTCTGTTTTACCAAAACCAACATCACCACTTAAAAGTCTATCCATAATATGACCAGAACTCATTTGAGATATAATCTCATCAATTGATTGTGCTTGATCCTCTGTATAATCAAATCCTGCCAATTTTTGAAACTCTTTTAACTCTTTTTTTACTACATTTATCTTAGGTGATTTTATAAGTTGTCTTGCCGCAGCTGTATTTACAATAGCTCCAGCTATCTCAAAAAGTCGTTTTTTTACTTTTGCTTTTAGTTTACCAAAACTACCCTTTCCAAGTCTGTCAAGAACAGGAGTGGAACCACCACTAGCCATATATCTATCTATAAAATCAAGATTTTCAACAGGTAGTAAAATCTTGTCATCACCAACATATTTTATAACTAAAAAGTCTTTGATACCACCAAGAATTTCAGTTTGCTCAATTTTCTCAAATATCCCAACACCATAATCTTCATGAACTACATAATCACCAGTTTTTAAGTCATCTAAAAGTATAGAACTTTTTCGTCTTCTTCTTTTTTTATCTGGTTTATTTAAAGATACTACAAGTTCATCTTTTGAGATAATATTTAAAATATATGGAGCATATACTTTTGTTATGTTGGTAGTATCAAAAAGACCTATTTGTTTCATAACAGCTTCATTAGATGCTATGATAGTTATTTTTTTATTTTTATGAACTTTTAGAAGTGTATGAAAATCAGCTACTACTAACTCTTTGTAATTATCCGTATCAGATAATATATCAAGATTAAACTCATCTCGTTCAAGTGTAGGATTATTTAAAGCGTAAGCATCTATTAAAACAGAATCTAAATCCCTAACTAATTTAACTTTTTTACCCTCTAAAAAATTAGAACTATTTTCACCTAAATACCAAAGACCAAGGGATGCAACATCTTTTTCTAAACAGTCAAATTCACTCTTTTGTATCTTTTCATTGATGCTATTAAACTCATCTTCACTAAAAGAGTAAAAAGCGGGTGAGAGTTCAAAACTATCTAACTCCTCTTTTAAAGTTCTTTGACTCTCAAGTTTAAAATATTTAATCTGTTCAATCTCATTATCAAAAAGTGAAATTCTTATTGGGTTTATAGATGATGGTGGATATATATCTATAATATCTCCTCGAAAAGAGATTTCACCCTCCACTTGAACCATATCTACAAAGTTATAACCCCAAAACAGCATCTGCTCTTTAAACTCATTTAATTTTAAAGTTTCACCAAACTCTACAGTAGTTGAATCTAAAAGTTCTTTCGTTGGTAGATGAAAAAGTAATGTTTTTAAAGGGGAAATTATTAGAGGTTTTTTCTTTGATGCATAGTAAGTTTTTAGAACTGAGAAAAGTTGATGTAGTTCCTCTTTATATGAGCGTAAATCATCACCAAATCCAGCACGAAAGTCTGGAAAGATTAGTACATCTTTTTTAAAAAAAGTAGCCACACTTTTAAGTTCATTTGCCTCTTTAGAATCCTCACAAATAAGGATTTCTAAATCTTGCTTCTTTTCGGTTTTTAAATATTCAAATAATATACTTTGAGACATATATGTTTAAACTATGACTTATTTATCTGTTTTTTTTCTGTAGCTGGTTTTGGTGTTGAATCCTTGATTATTGAATTCCCCTCAAATATACCTTTTGCTTCAATAATAAGTTCAGATGATTCTAGCGAACCACTTATTCGTCCACCAGCTTTTATCTCTACACGAGTTGAATTTACATTGCCATCTATAAAACCTTGAACAACAACTCTTTTACTAAAAACATCACCTCTTATATGACCATTTTTCCCAATATTAACCTCTTTTTGAGAGTTAATAATCCCCTCAAATTCACCATCTACATATAGATTACATGATAGGGTCATCTCCCCTTTGATAGAACTTCCCGTTGTGATAATGGTAGTGTCTGTGTCGGATTTAGAACTTTTATTTGAGCTGTCGCTTCCACTAAAGATTGCCATGGTATATTTTTCTCCCTTTTAAATATCTCACTATAATTTTTCACATTCCACTTTACAAAATAATATGGATTTACTGATTTTCTAATAAATCTTATTTCATAATGTAGATGCGGTCCACTACTCATACCAGAATTTCCTGTATATGCTATAAGTGTACCTTTTCTTACAAATTGTTTGGATTTTACCACAACTTTGTTTAAATGACCAAAATATGCTCTAAAACCATAATTATGATTTAATATAACTAATTTACCAAAGCCACTCCTTTTATGCATTCCCGCCCACTCAACTATACCGTCTGCTGTAGCATATACAGGTGTGTTCATTTTTGCTCTCATATCTATACCACGATGAAATTCTCTACGCTTTAAAGTAGGATGTATCCTATAACCAAATTTACTAGTTATTCCTTTATATTTTATAGGTGTTCCATTTGGTATAAATTGTAAAAGAGTTGCTCTATGTTCAGTAGTTAATTTTGCACTATCTACTCTCTCTTGAAGTGTACTCTCTTCTAGTTGCCTAAGACCTATCAAAATTTCTATCTCAGAAAGAGAATTTGAAACAGATTTCAGTTCATTTTTTTTAGTTACTAATGCTGTTTGAGTATTTTCTATCTCTTTGTTTAAGTTTAAGTTTTTTTCTTTTAAATGATTGAACGCTTCTTTTACACTTACTCTTTTAGCTTCTATATCAGCAACCTCTTTATCAAGATAAAGTATTGTTCCAACAGCTAAAAGTGCTACTAAACCAAAAAAAATCAGCGTATATAGTAATACATTTTTAACAAATTGATGAAAGTTTAATTGTTTAATTCCATTGTCATCATGAATCGTTATTGTAAAATGATCATCCATATATTATTCCTCCTGCATTTTTAAAAAAGATTCTACCACACTAAATGAACCAAATACTAAATAATTTTCATCCACATTACATTTTTTAAAATCTTTACATTCTAAATTAAGTTTACAAATGAAATTTTGAAGTTTTTCTTTTAGTTCTATACGACTATCATCAACATTAATTATCTCAACTCTATCTATCAATGGCTTTAAAATATTCAATATCTCTTTATAATTTTTATCTTTGTAGCTATTATAAACTAAAACGAATTTTTTTGATTTCAATGCTTGAAAAATTGATGAAGCTGCTAAAGTATTATGTCCTACATCCAAAATTATGTTTGAGCTATATTTAGTTAATCTTCCAAAAAGAGTAGCATTATCAAAACTAGATTCTTTTATTTCTATATTTAAAAACTTTAAAGCACTAACACTTAATGACAAGTTATCTTTTAAATAATCTACTAAATCTAATTTTTTTGAAATATTATCTACTATTTGCTTATCTTGTGCATCTAAAATATCATCTATAGTTTTTAAATTAATTCGTTTTATATCTGCAAGTTCATTAGCAACTTTCATAACTTCTGAGTATTTTTGCTTTGCAATAATTGCATTTTTTTGTACTGCATTAAGCTTTGTAGTAGCTATTTCTTTTATTGTATCACCTAAAAAAGCTTCATGATCAAAATCTATAGGGGTAACAAGTGTTAATATTTTATCAAATACCGCTGTAGCATCATACTCTCCGCCAAGCCCTGCTTCAAGAACTACAAATTCACATTCATTAAAAACTATTTGTGAAAGAAGAGTAGTATATTCAAAATAACTTAAAGAGTTTGCATCTGATTTAGTTAAAATTTTTTGTAATTTTTCATGAGCTTTTTCCAATACTTCTTGTGATGAATTTTCACCATTTAGCCATATTCGTTCATTAAATTCTAAAATATGTGGAGATGTATAGTGACCTGTACTAAACCCTAGTGAGTATAGTGCTGATGCTAAAAATCTTCCCGTAGTTCCTTTACCATTAGTACCTACTAAATGTATTATCTTTGGTTTTGGAATTTCCTCTTTTATCTTTTCATATATACGAGGCATACGCGTATAATCTATCTCAGTATAATAAAGAGGTTTTTTATTTAGATAATCTTCAAGCATTATTTCGTATAAACTACCTTATTTCTTCCACTCTCTTTTGCTTTATATAAATTTTCATCTGATGAATTTACAGTATTTTTAAGAGATGAATTAGATTTACGCTCACAAACACCACAACTAACTGTTACAGCTATTCGTTCACCTTTATACATAAAACGAGCTTTTTGAACATTTTTTCTTACTTTCTCAGCAAAAACAAATCCACCCTTCGAATCAGTTTCTTCAAGAATTGCCATAAATTCTTCCCCTCCAAAACGACCCACTATATCAACATTCCTTGTTTCTTTTTTTAAGATTTTTGCAAATGCAGCTAAAACTGCATCTCCAGCAGCATGACCAAAGTTATCATTTACATTTTTAAAATGATCAAGATCAAACATCACTATTGAGTAGTTATGCCCATATCTCTCAAATTCACCCTCTTTTATCTGCATATGTTCATCTAATGCTCGTTTGTTATAAAGCTTAGTTAAAAAATCCTCTTTTGAAGACTCTTTGGCTTGTACTAACTCTACTTCTAAATCTTGAATTTTTTTACTTAACACCGTCACTTCATCACTATGAACACGAAGATCTTTACTTAAAGATTGTGTATTTTTTTCTAATGCTATGGCTATAGTGAAAAGTTTTTGATGAGCTTTTTTGAAATTTGTTTCAGTATGAGTGCTATAACTTTCTAACTCTTTTTTAATGCTTTTAATCTCTATATTTGATGAATCTGAAGATTCTATCATCTCTATTAAACGATTTGAGAGTTTATCTAACACTCCATCTAAAGATGAAATCATCTCCTTAACACTCTCTTTATCTAATGCTATTCTGAGTGATATTGCTTTTTTTATCTCTTTATCTATATTTTCATTATTAAGTATATTTGGATCTTGTTTTATTTTTTTACTAAGTAATAATATCTTTTCATTAACAGTTGAAGATATGGATGGAACTAATGAAGATACTAAAAGTGAAGCTATCTCTTTTGGATTAGTAAATTCAATACTATTTTCCAATGATGCTTTAGAAATTTTTAATTTTTCTATTGTAGTTTTTAAATCAGTTCTATCAATATCACCAAATAATTTAAGTTTTTCTAAAAATGTATCATCATAACTTTCAGTAAAATTCATCCATAATTGTTTAAATTGATCAAGCTCTAAAGCTGTTGGTTCTTCTGATAAAAGTTTTATACTTTGAGTAGCAAGTGCTGTAGCTTGTTTATTATGAAGCATTTCCACAGCATATAAAATTCTTTTGATTAGGATACTTTGAGAATCTAACATATCAGCACAATGAGATGGATTTGTTCTGTTTAATTTTGAAATTAAAAAACGACTAAGTTCTGACATTGTTGTTAGATTATAATTTTTTAACTCTTTTTGAAAATCTTTATTAAGAGTATTTTTAAATGCTTCTACTTTAGAACAATCATCAGATTGTATTCCAGCTTTTTGTGCTTCTTTACAAAAAGCCTCAGCATAGAAATCAGGTGTTAAAAGTTTTCCCTCAAGTTCTAAGCGTTTTATTGCTTTTTTTATAATACTTTGAATTGTCATTTTTATCCCTTGAATTTTTATTTAGAACCCTCAGCAGAAACCTTTGCTACGAATGATTCTATCGCTTTGATAGCACTAAATTTTATAGCTTGAAATCTTTCTTGATCAGTTATAACAGCATTTGGAGCAATTGTAAAATTATACCGCCCTTTTGTTGTATAAACCTTCGAAATCCCATTAAAATATTTTTTTATATTCAAAACAGTTGTTGTTTGATAAGCTACTATATAACCATCTTTATCATATTGAATAGGTAGATATGAAGGGTTAGATATTTTAAGCTCTAGATGCGTTTTAGCAGATTTTCTATCTACCAAAGATGCATTAAAAACCTCTATAATCGCAGAATCAATAGAATCTTTAATAATAACACTATTTTCTGGATCTCTATCAGAGATAATAACACTTGTACTAACTTTATCACCAACTACATTACGAGCAAATTTAGAACTAGGCTGATACCCACAAGAAGTAAATAATAAAGTGATAAAAATCAGTAATAGTATTCTCAATCGTTAACCTTTAACTACAATATTTACAAGTTTTTTAGGAACTACAATCTCTTTTACTATAGTTTTTCCATCCAACCATTTTGCAGCAGCAACTTTAGCTAATTCAATTATCTCATCTTTTGTAGCATCTATTGCTACCTCTATCTCTGTTCTTCTTTTTCCATTTAGAGAAACACCTAGTGTTATACTATCTTCAACAAATACTTCTTCTAAAACTTTTTGTTTAGTTAAGTTTTTAAGTGAAAAATTTTCATCTGATATAGCCCAACAAACATGAGGGATAACAGGTTCCATGATAGATGCTAATATCCAATAGCCCTCAGTCCATACGGCTTCATTTTTCTGAACATTTAAAGCATTCATTGCTTCCATAACACCAGCAATCATAGTATTAAATGTATATCTTTCATTATAAACATCATTTGCACGAACTAATGCTTCATATACTTTTTTACGAGCATATTTTTCCTCTTTAGATAAAGATGAATGCTCTATTTTTGGTTTAGTGTCTGTTTTAGTTACATTTGAACTTCTGTCAAAAAATCTTTTTATAAACTTATAAGAACCCTCTACCCCGCTATCATTCCACTCTAACTCTTGTGTTGGTGGTGCTGCAAAAAGTATAAAAAGTCTTGCTGTATCTGCACCATATTTTGCTATAAGTTCATCAGGGTCAACAGTATTTCCTTTTGACTTAGACATCTTAGCACCATCTTTAAGCACCATACCTTGAGTTAAAAGTTTATCAAATGGCTCATCAAATTCTAAATAACCTAAATCACGAAATACTTTTGTAAAAAATCTTGCATATAAAAGGTGAAGTATCGCATGTTCAATCCCACCGATATAATGATCAACACCCATCCAATACTTAATCTGCTCTTTTGAGAAAGCTTCATCTTGCCAGTTTTCTTTAGATGCACAAAATCTTAAAAAGTACCAAGAGGATTGTACAAATGTATCCATAGTATCTGTTTCACGAATGGCTTCTTTACCACAATTTGGACATGGACATTTTTTCCAAGTTGGATGATTTTCTAGCGGACTTCCCTCTCCGTTTATCTCAACATCATCAGGAAGAGCGATAGGAAGATTCTCTTTTTTCTCCATAACAATTCCACAATCATCACAATGGATAAAAGGGATTGGAGCTCCCCAATATCTTTGACGAGAAACTCCCCAATCTTTTAGTTTATAGTTAGTAGTCTTTTTTCCTAAAGAGTTTTCTTCAAAATATTTTATGATGTTATATTGAGATTTTTTAGAATCCATTCCATCAAATTCACCAGAGTTAAATAAAATACCTTTTTCTGTAAATGCACAATCAGCTTCTAATTCACCATCTTTTGGTTTTATAACAGCATTTATAGGTAAATCATACTTTTTAGCAAAATCAAAATCTCTCTCATCATGAGCTGGAACTGCCATAACAGCACCACTACCATAATCCATAAGAACAAAGTTAGCTACCCATACAGGGATAAGTTTTTTTGTAAGTGGATGGATAACTTCTATATTTAAAGCTACACCAGATTTTTCTTTTTGTCTATCTATTGATGATGTATTTTTCATCTCTTTTATTTTAGCAATCGTATCTGCATCCAAAAGAGAGTTTTCAATCATATAAGTAACTATCTCATGTTCAGGTGCTAATGCTGTATAACTTACACCATAAATAGTATCTGGACGAGTTGTAAAAACATCAAATGACTTAAACTCATTATCCAAAAAGGATAATGAGTTGTCACTAAAATATAAGTCAAATTCTAAACCATTTGATTTTCCTATCCAGTTTTCTTGCATAGTTAAAACTTGTTTAGGCCAACCACCCTCAAGCTTTTTCAAGTCATCTAAAAGTTCATCACTATAATCTGTAATCTTAAAATAGTACTGATTCATATCTTTTTTTGCTATATCAGAATCACATCTCCAACAACAACCATCTATAACTTGTTCATTTGCTAAAACAGTTTCACAACTTGGACACCAATTTAAAAGACCTTTTTCACGATACAAAAGACCTTTTTCAAACATATCTATGATAAATGATTGTTCAAACTTAGTATAAAGTTCATCAGAAGTTGCAAGTTCACGCTCTTTTGAAAATGAAAACCCGAGAGTTTTAAATTCACCCTTCATATAGTCTATGTTATCATAAGTCCAACCCTTAGGATGTGAGCCATTTTTGATAGCTGCATTTTCAGCTGGCATACCAAAACTATCAAAACCTATAGGGTGTAAAACATTGAAATTTT
The DNA here is from genome assembly GCA_034659595.1 of Campylobacterota bacterium. Lineage (GTDB taxonomy): Bacteria > Campylobacterota > Campylobacteria > Campylobacterales > Sulfurimonadaceae > Sulfurimonas. Next base: position 12,226 of record JAYEHQ010000023.1, read on the forward strand.
GTTGACGATAGTATCGTGCGAAAGCATCACTTAAAGTATAGTTTCTAACATGACCCATATGTAATCGTCCACTTGGAAAAGGGAACATTGAAAGTATGTATTTTTTCTCTAATGAAAAATCTTCTGATGGTTCAAAACTTCTATTTTTTTCCCAATACTCTTGCCAATTTTTTTCTAAACTTTGTGCGTTGTATTCCATTCTAATATACCTTCAATTTTACTTAATATTCATCATTTGTTTTAGAACTTTCTATATAAATAAGTCCTATAGAGAAAATATTTGCAATCAATGCACCAATTGTTAATGCAATTGCCCAATCTAAATTTCCAACAATAACTAAATAAATAAATGCAGGAATAAGATGTAAATCAGCTACTAAAGATGATGCTAAAAGTTCTGCGGAGAGTAAGTTTCTAACACCTATTTTTAAAATCGTAGAAACAAGATTTAAACTAGCTGCAACAAAAAGTGCTACAGCACTATGCTCATATAAAAACCCTGCAATTGATGTTAAACTCATTAACGAGAAAAACACATATATTACCTTACCCCAATCCATACACATTCCTTGATTTTATTTCACTAGGATTCCTTCGGCAGGAAGCCCATTGCACTAGTGCAATTTTATTGTTGGGATTATACAAAAAAATTACTAAGGGAAGACTAAATTCATAAAAGAGATTTTATAACATTACTTACACCTTGATGTAAATTATAAGTTGAAATTGGAAAATCTAAAGCTTCATCTTTCAAGTTTACATTATTACTAGACAAATACTCAGCTAAAATACTAATATCTAAATCTGAATTTTGCATTTTAAAATAAAGCATTTTTAAACTAACAAAATCACTCCATCTTAAAAATAATTCAGGAGTAAGTTCATCTGCCTTTTTACCTTCTGGATCAAAAAGAGAATTACTATCTCTTAAAGGGATAAGCACACTTAAAATAGCTTCACTAAATGGTACAACTTTTAATTTCCAAATTGGTGATTCATTTCTTTCTTGTAACTCTGCATCTAAAACTTTTAAGATATTTTCTGTTGAAGCACTCTTAAATAAGTTATAACTTTGTGTTTTCATAATTATCTACTTTTATTTTAATTTGTAAAATAATATCATTTTTGTATAATTCTGTTTTTAAATTAAGGATTTATTTTGACATTAAATAAAAGTTTTATCACAAATGCTATTGCAACACTACTTATAGGTATCTCATTTATAACAGATACTTACTCATCACTTTTTCTTTTTACAGGACTTTTTGCTCTTTCGGGTGCATTAACAAATCTTTTAGCTGTACATATGCTTTTTGAAAAAATACCTTTTATTTATGGTTCAGGAGTTATCCCTGCAAGATTTGAAGCTTTTAAAGAAGCTATTAAAAATCTTATGATGAATGAATTTTTTACAACGGAGCAACTTGATAACTTCTTTAAAAATGAAGAAAAAAAGATAAATTTAGAACCTATTATAGAAGACACAGATTTTTCACCAGCATTTGATGCCCTAAGTAAAACAGTTATGGAGTCACAATTTGGTGGAATGCTTGGAATGTTTGGAGGGGAGGCTGCACTTGATGGACTTCGTGAACCATTCTCACTAAAGATGAAGTCAGCAGTTATAAAAATAGTAAATTCTGATTCATTTAACGATACACTACAAACACATATGCAAAATTCAAGCCTTAACAGTGGCATGATAAACTCTATAGAAAATGTCATTGATACAAGATTAAATGAACTAACTCCACAAATCGTAAAAGAGATAGTTCAAAAACTAATCAAAGAACACCTCAATTGGCTTGTTGTATGGGGTGGTGTTTTTGGTGGACTTATTGGATTAGTCTCATCATTCTTAATTTAACCCTTATCCGACACACTCACTTGAGCATACTTGACTAGTTCTCCTTTGTGAATGAATCCTTGTTCTATAACTTCTATAATCTCATTTTCATGGGCAGAATATTTTGAAGATACAGCTACCACTTTTTGCGTTTGTGGGTCATACTCATCTCCTACAGATGCGACTGGTACTAAATCTATCTCTTGTAGTATATCTTTATATCTATTTTGTATTGTTATATAAGCTGTTTTAAATGAACCAAACTGGGTATTAAATTTTAAAATATTTATATAGTTAGCACTTGGCATCTCGTTTATTAAATCTATGGAGTTTACAATAAACTTATACATATCAATATACGGCTTAATATTTTGGAGTTCAGAATCGTTTGTTTTTTCTAACTTTTGAACAACCTTTGTAAGTTTTTTAAACTCACCATTTATCTTGATAAGCTCCTCTGCCACACTTTGTTCCTCTTTAAGTAAAGCGAATCCATCTGTAGATAACATCTGTATCTCATCATCATCTAAGTTATCTATGATATTGCATATATCTTTTTTTAGCTCTTCTCTAGTCATAAAATGGTACCTCAAATATTTTTTTTAAATATTTTGCATTATTGATTTTTTTATCTGTTTCTAGTTCAATATCACAAGATAAAGTGAAATGATTTTCATTCATATCTTTAAAAAAATAATTCTCATTTGTTAAACTTTCGTAAGCACTAGAAATCTTAGAAAACATCTTTGGATATTGCTCTGGTGGATTTTCTCTTATTGCTTTTCTATAGGCTTTTTTAATATCTCTATATGTAAAATCACCATCTAGTTCTAAAATCTCATAAGGACTTTGTTTTAGCATATTTTTACTCCTTAAAATTTAAAAGTTTGTTGTTGATTATTTGATGTTTTATTTTTTGCATCTCCAACATCAAATCTACTTAGCACTAAATCATATCTTTTTTGGATTGATTTGAATTTTTTCCTATTTTGAATATCTAAAAATTTATTTAGACACTTAACAAAAAATGCATCTTTATCAAGATTATGAACATCAACCATATCTATGTAGCTATATAACCAGTTTAGATACCAAACGCTTTGTGCATCTGTAGTTTTTAAAATATATTGAAAAATCTTTTGTGAAATATCAAGATGCACTTTTGCATATTTAGTTATTACTGTTTGAATTGTAGTTCTTAGAAACTCTTTTTTAAGATTAAAATTTGTTAACTTAAATATTTTTGCAATAACTTCATCATTCAAATCTTCAAATCTAGCATACTCCATAATAAGATCAAAAACAGCAGTTTTATCCTCTTTAGCATAAAAATATTCATAAAAGAGTGGATAATTTTCTAGCTCAACAAATGGATCAAAACCAGTTTTAAGTGCCAGTTTAAATTTGATATATTTCTCTTGGACAATATTTGGAGTGTAACTATTTTCAATACAGACACTGCTATCTAAAAACTCATCAGCCTCTTCACAAAATTGAGATTCTTCATAGTTAAACAAATCAATATATTTTTTTAAAACTATTTTTATATCATCATATCCTCTTTCTAGTTCATCTTCTTCAAATAAAAATATTGCTTTAGAAAAAGAGTTTAGTAGCTCTAAAAACAGACTCTTATACTTCTCATCTACATCACTAAGATTTTTTATGACATATAGAGAACTTTCAAGCTTATTAGCCGCATTTTTGAGATTTCTTGAATCTAAATAAATAACAGCATACTCAAAAGAGTCGATAAATTCAATTATATTTCTAACAACGATGCTGTTTACATGACTATATTTTTTAAAAAAGATTTCAATATTTGCTTTATGATTATCATACATTTTAACAGCATCATAATTTACAGCAAATGTTAAAGTAGTATAAAATATATCTTTATTGCCATATTTATCAAACAGTAACTCTATCATTTTGACTGCTTTTGTATTTGTAAAATTATGATAAAGCAATTGATATAGTATATATATTAGTGTAAAAGGTGCAAGTTTTTTACTATGAATCTCTAAATATTTCTCAACAAAAGATGTTATTTTTACTGCCACTGAACTAGAATCAAAATTTTTAAAAATCTTGATTAAAGTATATATCGACTCTATAAGATTAACAAACTCTTTTTCATAAGAGATAAATATTTTATAAATCTCTTCATAGTCTGGTTCTTTATTTTTTTCTAACATCATAGTTATATTATTGAGTGCTAATTTTGGATTACTCTCTTTTTTAACAATAGCATTGTCTATATAGCTATCTAGTTCTATTAGTTTTTTTAGACTCTTCGTATTGTTAGAGAGTTTAAAACTTGCAACTATCTCATCTTTAGATTCTCTTGAATTTTTACTGTTTTGAAGATTTGTATCATCTCCTGAAAGTAAAAACTTGTAAAGAGGTTTTATATCTTTTATTTGTATATCTGTTTTTTGAAGAACTATTGCTTTTATAGCTTCGATATTATTTTTCTCTGCTTTAGCTCTTGGTTTTGAGTTATTTAGATGCTTGAGTGCTAGTGATGTATCATTATTAAAAAGTGCAAATATTGCAAGTAGATACTCTTGTTTTGCTTTTGTTACTTTTTTAAGTTTTGTTTTGTCAATCTTATTGTTAAGATGCAAGTCTATCAAAAGTGAGTAAAATATAATCTTTTTATCAGTTTTATACTTTTCTAAAAGCTCATCAACATAGATTTTAGCATCTGAAAAATTATCTAAGTAACAAAGATATTTCAATCTTAAAAATTCCAAATCATTATCTAATTTTATATTCAATGCAAATTCTATATCTCTTATAGCTCTCTGAGTATCACCAGCTTTAAATCTTTCACTAGAGAGCATTTTAAGAGAATCTATATGTATTTTATCAACCTCTAAATCATCCATATCTTCAATTCTAAACTGCTTTATTTTTGAGACAACTTTTTGATAATTTTGATTTTTAAATAGTTCTAATATCTTAGATTTAGGAAATACTTTTTTCTTTTTCTTTGACATATTGATACACCTTGTTTAAAATATCGTATTTATATTTTTTGTTTAAAATGTAGATAGATGAAAGATTAACTTCACATCTTCTACAAATGGTATTTTTTTCTGTTAGTTTGTTGTTTGCCCTGCATACTGGGCATCTATAATTAACTAACATCTACTGTTCTAAGAAAAATATAGTGTCTATTATCTCTTCTTCTATATCTGCTTTTTTATCATCATTTGCATTTAAATATTTATTTTTTAGCTCTTTTAAATCAGATTTATCTTCCTCTAAAATATCTTTATTTGATAATAAATCATCAATTTTTATAATGATAGAGCTTTCGTGTTCATTTAAGATGCTCATTTGAGATATTTTTTTATGATTTGTTGATTTTGTAATAGTTGTTTTAAACATACCATGTACTTTTTCCCCAGTGGTTACTTCACAACCAGTTACACTTAACATTCCGTTTTGATCAAGAGTAAAAGTTATATCTATCTCTCCATCTTCAACAGGATTTTCAAGCTCAAACATCATACTTCCAATCTCAATATCATTACTTAAATCATCTTCATCTTCACCTTGAAAAACTGTAAGTTCATAGCCAGTTTGAAAAGGAACTCCTGCATAGTAGCGTGATGTTTTACTGCTTGGAACAGGTGAATTTTTAAAAATAATCTTAGATAACTTAAAACTACCATCATTTTCGACTACCATCGTACCTAGACTATATGGAGTTATATCTATTAAAATAGATTCTGTATCTACACCCTCTATCATAGCAGCTTGAAGAATAGCACCGATAGAGACTGATTTATCTGGGTCTTCTATGAGTATAGGAAGTTTTTGAGTTTGTTCTAAGATTTTTTGAGCAACAAAAGGGATTTTACTTGAACCACCAGTAAGTATGATAGATTCTATCTCATCAATATCGTATCCTGATTCTTCTATTGCATCTTCAAGCAATGCTATAGTTGTGTTTATATCTTCTTCTATAAGCTCTTCAAACTCTCGTTTTGTAACAGTTACTTCAAGGTGTTTAGCAACTCCGTTAACTTTTGCAAAAAATTTCTCATCTATTTTAACTTCATCTTCTTTTGATAGTTTTACTTTTACATCTTGTGCCAATTGTAAAAGTTTTATGGTCAGACTGTTTGTCATCTTAAGGTCTAAATCACTTTTTTCAATAATAAAATCTGCTAATTTTTTATCAAAATCATCTCCACCAAGATTATTGTCTCCAGTAGTTGAAACAACTTCAATTAAACCATGAGAATTTTCAATAATAGAGATATCAAATGTACCGCCACCTAAATCATAAACAGCATAAACCATATCATCATTTTTATCAGCACCATAACTAATAGCAGCAGCTGTTGGCTCATTTATAATTCTTATAGGTTCTAACCCAGCTAGAAGAATAGCTTCACTTGTAGCCTCTCTTTGTTTTTCATTAAAATAAGCAGGAACTGTCACAACACATTTAGTAAACTCTTCACCCATTTCAGATGAAGCAGTTTCAACTATTTTTTTAAGAATAAAAGATGATATCTCCTGAGGTGTGAATTTTTTATTATTTAGAGTTATCACTTCATCACTACCCATAATTCTTTTAACAGAAATAGCAGTGTTTTCACTAGCAATCATCGCCATATTTTTAGCTTTTATACCAACTACTACACCATTATCACTTATATTTACAACCGACGGGAGGAGATAGTCATTATCAAAAGATATATGTTTGAGTCCGTTATCTGTATATACAGTAGCTACAGAGTTTGTTGTGCCTAAATCAATCCCTAATATGTTGTTCATTACCAACCTTTTTTTTTAATTTTTCTCATTACCTTTGCCAAAAAAGACAACTTTACAATTACAGTATAAAGGCTAACCTTTATACTACCTCTATAGTAACCTCAGCTAATTCGATAACATCACCTGAAACTATTTTAGCTCTTTTACGAGTTTCTATCTCTGTATTTCTTTTAACATGACCTTCAGCTACTATCATCTTAGCTTCTGCACCACTATCAACTAAATCTAAAACTTTTATAAGTTTAAAAAGTTCTATGTAATCATCTTTTAATTCATATCTCATACCCTAAGCTTCTTTATCAATAACAGAAAAACCTAAGTCATGCATAGCTTTATCAACCATCTCAACAGCTTTTGTCATAGTCTCTTTAGAAATATCAGCCAAACCATCACCCAACATCTTTTCAGCTTCTTTAAATCCTTGGAGCATTCCCTCTCTACCTGCACGAAGTAGTTTTTCATCGCCACCAGCACCTTGTATTACAAATTCAGCAATCCTTGTTGATGTTTTATCTACTCCAAAAAAACCATCTTTACTCACCAGTTCAGCTGCTTCATCTTGTGATAACTCAGCAATAGGCTTACCCTCGTAACCAATATCTTTTAAAAACCCTTGAAAACTCTCATAGTCAGATTCAGAACCCATAGAACTAACATCACTCTGAGTAGATACCGACTTTAACATCATATCATTTGCTCTTTGAGTGATTTGGTCTTTCAACTCCTGAGCATCATTTTTTGAGATTTTCTCAGTATGATTCGTTTTTACCTCATTTGAACTAATCGAACTATTCACATTTGGCATATTTGATGAAATTTGCATCTCTAATCCTTTTTGTTTATATTTTGTAATGAATAAATCGACAATTTTCAATATTTCTTAATAAATATTTGTATTTTGAAATTATTAGGCTATAATTCTTACTATGAAAAGATGAGGATTCAAGTTCATCTTTAGTGTGTAGTAGATTTTTATCCATCAATACCTAAAGACTCTCCAAAATTTTCTAAAATAAACACAAAAAGGTATTTGCAATGGCAGAATTACTAGATGGTACAGTTAAATGGTTCAATGATGAAAAAGGTTATGGTTTTATCCAACAAGACAATGGTGGAAAAGATGTATTCGTACATTTCCGTCAAGTAAACAACAACGGCGGAGGTCGTGTTTCTTTAGCTGAAAATCAAAAGGTTACTTTTGAAGTAGGTGAAGGTCAAAAAGGTCCTCAAGCTGAGAATGTAACTCCACTTTAATCAGTAGTTACAAAATATAGGCATTTTGCCTATATTTCCCCATCATTCCAAGCTTCAATAGCTTCAGGTAAATTTTTAAATCCACTTACTCTTCCAACAAGAAACTCTTCATCAAGAACATAACAAGATATAAAACCACCTAATTCCAATAAAAATAAAGCAACTTCATTTTGAGATTTTACATCTTTATGAATAACTCTCATACCATCTATGCTATCATTTATATCTAAAACTACATCATATTCAACATCAAGTAGTTTTTTTCCATCACTAATATATATAGCCATTTATAATCCTTTAAGGGCATCTCTAAATGACTATAAGCATTTTTAGTACCTAAATTATTTTATTTTTTAGAAACTCTATACTCTAAATTTGATGCAAACATCAATTCATCAAAATTTTTATTTAAAGTTTTACTCTTAAAATTTTCTGTAACTAACTCTTTTTGAAATCTTACATAATCTCCAACTTTTGCTTCAGTTCTACTAACTGCTATCCAAAAAGATTTTAGTTTTTTAGGGTCATAACCTGGAGTTTTTTCATTTATATGGATATAAGTATATCCACCTGCATTAAGTGTTTCTAAAATTTCACCTTGATAACGAGGCTTAACTTCACTTGTAGTTTCAGAGCCTGCTTTTATATGAACCTTTGGAGCTTCTACCTGCTGTGCATTTATACTTACTGTTAAAAGTGCTGTTGCTATTAGTGTGTTGATTACTTTCATCTATTTTTCCTTTAAATTTCTGTTTTTATAAGAGATAGCTATTAAAAATAAAACTATCCCACTTGTTATATAAACCCAAGTCGGTATTGGTACTGGGTCACCTGTGGCATAAGAGTGCATACCTGCTAAGTAAAAATTTACACCGAAGTATGTCATCAAAATTGATGCAAACGATATAACTGATAGTGCATTAAAAAGATATGGACTATAAATAAGTTTAATAAGTCTTAAGTGTAACACAATTGTATAGACCAAAATAGAGATATATGCCCATGTCTCTTTTGGATCCCAACCCCAGTATCTTCCCCAAGATTCATTTGCCCATATAGCACCTAAAAAGTTACCTATAACTAAAAGTATAAGCCCTAAGATAAGTGCTATCTCATTTATATAAGATATATTTTTTATATGTGCATCCATATAGTTTCGTTTTTCACTTCTAAGTGTAAAAAGTATCAACGATATTATTCCAAGAATTGCACCAACACCAAAAAAACCATAACTTGCTGTAATTATAGATACATGGATAGAGAGCCAATAAGATTTTAAAACAGGTACAAGGTTAGTTATTTGGGGGTCAATCTCACCCAAATAAGCACCAAATATAAATATACCAGCCATTAGAAAAGATGCACTAAGTGCTATAGTTGATTTTCTAAAAAATAAAACACTTGCAAGCACAGCTGAATAAGATATATAAATCATAGTTTCATAAGTGTTACTAATCGGAGCATATCCACCTATATACCATCTCAAGGCGATTCCAAACGAATGAATAATAAATAAAACTATCGCTATAGAAGTGAAAATATTTTTTATCTTATCTCGTACAAGTTTATTTGAAAAAATAGAACTTATTCCATAAAATAAAAGTACCATCCCAAAAACTAGATAAATCATTGATAATCTAAAAAATAAATCTATTTTGTTATACCATAACTCTATATCTAACTTCTCTTTTGATGGAACTATATCTCCACTAAACTCTTTTTGATAAGCTTTAATATCATCAATATATTTAAAGCCTTTATGATAATTTCTATTATATGCTGAATCTAAAAGTCTGCTAGTGCTTCTTTTAATTTTAGAGTTATCAACTAATGCAAACATCCTTTTAAAATCTACCCATTTATTTTGGACATTATCAGGTAGTGGAAAAATTGTTAAAAGAACACCTCTATAACTCATAAATATAATATTTAATCTCTCATCAACTTTTACTAAATCCCTCTCAAAAGTACCTCTTTTTGATGGTACAAGTTGATTAGCACTCTCAACTTCTTGTGTAAGTTTATAATTACCTTGCTTATCAAAAAAATCTGTGAACTTTAAAAGTTTTTGATTACTATCTACTCCCAATATTTTTCTTAATTTTGGAGTTTTAACTTTGATTATATTTACTTTTTTCCATACTTCTGGACGGGAAAACATACCTAAAATAACTTGATTTGCACTCATCCCCTCCCATGTACTTTTTCCAGTTAGCTTATTTAGCACTTCACGATTTTGAGTATCTAGTGGTTTCATACGCCCTACTGGACCTTGAACAACTAATTCACCAAAAGCAGTTGCTAATTCTAAAGAGTTATTTTTATGCTCTTTGAGATAAGTAGTAGTATATTCGCTATAACTAGCATAAGATGCTGTTTGAGAAAGTAAAATAAGAGGCAAGATTAAACTAGCTATTGGCATCTGTTTTACTTTTTTTATCAGATATTGAAATCTTGATTTTTTATCAAAAAGATTTAAAATAAGACCTAAAAATAAAATGGCATAACCAAAATATGTTATCTCTACCCCTGGGTCTTTATTTACACTTAATATAGTACCTTTTTCATCATTATCATAAGAAGTTTGAAAAAATTTATATCCATTGTATGTAAGTGTATTATTCATATATATATTTGCTGAAAATGTTTTATTATTTACCTCATCTATAACCTTAACTTCACTACTAAATTCAGATGGTGACCTACTACCAGGGTACCTAACAAGTTCAAAATCTTTTAACTCTACAAAAAATGGGATTTTAACATCTTGATTATCCACAACTATTATGTTTGATTTATCGCCCTCTCTGATATTCATCTCCCCATCTATTCCATAAACAAAAGTGATAAAAGCACCAAATAAAATTACAATAAAAGATATATGAAAAAGCACCCTACTTTTTACTTTATACATTTTTGTTTTATATATAACTAAAATAAGATTTATCGCAGATAGAAGTAGAGTTATCATGTACCAAAGACTATTGTAAACTAATTCTTTGGCTTTTTGACTTCCAAAATCATTTTCTATAAATGTACCAACACCAGCACCAATTGCTAAAATCAACAATAGCACCACCATAGTTATATAAGAACTAGAAATTTTATAAATCAATCAAAACCTTTTTTATTTTACTTTATAATAAAATTAATAATCCCATTATAAAATAAAATAACTAGAGTAAAAATACTCTAGTTATTTAAAATGTAAAATCTATTTTTTGTAAAAAGAGTGTTGAGTATCAACATCTTTTCTAGATTCCATATTTAAGTTATTGTTTTTAACAGCAGTTTTTTTCCACTCTTGTTCTAATGTAGCTTTAAATTTTAGTTTAGCGTCAACTAGTTTTTGTAAAGGAACACCAGCTAATTTTTGAGCTTTTTCTTTTGTAGAAAAATCAGGTGCAGAATAGTTCATAACACCATGTTTAGCAAGAATAGAAACTAATTTAAGTCTAGCTTGCATTGCGGATTCATTAGCAACAGAAAGTAATCTTAAAGTCTCTTCTGGAGCATGGAAGAATGAAGCATGAGATGCAACAGCATAATCCCATTTCCATTGACCACTTCTAACATCATCTCTAGCAGCTTGTAACTCAGCATCTGTTGCACCAGCTTCCATAGCTTTAGCAATCTCTAAGTGAGCTTTACCTAAGTTATCCATAGCCAATTCATGAAGTTGTTCTTTTCTTTCGAATTTTTGGTGAACAATATCTTTAAGTTTTTCTTCACTCTCTCTATGACAATTCATACAGCTTCTGTCCATAGTATCTAATGGATTTTGTAGTTGGTGATCACTATACTTAACTGAACCCTCTTGAGTATATGGCATGTGACAATCAGCACAAGATACACCTTTTTGTCCGTGGATACCAGTTTTATAAAGTTCATAACCTGGATGTTGAGTTTTTAACATTTTAGTTTTAGAAATTTTATGAGTCCAATCTGTGAATCCCATATCATTATAATACTTCTCAGCACCCTCAGCGGTTAAACCATTATTCCATGGGAATGTAACAACTTTAGCAACTTTTTTCTTACCGTTTTTATCAGTCCATTCAGTTTTCTTGAAATGGTACTCAGAGTGACACTGTGCACATACTAAGTTTCTTTTCTCTTGATGAGTTGAATCTTCAAAAGTTGGTAGTCCAGCTGCGATTAATGCTCTATTAACAAAAGGTCTTCTCATTACAAGTTCACCAGTTTTATTACTATGACAATCAGCACAACCAATAGTATTTACGATTTCTGAACCATATTTAGCCCATTTACCAGTAAAATACTCTAATTCACCATCTCTCTCTATAACTCTTGGAATATCTGGAGACTTACAAGTCCAACAAGCAGTTGGCATTGGTCCAGTTTTACCATCAACTGGAGCACCAGTTCTTAAAGTATTAGTGTTATCTTGAAGTGCGTAGTAGTGACCACGAGGTGCATTATAATCCTTAGAAAAACCATATCCAGCCCATAAAACAGCAAGTTGTGGTTTCTTCTCAAGCATATCTACTATCTCTGTTTGTGATTTAGTAGCTTTCCATGAACTATACTGTCTAGGATAGTATCTAGCCCACTCCTCATTTTTATGCTTATCAGCTTCTGCAACAATTGGTGCTTTGTTGATAGCGACACGCTCTGCTTCTCTTTCATTAATATTACCAGCTAATAGTGCCATAGCACCAATTGCAAGTCCAGAAACTCCAAGTAATAATTTAAATTTCATCTCTTATCTCCTCTATCTTTTTAGTTCTTTAACACCAATGTTGTGTGGTGTAGTTGTTATGCTTCTAACTTTCCCGTGAGGTACTTGTTTGTGGCATGACCAGCATTTTCGTCCGTTATCTACATAAGGCTCATCAAAATTATGATATTTATCAGCATTCGCTGTCATAGTAGAAGTGATACTTTTGTGGCACGATATACAGTTCGCTTGAACTCTTGAAGCTCCATCATCACTAATCTTCATCGAATGGTCGTAAGTATCTAATGTAAATGCAACTGTGTGATTCCATCCATCTTTAGCTTTGGCTACATACTTGTTGATAAAACCATCTGTTGGTAAATGACACTCAACACAAGTAGCTTCTCTAGCGTGAGAACTATGTTGCCAAGTTGCATATTGTGTATTCATAACATGACAGTTGATACAAGCTTTGGAATCAGTCGATAGGTATGAGAGTGCTTTTGAAATATATAACATATATCCAAAAAAACCAACTGCAATTAAAAAGACAAATATTGAAATCTTTTTAAGCATATTGTTTTCCTTCATACTTTCCTCCTTCATATTATTTACTTAAATACTTATAAAATTATAATTATAAAAGCAATTCATAAGTTTAGCATATAATCTATATAAGTTTTTGACATAAGTCAAGAAAATTAAATTCTTCTTAAATATCATAAGTAAAACAAATAATCATATATTAATATTTCTTATGTTTAAATTTATAAAATTTTTTAAAATATTTAGGAATACTTTTTGCTACCACATCATTAAAAAGGGATTCCTGTGCAAAAAATATTTATTTTATATATTTTATCTGTAACAATATATGCATCATATAACCCTTTTTTTCAAGAAACAACAAAACCAAAAGTCCAGAAACAAATATTTGAAACAAACACAAAAAAAGTTTATATAAAACCTAAACCTAAAAGAAAAAATATCAATATTACATATTTTGGATTTATAGAGAGTAAAAAAGGTAAATTTGCTCTAGTCAATTTTCAAAATAAAAATATTGTTATCCGTCGAAATGACTCTTTATATATAGATGAACAAATATTTAAAATAAAAAAAATCACAAGTAACTATATTTTAATTAAAGATAGATATAGCAGACTTCAGACTGTGTATTTTAGTTCTTTAACAAAGCAAAGTATATAAATGTATAAAAATAAAACCTATATCTTATTTTTACTCTCTATACTTTTTATTAGTGGATGCACTAATGAGTATAAGAATGAAATTATGAAAGAAGAGCTTACAGAGAACTTTACAAAAACAAAAAAAAGGATTTCACCAGCAGAAGCGACTAAAGTCATAGAAGTAAATGCTGATAATTTCAAAATATTAAAAACAAATATTCCTAATATGGAAGAGATAAAAAAAGTTAAAATTTTAGGTGCTGAACTTAATGATGTTATAGCCCTTTTAACTGAAGCAACAGACCAAAATATTATTTTTCAACTTCAATCAGATATAGATAATGAAAGCAATGATGAAAATAGTAATCAAAACAATAATACAAATTCTAATAATAGTGAAAATAATGAACAACTTATAAAAGAATCAAAAATATATGTATCCGCATCAAAAATTGGATTTGGTAAATTACTTAAAAAAGCAGTTGGTGATAAACTTAGTATCAGATATGAAAATGACACTTACTATCTTGGATACTCAAAAACTGTAACACTTAAAATACCATCATTAGCAGGATTAAAAAGTGAACTTAAAAATACTATAGAAACTCTTGGTGCTACAAATGTTGTTCATGATTCAATAACATCATCTATAACATTTTCAGCAAGAGAAAAAGAGTATATGGAGATTATGAAATATCTTGAAATATTAAGAAATAATCTTTATGTTATAGAATACGAAATATCTATTTTTAATGTTGAACTTAAAGATAACTATAACTTAGGGATTGACTGGGATATTGTATCTAGTGCAAATAAGGAAATAGGATTCAAAAGTAAAACCATCTCAAATTTTAGCTCATCTAATGTTATGAGTTCTGTAGCAAATATAGGTGCAATATTCAATACACCAAATTTTACAGGGACAGCTATGGCTCAAGCTTTAACACAATTTGGTAAAGTTGAAAGCATTCAAAGACCTAAACTATTAGGAATTGCAGGGACAGATGTAACACTTATAGATGGTGTAGAAGAACCATATATAAAAGAGATAAAAACAACGGCTGTTGGAGATAGTGGAGTACAGACCTCTACCGTTAGTGCATCAGCACTTAGTGGCATCAAAATAACTCTAAATTCAAATATACTAGATGGAACAGTTTTAACAGATATATCTCTTGATATAAATGATATAGTCTCTTATACAACTTTTACAGTAGATGGAACTAGCTACTCACAACCTAAAATACAAACAAGAAATATAAAAAGTAGTATGAGAGTACAACCGGGGGTACCCATAGTTATATCTGGTTTATTTAAACACAAATCAGACAATGGATATAGTGGAATACCAGGTGTAGCAAATACACCAGCTAGACTACTAGGTGGAAGCGAACATACCCAAACAACAAAAACTGAAATGGTTATAGTAGTAACCCCTAAAGTTATCAAGTATGTAATGAAATAAACCATGGCAATATTTACAGCAGGATGTATCGAACAAACAAACGATGCAAGAAAAATCAGAAACAATGTTTACAAGTTAGCACGACATGACCTAGATTCCCCCGCCATGAAAATATCTGTAAGAAAATCTCAAACTTGTATAAACTTCATAGCCTTTTTACCAAAAGATAATATCATACAAGAGAATATTTTAAAAAAAGTATCAGAATGTGAAAAAAGAACAGTTGTTATATTTGAACTTGATTATAAATTTGTTGGTGTGGTTTGTGAGTATGGGCGTATTATAGACTATATCTTAGATAAGCCAAAAGAGTTTGCATTTGAAAGAGGTTATAAAAGTATTTTTGTAGATAATGCCAATGGTATAAAGCTTGTTTTATTTAACTTAGATAGCATCGATCGTGAAGCTAAAGCTCTTATAATGATGATGTATTAAAAGAGTTAAATACTACCTACTCCACTAATCAATACGAACTAAGTGATGATGGTATAGATACTACGATGAAGTTTTATTTATCCAAATAATTACTAAAAGAATAGGCAGAGAGGTGACAAATCCCCTATATATCTCGTTAATTATGTTATACTTTATACATAAAAAGGATTATGTATGCAAAATGTTGTAAGAAAAAACTTTGTCTTTGATGCAGAAGTTGCTTCATACCTAGAAGAGTTAGCAAAAGATACGAAAAAATCTATGACAGCTTTAGTACAAGATATAATTAGAGATAGATATAAAATAGTTAAAGCTAAAAAAAGACTAAAAGCATTGAAACAAATGGATGCTAGTTTTGATGGTACGATTGGTGATAAATCTATACAGATGATAAAAGCTGATAAAGATGTATAAAAGAATTTTTTTAGATGCAAATATTATTGCAGATATTTATGATTCTACAAGACCATATTATCAACAAAGCAAAGAGGTTGTTTTTCACCTAGCTAAAGATAGTGAAGTTGAACTTTTTACATCATGCGACTTAATTACTACCCTCTACTATATACTTTCAAAAAAAGATAAAGAAAAAGCATTAGAAGCTATATTACAAATCAACGAGCTTTGCACTATTATTGAATTTTCAAATGATGAAATTAAAACAAGTTGTAACCTTATGATAAATGATACTGACTATAAAGATTTAGAAGATACAATTCAGTATATCTTAGCTAAAAAAGTATCTGCTGATTTAATCATCTCTAATGATAAAAAATTTATAAGTAAAGATTTAAAACTTGTTACTTCTATAAATTTTTTTACTTTATTAAAATAATATGAACCTAAAAAAATACCTAACAAACAAACAGATAGAAATATGTCAAAAAGAGAAAGAGTATTACCAACGATTGGGTATAGCTAAAACTCTTATACAGATAGCACTAGAACATAATTTTCTTCAAAAAAAAGATAACACTCCAGCCTTTAATTTAGATCTAATAAAAAAATACGAGATTTTAATCTCAGCAGAAGATGAAACAAACTTTTATATAGAATCTAAAGAACTAATAGGTTCAAAACGATTAGAACTACTAGAAACTGAACTAGGTCGCAAAGTTATTCAAAAAGTTATACCAGTTAGAGAGTTTAATGAAAAATTCACTAACTATATAAGTATAGACCCAGGCATCATAGAAACTAAAATCAAAAAATTCAATGCTTTAGATGCTGATGATACTGAGATACTAGAATTATTTAAAATGATTTTAAAACATGGTGTTAAAAATAATATTAGCGATATACATATAAATGCTTATGAAGATTTTTACTGGTTAAGATATAGACAAAATGGAAAGATACAAGCAAAATACATTTTAAACACTGAACTAGCACAAAGATTTTCTATGATAATAAAAGAGAAGTCAAACATAGACCTTATAGATGTTCAAACTCCTAAAAGTGCTGGTTTTACTGAAAAATTCGAAGACGCTATTATTGATTTTCGTATAGAGATTGCACCATCTATTTTTGGTGAAAATATTGTTATACGGATACTTGATAAAACAAATAATATTAAATCATTAAAAAAACTTTTCCCATCATCACACCCTATGCATGAGCATCTTTTTCATTTTATAAATCAAAAAAATGGTTTCTTTTTAACAGTTGGTCCAACTGGTAGTGGTAAAACAACTACACTAAACGCAATCATAACTCAAAGAGATAGACTTCATGAAATCATCTACACCATAGAAGACCCCATAGAATATAAAATAGACTTTGTAACTCAATACCAAGTAAACGAAGAAATAAACTTTAGTTTCCAAACTGCTATGAAATCTATCATGAGACAAGACCCTGATGTTATAGTCATAGGGGAGATGCGAGATTCTCAAAGTATAAAAACTGCTCTAAAAGCAGCACATAGTGGACATATGGTATATTCAACTCTTCACACTTCTAACTCTTACATGGCTATGGAGCGTATTCGTGATGAGGGTGGGGATTTGTTTATACTAGCCTACTCGCTAAAAGGTGTAATAGCTCAAAGACTTATACCTAAACTATGTGATTGTAAAATTGCATCTACAGATGAAAAAGCAAAAAAGTATTTTAAAACTGAAAAAAATGGGTATGAAAAACAAGGGTGCGTAAAATGTAACTTTACAGGTTATAGTTCAAGAGTACTTTTAACTGATATGGTTTTCATCCCACCAGATATGAAAACTCGTTATTCGTTTTATATAGCTCTTAAAAATTCTACAGTTTTATCAGCTTGGGACAACTTCATAACATTTAGCTACTACGACTCAGCAAAGTACCTTTTTGAAAATGGTATGAGTGATTATGATACTTTAACAACTGAACTTTTCTCTTTGGGTTATGTAGATGAAGAATGATTATTTTATATCTAAGGACATAGATGAATAAACTAGATACAACTTATATAAAAAGATGTAATGAAGCGCTAGATAGAGCTTTTACTTGCTTAAAAAAATATGATGAAGAAGATATAGAGTTTGATATATATCGTTCTGCTGTTATAAAAGAGTTTGAAATCATCTTAGAACAATCAGGAAAACTGCTTAAAAAAGTTTTAAAACCATATATGCATACAAATAAAGCTGTAGATAAATTAGTATTTAAAGATATATTTCGTCAAGCTGGATTACATGGTTTACTTAATGTAGATGAAGTAAAGAGATGGCTAGAGTATAGAGATAATCGTAACTCTACAAGTCATGACTATGGTGAATTTTTAGCAAATGAAACTTTGGTTTTGATACCTCAGTTTATAAAAGATGTAAAAAAAATCATAGAGGTAATAGATGCTTCTTAGAGATGATGATAAAAAAGAGATAATATCCTTAGCAAAAAAAATACTAAAGCAACCTTGTAAACTTTGGGCTTATGGAAGTCGTGTAAATGGTGAAGCTCACGATACAAGTGATTTAGATATGGTTTTAATATCAAAAGATGGAAGTAAGATAGATATAGGTAATTTTATAGCTTTTAAAGAAGCTTTACAAAACTCAAACATACCCATACTTACACAAGTACTAGACTGGCATCGCATACCTGATAGTTTTCATAAAAATATTTTAGATAACTATGAAGAGATGACTATAATATGTTATAGGTTTGATGAAATCAAAGATAAAAAAATAAAATGAATAAAAATCTAACAACAACAGATGAATATAAAAACTTTATAGGCGACATAAAGAAAATACAAAACTCCAACCAATGGTTGGAGAAATTAAAAAATAATTATGGAGCTGTATATGAATAAAGATTTAGCAACTAGTAGTAAAGATGAATTTAGCAATATACTAAAGCAAATCCAAAGCTCAAAACAAAAAGCCTATACATCAGTAAATACAATTTTAGTTGAGTTGTATTGGAATATTGGAAATCATATTTCTGATAAAGTGAAGCAAAAACAATGGGGTAAAGGTGTAGTAAAAGAGTTGGCTGATTTTATTAAACTTCAAGACCCAACTATAAAAGGTTTTACACTTGAAGCACTTGATAGAGATGTTAAAACTAAAGAAGAAAATCCAAGTATTGGTATATTGCTTTGTAGAGAAAAAAATGATGAAGTAGTTAAGTATGCTTTAAATAGGTCTATAAGTCCATTGGTTATAGCTGATTATGAAACAAAACTAATACCTAAAAAACTTTTACAAGATAAACTAAATGAGATTTATGAGTTGTTGGAGAGCAAAGATAAGATTTATCATGAAGATTAATATCCTTACGATGCTAAAAACCCTACTTTTCACACTTCAAAATGGTAAAAATATATCTAGTGGGATGCAGATACTTTGTAAAACGGCTAAGAGTTCAAAAGAGAGAAAAATCTATACTAAAATATATGATGATATAAAAGATGGTAACTCTTTTTCAGATGCATTAGCTAAACAAAAAATCAGTTCTATTGATATAATCGAATTTATTGCTATGGCTGAAAAAAGTGTGAATTTTAAATCATCTTTGGAAAAGATAGTTCACTACTTAGAAGTTAAGGAAACATTTAAAAGAGAATCTAGTGATAAGACTTCCCTACCAACTATTTACTTTCTCATAGCATCTATAGTTGTTATAGCTATAAAATTCTTTGCTGTACCTATGCAGATAGAAAGGTCTTTACAATACTCACAAGAGATAGTAAACCTTATAAGCAATCACCTAGCCATTGCACAACTTCTTACAGATATACTTTTTATGAGTCTTATAATTTTTGCTGGTTATTTTCTTATTTTACTCATCGCACTTTTTGATAAATCTTATACTATCCAATACATGGCAAAAAAAATTGCCCTACTCCTACCTTTTGCATCTATTATAGTTGTAAAATTTGAAAAGTTTGCACTATTTAGTATGTTATCTGAAATGCTATCAAGTGGAATAACATATAAAAATGCTTTAGAATCAGCTATCAATTCTACCTCAGTTAATAAATTTAAAATTGCTATGATTCAAACTCTTACATCTATAAAAAGAGATGGTAAATTTATATTTCATTCATATCTATACGATGATATGGAAAAAGAACTTTTAGCAGGAACTGGTTCATCTAAACAATTAGGTTTAGTAATGAATGAGATAAGCCAAAGAGCAAAAGCAGATGCCATGGAGTTGAGTACAAAATTTTTCAGAATGATAACTTTTATCTCTATATTTTTAATGGCTTTTGCTGTTTTTATAGAATTTTATACAATAGTCTTAACACAAATCATAATCCAAAAAGGTATGATAGATGCGAGTAAAGGAGTAGCTTTTTGATGCACTCTAAAAAAAATGCTTATCTTTTAGTAGAAGCTATGATAGCTATAGTCATAGCAGGTGTTGTAGCTACTATCTTTACCACTATGAGTTACTACACTAGCATCCAAGCAAATCTACTAAAACAACAAAATACAAAAACTATTTTAGAAGTTGTTAGAAGCCGTTTAGTGAATTTAGCCAAAGATGTGGATGATGATTCTTATTTTGAACTACCCAAAGAGGATGCAAATAACAATCTACCTGTAGATATAGGCTTAGGTGTAGATGCTTGGGCTAAAAAGATATACTATTATACTTATGATTTTGGGATTAAAAATACTATAGATAGCGATTATGCAGATACAAATGATTCAATATCACCAAATTCAAATATAGCTGGACGATTAGTAAGTTCTGGACAAGATATGGTTCTTGACACAAATGCTTCACACTCAACAGCTCAAAATGATGATTTGATGCTAGAGATTGGCATCGGTGAATTAAATCACTTTAAGCTTTATGGAAGTTCTGAGATTACAACACAAACTAGAGGTTACAATAGTGCCATAGTCTCAGATACTCAACCAACTTCACCCATAAATGGAACTCTTTGGTACGATACAAATAATACAAAACTAAAAATGTACGATAAACCAAATGATACTTGGATAGATTTATAATCTAATTTTCTTAGTTATAACTATAACTCCAACCAGTTAGTTTTTCATTTTTTGCTTCAAAAAAATTATCTGAATCTGCTAAAAAGTCTATTACATGCATAACAGCATAGGGTATGCTTTTTTGATCTTCTGGTTTAACTAGAAGTATTGGCATCGGAGTATCTTGAACACTTTTTGAAAATCCAACAGGCATAAGTTGACTCATAACCTCTATGGGATTTATAATTTTATTCTCTTGAAGAAATTTATCTAAAATAGCATCTTTTATATCTTGTGTAAACTGATCTTGCGTATTTAAAAATATAGTAAAATGAATAGGTGCATCTTTAAAATGACTTGGTGCAGATGCCGCCATTATTATATATTCTACATTTTCTAAATGTTTTTTTATATCATCAGGTTCAAAATATGTATCTGTTACTATACCTTGTGCTACCATTAGTTATTTTCCGCTTTTAATTTTTCTATCTCTTGTTCTTGCTCAGCCATAAGCATTCTTATCTCATCCATAGCTTGAGGAGAAACATTTTCATCTTTACTCCATACTACTTCATCAATATTTCCACCATAATCAGCACCAAATTCTTCAACTTTTTTAGAAAATTCATCCATATCTAAACATTTATGAACTCTTCCATCAACAGTATCTGTTAGTTCTATATACCAGTTTAAAGTATCATCTACTTTAATATTAGCGTTAAATACTACAGACATTCTTAGTTAGTTCCATTTGGATTAAAAGCAGTATTATCAAAAGTTTTTGCAAAACCTTCTAAATCTTTTTTCTTTAAATCACCATTATAAACTATATTTCTAGGATCAACATTTTCATCATTAAGCATTTTAGGCACTACATCAGAATTATTGATTACTTCCATATGAGCATTAAGTTCATCTTCACTATAAGCCATTTGCATATCAGCAGCAGCAACATGTGGTATAGCTTCTATAACAGATAATTTTTTAAGCTCTTCAGATACACCATCACCCTCTATGGTTATGATAATTCTACCTTTTTCATCATGCATATGGTAATCACATGCATCACACTCTTTAAGGTTTTTAACTACCTCGTCTAAATACTTTGGTAAACATTGAACTACTATACTTGAAATATTCATTTTATTTATTCCTTAATTTTATTTCATAAAATGAAGGGAACCCTTCATATATTTTATAACGATGTCGGAAGTAATTCCGCCATCTGCGTTAACACTTGTTTTCCCTTAGCGGGAAGCTCATTGCACTAGTGCAATTTTAAATTTTATTCGTAAATAACTTTTCTAATTTTTTCGCCATCATCTTGACGCATTTTATCATATAACTTTTGATATGTAAGTTTTGTTTCATAACTAATCGGAGTTCTTAGTGATTTATACTCGACTAATTCATTATTTTTATAAACACCAGATACTATAGCTTCTACCCAGTAATACCCTTTATCTTTACGAAGATTTTTTACAATACCAATCCATTGTTTTTTGTTTTGTATTGTATTCCACATATCGGTAAATGCACTACTTGGCATATCTGGATGTCTAACAAGATTATGTGATTGACCTACTAATTCATCTATATCATAACCACTTATTTCACAAAAAGTATCATTTGCATAAGTTATGATACCTTTTAAATCTGTTCTAGAGATTATAAGCTCATCATCTGGAACTTCTGTTTCTATTAAAAATTCACTTTCGTTGTATTGCATAGTTTACCTTTATTTTATTTTGTAAAAATTAATTGTTGTAGATTCACTAGATACAAAAAATTCTTTCTCATTGATAAAAAGTATATTTGTTAATGTACCTTTGTTCCCTCCAAAAGTTCCAACATCACTTTTTGTAGAAGTTTTAAAAACTTTTACATTATTTTCTTCATCACTTGAGTATGCAACAATTTTAGCACTTGGAGATAGACCTACACTATAAATTAGAAATTTTGCTGTTTTATAATAACTAGAGTTTAGATTTGTATTATAAATAACTATTCTTCTATCTTGTCCAGCTGTAGCGATAATACCTTTTTTAGTATCTACTTGAAAAACATTATCTAAATTTTGACCATCTAACATCTTAATAAATGACCCATCTTTTATATTATGTATTTTAAGGTCACCACTTTCATCTGCAACAACTACTTCTGTTTTATCTTCATTTAGAACAAAATTAGAAAATTTAGATTGAGATACTTGAGTTATCCAATTTTGTTTTTTCTTTTTAATATCGTAAGAGATAATATCACTACCCAATAATCCTAATAAAATAGTATCTTCATTTATAAATTTAGCTTTTCCAATAAATAATTTCTCAGTATAAGGAATTATGAGTTCAAGCTTATTATTTTCATATATATGTACCCTTCTAGCACCTTTTTTAGCTTGTGATAAAATCATTATCTTATTTTCAAAAATATCAACAGAATAAATTTTGGAGTCAATAATATCATCCATAAAATCTTTTATTTGTGAAACAGTTATTTTTTTTACTAGTTTTTTTGTTTTTATATCAAATATATCAACACAACTAGCATCGGTAGCCGTGTATAATTTACCATCTTTATATACTAAATCAGTTACAAAACCACTCGTTTCAAATGTTGCCGTTGGTTCATTTATCTTTGCTGAATAAAGTGAACTTATTAATGTAGTAATTAATAATAATTTATATATCATTTGTTTCCTTCTCTTTTTTTTCTTTTATCTCTATGGCATAAGTAGGACATCTACTGATGCAAAATCCACAACCTGTACATTTTGACATATCTATAGTAGGCATAAACATTGCCTTAAATTCTATAGCATTTTCTAAACATGGATCCTTGCAAGAAAAACACATAACACCATCCCAGCTTATACAAGTTGATTGGTTGATAATTATATCAGCATATATATTTGTTTTATCTTCAAGTTTTAAAACTTCAAATTCACAAGCGATGGCACATTCATCACAAAATGTACAACCAGAATTTGAAAAATCTAAATATGGAGTTTTATCTTCTGCAATTTTTATAATTTCTTCTTCACAAACAGTGGCACATTTACCATCACACTTGTTACACTCATTATGAAAAAGAGATATATCTTTATAATATGGTGGTCTTAAAATAATTTGTTTTGCTTTTTTCCCTTCACCTTTAATAGATGAAGAGAGAAAGCTAAAAAGCTCTCTTCTCTGCATGGTTAATTAGATACCATTAACAGTATCTATACCTTCCATTAGTTTAGTACCACTCCAACTAGATTTATTTGCACCATCAGCACTTGTAAAATCAGCTTCAAAAGTATTTCCAACTACTAAATCATCTCCAGATTGAGGAGCATGACATTGTGAACAGTTAAATCTTGCACCAACTAGTCTAGCTTCTTTTTTGATAGAAACATTTTCCATACCATCAGCAGAAGTATTATCAGTAGCAACACCATTTTTACTAATTCTACCATCAGAAGCGATAGCAGTAGTAGCTCTAAAGTTAGTCATATGAGAAGCTGGATATGGAGTAGCACCCATACTCTCAGCTACTTCAGGAGCGTGACAAGATACACACTGGTTATCTTTGATAGTGATAGGTAACATACCTTCAACATCATGTGGAACCATTGGTGGTGCATCTTGGAATGCTCTTTTGATTTTATAACCACTACCAGCATAAGATTTAGAATATTTTGCTTCGTGACCTACAGTCTCAGCTTCTTCCGCGTATAAGTTTGTCTTTCTTAAACCTAAAGACTCTTCAGATTGAAATTCTATAGCTTTAGCTTCTTTTGCAGGTACGGCACTACTTGTATCACCACAACCAACAAATAGTAAAGCTGCAGTAGCTAAACCGATTGTAATTTTACTTACTGTTTTCATTATTACTCTCCCGTTTTTTTACTTTGTGCTAATTTTCTTATAGAGAAATTTAACGCTTCATCATCACATACTTCTATACATCTAGCACAGTTTGTACACTCACCAGAAAGGACTTGCCGACTCTCTTTACCTATCATATGTAAAACTTGTTTTTCTGGACAAACATCTTTACATTTCATACATAAAGTACAATTTTCTTCAATGTGCTGTACTCTTAATAAACTAAATTTACCAAGCAGTGAATAAAATCCACCAAGTGGACATACATGACCACACCATCCATTTTTTAGGACAAATAGGTCAAATAGAAAAATAATAAGCATGGCTGCCCAACCAAAACCTAAACCAAATATAATCCCTCTATGAACCATAGATATTGGAGATATAAATTCAAAAGCCGTAACACCCATAACAAACGAGATTATTAAGCTTAAAGCTAAAAGCCAGTATCTAATATTTCTAGAAGCTGGTTGTTTAACACCTTGAACTCTATCAAGCTCTAGTTTTTTTCTTAAATAATTTGCTGCATCAGTTATAATGTTTATAGGGCAAACCCAACTACAAAAGGCACGACCACCTATGAGTAGATAAAACACAGTAACAACACCAACTCCAATAAGTAAATCAATACTTAAAATAGCACCAGCTGCTAGCATCTGTAATGCTGCATAAGGATCACTCATTGGTATAATATCTAAAAATATTGATGAACTAAGATTTCCCATAAGGATAGTCCATCCCCAAGCATTAGCACCAAAATATAGAACTAATAAACTGATTTGTACCACTCTTCTTAAAATAAGATATCTGTAATTATTCCATAGCGTTGCCATTAGTATAAATCCTCCAGACTATCATTTAAAGAGTCCATAGCACTCTTCTTGCTTCTCTCAGTTACGGTATGGATTTCTTTAGCATTTTCTAAACGCTTTTCATCCTCTTTATCCCAACCTTTGATATAGTAATCACCAGCTTTAC
This sequence comes from Campylobacterota bacterium, assembly GCA_034659595.1. Taxonomy (GTDB): domain Bacteria; phylum Campylobacterota; class Campylobacteria; order Campylobacterales; family Sulfurimonadaceae; genus Sulfurimonas. The sequence goes on from JAYEHQ010000023.1 coordinate 38,176, forward strand.
CCATTGCATTTTCTCTAGGAAGTACAAATATGGCAGGCTTTTCAGTTACACATGCTCTTTCACATAATCCACATCCTGTACAAGCATCGCTATGTACAACAGGCTTCATAAAAGCGTGTTTACCAGTTCTTTCATTTTTACTATATTCAATAGTTATAGCAGTTCCAAATATAGGACAAGCTCTATAACAAGCATCACATTGAATACCCCAAAAAGCTATACAGCTATCTTTATCAACTACAGCTAAACCCATATCAGCTATATTTATATCTAGCTCTCCATCGGTTGTAACACTAGCTTCATTTAATGCACCAGTTGGACATACTGGTACACAAGGAATATCTGGACACATATAACAAGGAACATCTCTAGGAACAAAATATGGAGTTCCTAAAGGTTTATGATCACCTGGTTTAGCAAGTAATAAAGTATCATAAGGACATGCTTCAACACAAAGTCCACATTTGATACAAGTTTTTAAAAAATCATCCTCTTTAATAGCTCCTGGAGGTCTTAGCAAAAGTTCTGAGGCCGTAGCTTCATCAATATATGCACTCCATATTAAACCACCCATAGCAGCAAGACCAAAGCCCCGTGCCATGTTTAAGATAAACTTTCTTCTATCACTTATAGGTTGTTTTTTATTTTTCTTAACATTAGGTCTGTTTTCGCTCAAAACGATACTTCCCTTATCTTTTATTTAATATCATGCTTTATAAATTTTTACAGCACATTTTTTATAATCTGTTTGTTTAGATTGCGGACATGTCGCATCAAGACAAACTTTGTTTATAAATACTTTTTCATCGAACCATGGAACAAATACAAGTCCACGAGATGGTCTATTTCTACCACGAGTTTCAACTCTAGCTTTTACTTTACCACGACGAGATTCTACCCAACATAAACCACCTTGTTTAAGACCTTTATCTTTAGCATCCTGTGGGTGTATATAACATAGAGCTTCTGGAACAGCACGGTATAATTCAGGTACACGCATAGTCATTGTTCCTGAGTGCCAGTGTTCAAGTACACGACCTGTACATAACCAAGTATCATAACCTGATTCTTTACTTGGTACTTCTGGTGGCTCCATGTATGGACGAGCAAAGATTTTAGCTTTATTTTTAAGAGATTTTTTACCTCTTGCTTTTTCTGGACCCATTAAAGTACCTTGAAGAAGGTTCTTAGCTAGTGGACCATAGAATGCATGTGAGTTACCACTTTCTCTTGTAACTTTAGCTGCATATGGATCATACTTAGCATTAAATCTCCACTGAGTCTCTTTACCATCAACAACTGGCCATTTAAGTCCACGAACTTTATGGTATGTTGTAAAGTCAGCTAAATCGTGAGCATGACCACGACCGAAATCAGCATATTCTTCAAAAAGGTACTCATGAATCATAAATCCATAACCTTTCCAAACTTTACCATCTGAACCAACAACATTTCTGCTATCACCAATACACTCAGTATTATCATAACCTTGTTGAGGGAAAGAGTTTAAATCAACTTTATAAGATTTAGCTTCTTTATTTGCAAAAAGAATATCATACATAGTTGTATCATCAGTATATCCAAGTGCATGAGCGGCTTTTCTAACATCAGAAAGTTTTTTACCATTTCTTAGTGTATAAGCACCCCATACATCAGCAACTGTAAAACGCTTAGAAAGCTCTATCCATTGCCAAGTATCACTCATAGCATCACCTACAGGAAGAACTTGTTGTCTCCAGTGTTGTGTACGACGCTCAGCATTACCATAAGCACCCCATTTTTCATAAATCATAGCAGATGGTAAGATAAGGTCAGAAACTTTAGCAGAGATACCTGGGTATCCATCAGAAGTAACGATAAAGTTATCCATTTCACGAGCTGCTTTAATCCAGTGAGTTGCAGATGCAGAATCTTGGTAAGGATTACAAACATTTACCCATGCAAATTTAACAACACCATCTTCAATATCACGGTGGATTTTCATAATGTGTTGGTTACCTACAGGATTTAAAGTTCCATTTGGAATTTTCCATCTGTTTTCAGTAATTTTTCTATGCTTAGGATTCTTAACCATCATATCAGCTGGTAATCTGTGTGCAAATGTACCAACTTCACGAGCAGTACCACAAGCAGAAGGTTGACCAGTTAAACTAAATGCACCAGAACCTGGAACAGCTTGTTTATTTAACATGAAGTGAACATTGTAAGAAAGTGTATTTACCCAAGTACCACGAGTGTGTTGGTTCATACCCATTGTCCAGAAAGATACAACTTTTCTGTCTTTTTCAATGTATAAGTCAGCCATAAGCTTAAGTTTTCTTTTAAACTCATTTATATCTTCATCAGGATCACCTTTTGAAACTTTAGCTACATAATCAAGTGTATATGGCTCTAAGAATTTTTTATACTCTTCAAAGCTAATGTGCCAGTGCTTAAGTCCAGCTGGCTTATTAACCATAACATCACCCTCTTTATAACCATAAGGCTTAAGTGCAGGTGCTTCAGCAGCTGAAACAACATGTTTCATCTCTTGATTTATAGTTTCCATCTCTTTAGCTGTATATTTACCAGCTGAACCATCAGGACGAACAGGAGTAACTGATTTTTCACCAGCTCTTCTCATACCATAACCCATATTTACAGGAGATGCACAAAAAACAATATGTTTCTTAACAAAATCCCAATCAATAGCTTCAGGGTTATTATATACAATTTCTCTAGCTATATAGTTCCACATTGCAAGGTCAGTATTTGGAGTGAAGATTATCTCTTCATCAGCTAAATCTGAAGTTCTATGTCTATAAGTAGAAATATTGATAACTTTTACACGATCTGGATCTGATAATTTTCTATCAGTTACACGAGACCATAAAATTGGGTGCATTTCAGCCATGTTTGAACCCCAAGATACAACAGTATCAGTAAGTTCGATATCATCATAACAACCAGATGGTTCATCAATACCAAATGTTTGATAAAAACCAACAACCGCAGATGCCATACAGTGACGAGCATTAGGATCGATTGCGTTTGAACGAAATCCACCTTTCATTAACTTTTGAGCTGCATAACCTTCCATAACAGTATATTGACCAGAAGCAAATACTGCTACACCCTCAGGACCACTTGCTTTAAGTGCTTTTTTGATGTTTAATTCCATTTCATCAAAAGCTCTTTCCCATGATACAGGAGCAAATTTACCTTTTTTATCAAAATTACCATTTGAATCTTGACGAAGTAAAGGTTGAGTTAGTCTATCTGCACCATACATGATTTTAGCATTAAAGTAACCTTTAATACAGTTAAGACCACGATTTACTGGAGCTGCAGGGTCTCCCTTAACAGCAACAATTTTACCGTTTTTAGTAGCCATCATAATACCACAACCAGTACCACAGAAACGACAAGCTGCCTTGTCCCATCTCCATTCACTTTGAGCATTTTTTTCTGCTGCTTGTAACTCTGCTGGTACACTCATACCAATAGCTGCTGCTGCAGATGCTGCTGCTGAACTTTTTAGAAATTCTCTTCTTGAAAGTGACATATTTTCTCCTATATTGTTATTTTGAAACGGAGCAACTTCAAAGCTTGCTCAGTTTCGACTTTTTGTTAAGGTGTCCATTAACAAAATTATATTATCACTTTGTAGTTATAAAAAATTTGACTTATGTCAAAAAACTAATAAATATATTAAGATTAGATTTATTTGAAAAGAAATGTGAATATAAGTAGCACTTAAAATTATTATAATTAAGGCTACCTTTAAGTGCTGATATTTTGACAGCTTTTTGTTAGTTTTTCTAATTCCATTTTTAAATTAGATAATTTTTTTGTAGAGTTTATTAGTTCTTCTGTTGATTCTATAACAATATCTTCACTATTATTGAGATACTTATGAACTTGTGACCTATCTTTTAATTCATCAATTATTAAATCAAATTCATCTGTTAATTCTTCTAGTTTAGATGAAGCTCTTTCAGATTGTAGCAACGCTTCACTTGAATGTTCCATCGCAGAGTTTACTTTTTGTATAAAGCAATTTATAGTATCACTAACCTCAACAATCTCTCTTTCACTCTCTTTTTGAAGTTCTAAAGGTTCTAATTTAGAACTATCTTCATTGGTTATAATTTTTTTGGAGTATTGCATAAATGCATCTACATGGGATTCTATTAATTTTAATTGTATAAGAGAATATAAAAATAAAACTAAAACAATAAGACCAGAAGAGTATTGAAATAATTTTATAGAATTTATTTTATTTTCACTATTGTTTGTGTACATAGTCACAAGTTTATCTACATTATTTAATAAAATAATATTATCTCTATATATTGAAGAGATAATCTCTTCAAGTTCTTTTTTACTATTTAGATTAGAGTTAGTATAAAGTTTAAAATTTTGAATATTGTTATAAAAATTAGCCCAAAGTTTATGTATTTCATCTTGTTGTTTTAATATTTTATCTGTTGAAATAGGAGAAATATTTTTTCTAGCATCTCCATGTTTTAAAGTATTTAATCCTTTTATAAACTCATCAACTGCAGTATTTAATTCATAAAAATCTTTATTTGAACTATAATGTATATAAAAAATATTTTTAGAAATTTTTTGTGTTAACATTCTTTGTTTACCAGCTATATTTATAACAAGAGCATCTTTTTCATTTTGTTGATTAAGATATATAGTAGTAGTAATTACACTTAACATTAGTATAATTAAAAGAGCACCAAGAGCTTTGATTTTTGTACTTATACTAGTTATTTTCATAATTTATCCCCTCTATATATTGAAGAAAGTGACTCTTTATTCAATATAAATATTTTAGAATTTTCAATCTCTATAATTTCATTTCTTTTTAATTTTTTTAAAACACGAGATAGAGTTTCTGGTTGAATATGAAGCATAAATGAAACTTCTTGTCTCTTTAATGAATTAAACATATCTAAATCATCACTAAGCATAAATGCAACTTTTGCAGAAGCATTAAAAACAAATTCCCTATTTACAACACAATGTAGTTGTTTTGTTTTTAATAAAACTTCATTAATAAACTCATTAATTAAAATATTTTTTGCAAGAAATTGCTTTTTAAATTCTGAAAAATTAATTTCTAATATTATGCTATCTTCTATAAAACCAGCATTAGAATGGCAGTATATAGAGTTATTATCTAAACTAGTTAGTTCTGAAATAAGAGAATTTTTGTGAATATGATATAAAAAAATCTCATTTTCAAATTTATCAATTTTATATATTTTAATTACACCTTCTATAAGAAAATATATTTTGTCGTAAGTATCATTTTCATAATATAAAATAGAATTTTTAGGATACTTAATGATATTTGAAATTTTATTCAAATCATTTAATTGTTCATTATTTAATGATTTAAAGAATTGAAGTTGATTTATATAATTTAATTTTTCACCCATATTATTGTTTAGTTATAAAAACTAATACTCTTCCTCTTCAGAATCATATATTATAAATTCTAAAGCTTCATAAGTAGCTACAAGAGTTTCTTTTTTTAATTTATCTAAATCAATCTCATTTTCATTCAAATAATTTTTTATATCATCGGTAGTATTTAGATTAAAGCATTCTAATTTTTGTTCTTCATCAATATTTTGAAATAGCTCAAAATATTCATCTGTTGTTTTAGTATCTAAAAGTAAATCTAGATTTTTTTTAAAAGGTACATATCTTGTTTGTACTTCTTCTAATACTTCTTCATCATCAAGCTCACTTATTAATAAATTTACTTTTTTATTCAAATCATCTATATTTAACATTTCAAATCCTTAATTATTTAATGTTTTGGCTTAAATTTAAAATTCTCATCTACTAAAAGAGGACGAATTTTCTCTTTTAAATCTCCTTGGAACTCCATAAAGTTATCTTTAAAAGCTCCACCACAACCAAGCTTTTTTTTAAGTATTTTTAAAAGTGATGAAGAATCATTTTTAGATATAAAAAATTCTCCAACTAAGGTAACAACTTTACCTTTTCTTTTTTCTTTTGAAAAAAATAGCTGATGATTAGAAGGTTCTAAAATCTCAGCTAAGATTTTAGATTTTCGAGGAGACTCCACTTCTGCCCATTCATTATCTATATCAGCACCGATAAATAGATCCAGTTTCTTTCCTCTACCCATGATTTAGATTACAGTTTGTGCTAATACACTCATATCTTTTTCATGGTATGAATGATGCTCAATATCTTTTTTAACTTCATCATAAGATAATTTAGTGTTATTATATACAGCTACTATTATTTCATCACCAATATTTAAGAAAGTATTTTCCCCATATTCCGTATATCTTGTAGCACCAATACTTATTATAGCTTCATGCGGATTATCACATTGAAATAAATAATCAGCGATTGGTTCAAGTGGACCGAACTCTTCTTGAGTATTAATTTGATCAGTAATCCAATCAATTAATTTTTCATTAAAATAGCTATATCCACTTACCTCTACATCTTCACCATAAGCATTGATTTCACCATCTCTTTTTAGAAAACTACAGATAGAATAATTATGAATATTTCCATTTTTTTCAAACTTATCAATAGCTATAAAAGAATCACTAATCCCTTTAGAATCAATACCCCAATTCTTTTTATCACTAATTTTCTCAGCACCAGCTACTCTGATAGAGCAGTCATTATAAGCCGTAAAGTGCGTAGGTGTGATTTTATGCAGTTTACCTACATGATATTCTAAATGACAAACTAAACCTACTTCTGGTTCAGCTTGAATATTGAGATCATTTCTTGGGTGTTTGATATTAGAAGTTGAAAAAGGGTAAGCATGAAGTTGATCTTTTGCTCCAACAATCTTTTTTGGTAAATAAGATGGAAACATCCCTTTTGGAGCAGCTTCATCCACTGTCATAATATCTTTAAAATCTTCAGCTTCACCAGCTTGTTCTAAATGAAGTGCAAAGTTTCCAGCTATACCTAAACCTATAAATCTTTTATATCTTGCCATCTAAATTTCCTTAAATTTATTTCATAAATTCAAGGGAACCTTTTCCCTATCTATTATGACGCTCAAGGAAGTAATTCCTTAAGCTACGCTAACACTAGGTTTCCTTCGGCAGGAAGCCCACGCAACTAGTTGCTTTAGGGGAAATTATATTTCCCCTTTATTTCTTCCTTCTGCAAACTCTTCATAAGTTCCTTTAAAATCAATCAATGAACCATCACCTTGAATCTCTATAATTCTAGTAGCATAAGCATCTAGTAACTCTCTATCGTGTGATACACAAATAACATTACCTTTAAAATTATGAAGTGCTTCACCAAGTGCAACAATAGCTTCTAAATCTAAGTGATTTGATGGCTCATCTAAAACTAAAAAATTTCCACCCTCCAGCATTAGTTTACTTAACATCATACGGTGCTTCTCACCACCTGAAATAAACTCAACTGATTTCTCTTGCTGTTCACCATTAAATAACATACGACCTAAACAATTACGAATTTCAGCTATATCTCTTTTTGGATCAAATGCTCTTAACCAATCATATAAAGTACCATCACCATTAATAGTATCAGCAGTGTCTTGTGGGAAATAACCAGGCTCTATTGTAGCACCCCATTTTACTTCACCATCGCTAGGTTTCATCTCTTCCATAATGATTTTTAATAGAGTTGTTTTACCAACACCATTTCCACCGATAAGTGCTACTTTTTCATCTGGTTCAAATTTTAACGAAATATTTTTAAGAACTTCATTATCGTTATAAGAATGAGAGATATTATTAATATCAAGAGCTTCATCACCCATATTTCTTTTAGCTTTAAATACTATAGAGGGGTCACGACGAGATGATGGTTTAATATCTTCAAGTTCCATTTTATCTAGTTTTCTTTGACGAGAAGTAGCTTGTTTTGCTTTAGATGCATTTGCAGAGAATCTTCTAACAAAAGCTTCAAGCTCATCTTTCTCTTTTAGTTTTTTTGCATTATCAAGTTCTAATTGTTTTGCTAGAACATTAGCCGCTATATACCAGTCATCATAAGTACCAGTAAATTCACGGATTTTTTGATAATCAACATCTAGGATATTTGTTACAACAGCATTTAAGAAGTGTCTATCATGAGAGATAACAACCATAGTTCCCTCATGGCGTTTTAGTTCATTTTCTAACCAACTAATAGTTTGAATATCAAGATTATTTGTAGGCTCATCAAGGAATAAAACATCAGGTTTTGGAAATAAAACTTGTGCAAGTAAAACTTTGAATTTATCAGCACTATCAAGTGAACTCATAAGATTATAATGATCAGTTGAAGGGATACCAACATTTTCAAGTATTTTACCAATATTTACTTCGTATTCGTAAGTAGGATCTTCTTCTACGGAGATAACCTCTAGTTCAGCTAAACGGTTATTAACTGCATCATCTTCAAAATCACCATTAGCATATAAATCTTCTTTTTCTTTTACAGCATCATATAGTCTTTTATTACCAAAAAGAACAGCATCCATAATTGTATAATCTTCATAAGCAAATTGATTTTGTCCAAGTACACCAACTTTGTTAGCTTTAGGGATAACTATATCACCCTCATACTCGTTGATTTCCCCACTAAGAATTTTTAAAAAAGTTGTTTTACCAGCACCATTAGCACCAATAAGACCGTATCTTTTATGACGATCAAGTTTTAAGTTTATGTCTTGAAAAAGTACTCTATTTCCAAAACGCATTATTAGATTTTGAACTGTTACCATTAAATCCCCTAGATATAATATTTTTGCAATTATATCTAAGAATTGTTTAAATAAGGGTTATTTAGTGTTTATTCTCTAGTAGCATTTCATTAAGATATGAAAATAATTTATCGCTATTTTCTTCCATAGTATTAAAATTATCTATAATAGTATTTTCATTTTCAAGTCTAGTATCTTTAGTATTAATGTAAGAAAGATTTGCACTAGCTTTTTCATGAACTACTTTATGAGGTGCTAAAACTGATTTGAATGCATTAGTTTTACCAAAATGTTCTTTACCTATTCCATTATACCATTTACCTAATCTACACTCAGTATGTGAACTAAAAATTTTATTTTTATCTGCATTAACTACAGAATCATATGCTATAGATTTGAATATAATATGATCTATTTTTGCAAGAACTACAAAAACTTCACCTTGCATATTATAAATAGTATTAGCAGTTTTAGTCGCATTATTATTTAAGTCATTCATAGTCGAGTTGAAATTTTCAACACTTTTACTAGATTCATCAGCTAATGAAGTCATAGTTTCTGATTTATCCATTATAGTGTTGGCTTCTTGTTTCATTGAGTTAATACTTATAGTTATCTCACTAGTTGCTTTTTGTGTTCTCTCAGCAAGTTTACGAACTTCGTCAGCAACAACAGCAAAACCACGACCATGTTCACCAGCACGAGCTGCTTCAATAGCTGCATTTAGTGCTAGTAGATTAGTTTGTTCAGCAATATCCTTAATTAAGTCAACTACTGATGTTATTTCATTTGTTTTCTCATTAAGTCCCTCTATAGATGTATTTGAATCATTTATATGTTCAACAAGTGTATTAAGCTTATTAAGTATGTTTTCAACTTCTATCATAGAATCACTTGAAGTAGAACTTGTTTGTTCTGTGCTTTTATGCACTTCACTTAGACCAGAACTTACAGATGAAATCTCACCTTGAATTAAGGAAAGTCCTTTTCCAACATCTCCAAGACTTCTTATTTTCGAACTAAAGTGTATTATTGCTTGTTTTTCATGAGCTATTTTCATGGCATTTATACCTTCTTGCACATGTTTTATCGCTTCTTCAAAATCTCCATTTAAACCATTACTATTTAGGCAATAAGTAAAATCACCCTTAGAAGCCTGTTCTACTGAAGTATTGATTCGAGAAGTGAGACTTTTTATTAGTTCTGTAAGTAAATGAAGTTGATGTGTTATTACATCTAATTCATCTCTTGTATGATCTCTTCTATCAACTATAATATCTAAATTACCATTAACAGTGATATTAGAGATAATATTTGTTAATCTTTTTATTGATCTGTTTATACTATTTTCAACATTTATTGAAAGAATTGTACTAATCATAAGTATAAAAAGTGAAATACCAATAACCGTAATAAGCAATGTATATGAAGATGAAACTTTTTTTGCACTTAATTTTAAAATATGAGTAGATAAACTATCTTCAAATTGTTTAAGCTTATTTATTTTTTTAGTAATTGTTTTAAACCATACAGTAGAATCAACACCAAAACTTTCCATTTTAGAAGAAGCAATTTGTCTAAATTTTTCAACTTCTGCAAATGAGATGTCTTTTTTAGTTTTAATAAATAATTTTTGCATTTCAGAACTTGTTGTATGAAAGAAAAGGTTAGAAAGTGCTTTTTGTTCAGACACTAAAGAAGCAAATTTTGCAGCAGTTTTTGTTGAAAATTTATCTTTTGCAAAAACACCAGATAAAACAGCTCTTTCTATTCCAGCTCTCTCTTTTGAACTTATAAATATAACAAAACTATTAAAGTTTGTTCTAATCTCTTTATTATTCGGTTTTCTTGAAAAATTAGAAATTTTATCTATTATTTGTTTATTTAAACCAGTATAGAATTTAACAGGCGCACTTATTGGTACACTTAAAGATAAAACTTTTTTTCTCATAGCAAGTCTATTATCTATATTTATAGTTTTTTTAAATTCTTGAACCAGTGATGATGGGTTTTCACGCATAAACTTTCGAAGTTCTTTTACTTTCACATCTGTTGATTTGTGTTGTTTTGGAAGTATATCTACAAATTTTGTACCCTTAGAACCTATAAATCCAGCACTAGCCCCCCGTTCTTTTTGAAATTCGTGTAAAACTGCACTCATTTTTACAGAAAACTCAACTAATTTTTCAATCTCTTGAAGATTTTTATACTCATGCCAAGTTTTATAAATAAGATTGGATGAAAATAGTAATATGACAGTTGCCACTACAATATTAATCGTAATAAGTTTTTGTTTTATCGTCATGTTTTTTAACATTGAAATAACCTTTTTATTTTTTTTCTACAAAATTATATCTTATTTTTCCAAAATAAAAAATTTAATTATATTTTATGTTATTATTAATAGACATTATGTAACAATAAATTAATAGAGATTCGAGAGAAAGGCAGATATTATGGAAATTGGAACAATAAATTCGAATATTTTGCATACAATCAATCAGAAAAAAGATGAGCAAAGTAATTCGATTAATAAACTTTCAAATAGTGAAGAAGATAAAGCAGTTGACCCAGCAATAGCGATGATTGCAAGTGCTATGATGTCAGATATATTAACTGATACACAAGGTTTAAAAAATACTCACTCAGCAATTTCAATGATGCAGATAGCTGATGGGTCTTTATCACAAGTCAGTGAAATGGGTTCAAAACTTCAAGAACTTAATGTAGCTTCGAACAATGCAGCATTAAATTCAAGTAATCAAAATGCTCTCAAAGCTGAGTTTAATGCAACTGTTAAAAGTATAGATTCTACAATTAGTTCTACAACTTTTAATGGTAAACAACTTTTTGGTGAAGATATGACATTTTCATTAGGAAGTAGTGAAATATCTATATCTCTACAAGATATAAATTCTAAAACACTAGATATTAACTCACAAGATGGTATTAAAGATTTTATGAAACAGATAAATAGTGCTATAAGTAACATCGGCTCAACACAAAATGCATTAGAGAGTTCAGCTGATAATTTGCTAAACTCTATTACTCAAAAATCAGCTGCAAAAAGTCAGATGAGTGATGTTGACATGGCAGAGGTTATGAGAAAATATCAAGAAAATGAAACTAAACTAGAAGTTTCACTTATAGCTCAATCTCATCAAAAAGATATATCGGCTCAAAGAGTAGCCACTCTCTTAGAGTAAATATATGCAAATAAGAGAGATTAGTTTAAAAGAGTTATATACGGTATATGATGTTATTTGTGAGTTGTATGTTTCTTTGAGTTATAGAGAGTTTGAAGATTTGATTTATGATATGAGACATATGGAGTATAAAATGTTTGGTGTTTTTGAAAAAGAATCTCTTGTAACTTACGCAGGTCTATCAATACAAACAACTTTAGTTGAAAAAAGGCATTTAAGAGTTTTTGATTTTGTTACATCATCAGAATATGATAAATTGAAATATGATGAAATTATGAAAGAGTACCTAAATGATTATGCAAAAATTGCTATGTGTACTAGTATAAAATATGAAAGTTAAATCGTTATATATTTCAGCACATGAAAAAAATGCTGGTTCATTATTTATCTCACAAGGTATTATGGAAATACTAAAAAGAAATTTAGAAAAAGTGGTATTTTTTCGACCAATTATATCTTCTAAAGATGTAATAGATGGTGACATCGATTTTATGCTTAAAAGATATAACTTAGATATAGAATATGAAGATGCTTATGGATTTGATATAGAATATGTTGAAACGATGATAGCTTCACACCGTGAAAATGAACTAATAAATCAACTTATAACAAAATTTAAAAAATTAGAAAGAAAATATGATTTTGTCTTATGTGAGGGTATTCGTAGCTCTTTTTTAACAGCATCTATTGAATATGACTTAAATTTAAAAATAGCACAAAATTTTTCTAGTTCCTATATAAATATAGTAAATGCAAAAAACTCATCTGCTCAAGAGGTGTATGAAGATATTTTAATTGAACATGAAAATATAACAAAGCAAGGATGTAGTTATTTTGCTACATTTGTGAATAGACTTGATACATATAAGTATAAAGAATTAGATAAAAAACTAGATGGTTGTTGGTTAAATACATATCTATTAAAAGAGATTGAAGAGTTAGATTTAATAACAATAGAAGATGTTATTGATAGTTTAGATGCTAGTGAAGTATTTGTTAGTAGAAATGATTATACAAGAGTTGTTAGAAAAGTAAAAGTTGGAGCATTAACGCTAGATAATTTTTTAGAACAATTAGAAGAGGATGATTTAGTTGTTGTTCCAGCTGATAGAAGTGACATAATCTTGGGTATTTTTGGAGCATTATATTCTAAGACATATCCAAGTGTTTCAGGTATTATTTTCCCTTTTGGAATGATTCCACATGAAAATATACGAAAACTTTTAGATGGCTTAGATGGTTTTAGCATCCCTATGTTTTGTGTAAATACAGATACATATAAAACAGTAAGAAATATATCAAAAATTCATTCTAAACTTAGATTAAATAGTGAAAGAAAAATTGCACTTGCATTAGGTCTTTTTGAGGATAGTATAGATATTGATGTAATACAAAAGCATTTAACAGATGCTCAAAGTGATGTTATGACTCCACAAATGTTTGAATATAAACTTTTTGATATGGCAAAAGCAAATAAAAAACGCATAGTATTACCTGAGAGTTGTGATGAGAGGATTTTACGAGCTGCTGAGATTGTTCTTCGTCGTGGAGTTGCTGATATTATTTTACTAGGTCAAGAAGATGCTGTAAAACAAAATTATATGAGATTAGGACTTGATTTAAGTGATGCGAGTATAGTTGACAATAATAATCCAATACTTATGAAAGAGTTTATAGATAAGTTTTATGAGATGAGGAAGCATAAAGGTTTAACACATGAACTTGCAACTGATGCCATGGGACATTTGAATTATTTTGCGACTATGATGGTTCATCTTGGATATGCAGACGGTATGGTGAGTGGTGCCGTGCATTCAACAAGTGATACTATTCGTCCAGCACTTCAAATTATAAAAACTATTAGTGATGTTAGTATAGTTTCATCTGTATTTTTTATGTGTTTAAAAACTAAGGTTTTAGTATATGGTGATTGTGCGGTAAATCAAGATCCAGATGCTTCAGAGTTAGCAGATATTGCACTTGCATCTGCAAGAACAGCAAAGAGTTTTTCTATAATCCCTAAAGTTGCTATGCTCTCATACTCTACAGGGGAAAGTGGCAGTGGAGCTGATGTTATAAAAGTAAGAGAAGCAACTAAAATAGTGAAAGAAAAAAAATCAAATTTATTAGTGGAAGGTCCTATTCAGTATGATGCCGCGGTAAATAAAAGTGTAGCAAAAACAAAACTTCCATTATCTTCAGTAGCAGGAGATGCTAATGTTTTGATTTTTCCAGATTTAAATACTGGTAACAATACTTACAAAGCTGTTCAGCGTTCAAGTGATGCTATAGCCATAGGACCAATTTTACAAGGGCTAAATAAGCCAATAAACGACTTAAGTCGTGGATGCTTAGTTGAAGATATTGTAAATACTATAGTCATAACAGCTATACAAGCAGGACAAAAAATATGAAAATAGCAGTTATAAATTCAGGAAGTTCATCTATAAAGTTTAAACTTTTTTGTATGGATAAAGAGGAAGTTATTTTATCTATACTACTAGAAAATATAGGGGAAGAAAGCTCTGATATAAGAACTCATAAACATGGATTAACTAAGATATTTGAAACAATAAAAGAAGTAGATATAGTAGGTCATAGAGTTGTTCATGGTGGGGAAGAGTTCCATAAAGCTACCTTGATAGATAATGTTGTGATACAAAAAATACAAAATCTTATACCACTCGCACCTTTGCATAATCCAGCAAATTTAGAAGGTATAAAAATAATAAAAGAAAAATTTCCAAATATCCCCCAAATAGCTGTTTTTGATACTTCATTTCATTTTAATATGCCAAAAAATGCATACCTTTATGCCTTGAATTATGAAATGTATGAAAAGCACAATATAAGGAGATATGGTTTTCATGGCACATCTCACTCTTTTGTTTTAAAAACTACAGCAAAAAGATTAAATAAAAGTATAAAAGATACTAATATTATATCGTTACATCTAGGAAATGGAGCATCAGCTTGTGCTATAAAAAATGGTGTAAGTATAGATACATCTATGGGTTTTACACCTTTAGAGGGTTTAATTATGGGAAGTAGATGTGGAGATATAGATCCAGCTATTGTTTTATATATGCAAAGAGAATTGAATATGAATGTTAATGAGATAGATAATCAGTTAAATAAAAAATCAGGATTAATTGGCATCTGCTCAAATAATGATGTAAGAAAAATAATAGCATCTGATGATGAAAAATCAAAACTTGCTATTGATATGATGATAAGACGAATACAAAAATATATAGGTTCATATATGATACTTTTAGAAAAAGTTGATGCTATAGTCTTCACAGGTGGGATAGGTGAAAATTCATCTTATATTAGAAATAGAATTTTAGATAATGAAATTATAAAAAATATAAAAAGCTTAGTAGTTAAAACTGATGAAGAGTTGGAAATTGCTAGGGAATGTTTAATATACGATAAATAAAGATTAGTAAAAGTAATATAAAATATAAAAATAAGTAAGATATAAAGTAAAAAGACCAACTAGGCAGCGACCTACATTTCCAATCCTGAAAGGACAAGTATTATCAGCGATGAGAGGCTTAGCTTCTGGGTTCGGAATGGGGCCAGGCGTTTCCCTCTCTCTATAGCCA
>JAYEHQ010000024.1:0-4537 GCA_034659595.1 Campylobacterota bacterium
TAAAATCAGCACTATATGTTTTTCTTTTTCTACTCATAATATTATCTCCTATTATCGTCTTAGTATTTTAACATTTAAGAATAAAAACTTTTTTCTAATTGGTTGCTTTTACTGGGGACATTATAGTTTTATACTACCCCATAAAATAAACCAAATTTATATGAAATAATCATGAAAGGATTTGCCTTTAACGATATAATTGAAATTATTAGAAAGCAACAAAAAATACTATTTTTACGGAAAAATCATAGTATAATGGTTTTATAGTTTAAGAAAAGTATGGTATAGATACTTTAAAATGGGGAAGTGAGTTATAATTTATTTACTTTTTTATCTCATCAAGTAAAATTTGACTATTTTGATATTCTAATTTAAAGAACTCATAAAGTTTTTCAAAATATTCATTTTCTTCTATGATTTTAATTGATTTTTTATCTAATAATTGAGAATTAATATTATAATCTGAAAGAAACTCTATATACTCTGCCCTATTTTCATTATTGATTATAATTGGTAAATATCCATTTTTCAACATGTATATATTTGATACTAACCTTGCCAATCTTCCATTTCCATCAAAAAAAGGGTGAATTGATGTAAACCCTACATGACATCTAGTATATTTTCTTATGCTTTCTTCAAGAGATATATCTTGTTTAGATATATCTGAAAATTCATTAAACCATAATAAGATAAGATGCTTTATATCATAAGGATTTGGATAAGATTTGTATGTTCTTTTCCCATCTTTTCCTAAGATATATCTTCCATTTTCAACAATTTTATAATCCCCTATTGGACATTCACTATCTATAACTATATTTGTTTGTATGGCAGTATGAAGTTCAAAAACATCAGCTTCTTCTAATTTATCTTTATTTATAAATTTATAAATTAAATCTATTGCACGACTATGACCCAACACTTCATTATGTTCTCGTATAGACTTACCTTTAACTGTAAGTCCATATTCTATAATAAATGCTGTATCACCAAGTGAAATAGTATTACCCTCAATAGCATTTGAGGTATATGTCCAATGAATTTTCAATTCATCCATAAAAGTTTTTATATCAGTTTTTGTCATAGTATCATAAATTTTAGCCATTTATAAATCCCTTATCCAAACTTAAGTTTTCTAAGTGCCTCTTCCTCATTATCTTGACGCATCAAAGACTCACCTACTAAGAATGCATCAACACCAGCTTTACTTAAATCTTCTAACTGTCCATGCTCATAGATGCCACTCTCAGCTACTATGATTTTACCATTTGGTATCATCGGAATAAGGTCATAACACAAGTTCATATCCATCTCAAAAGTTTTAAGATTTCTATGATTAATTCCTATGATGTCACTACCTGCATAGATAGCTTTTGTAAGGTCTGTTTTGTCATGAACCTCGACCAACGCTTCCATACCTAAGTGTCTAGTATATGCTAAAAGCTCTTTTAACTCTTTTTTACTTAACGCTGCAGCAATAAGCAAGATAAAATCAGCTCCATGAACAACAGCTTCAAGTATCTGATACTTTGAAACTATGAAGTCTTTTCTCAAAAGTGGAATACCAACATATCTTCTGATGCCACCTAAGTAATCTAAAGAACCTTGAAAAAAATGTGGTTCAGTTAGGATAGATATAGCAGAAGCTCCACCTCTTTCATAAGCTTGTGCAATAGCTAATGGATCAAAATCTTCACGAATAACACCTTTAGATGGTGAAGCTTTTTTAACTTCTGAAATTATTCTGTATGGGTCTTCCTCTGTAGCTTTTAAGTACGGTATTACATCTCGTGGAGCTCTTGCATTATAAGCTAATGAGCGACCAAGCCAATCAAGAGAAAACTCTTTTTCCCTCTTTGCTAAATCCTCTTTTGTTTTTTCTATAATATCATCTAAAATCATCTCTTTATTTTCCTTTATTTTTTAAACATTCATCTATTGATTCTATGTGAGATAAAATCTCATCATCTCTTCCACCATCAAGTAAAATCACCCTATTCATAATAGATTTAGCCTTTTTACAATTATTCAATTTAAAATAACCCCATGCTAAAGAATCTAAATAAAAAGAGGAATTAGGTGCAATTTCAAGTGCTTTATTTATATATTTTAACCCTTTTTTCACATCTATTTCATGGTCTATCAAAAGATAACCGTAATAATTTAGATATAAAGTCTTACTATTTTGAGCAACAACTTTTTCAAATTTACTTGCTATCTTAGAAAGAGTATTTGTATCTAAAACATCTTTCTTACTTTCATATTCGTATATAGCACTTTGACCTAAATATTCTATATCGCCTGTATCATTGTAAAGAATAAATGCTAAAGTAGAAGCTTTATCATAATTTTTTATTTTGACATAAAGTTGCAATAATATTTCATCATTAATTTTAGTTTCTTTTAAAAAATCAATGAGTTTTAAATACTCTTTTTTATAACTATATATCTGTACTATTTTTGTTGCTATCTCTTCAGCAGAATTTATTTTATATAATCTTAAATATGCGGATAAAAGACCATCTATATCATTTCTATCACTATAAAGACTTACAAGTCTATTACAAATCACTAAAGAACAAGAATGAATCCTAGAATGGGTTTCAAGTTGTGCTATAGCTTCTTTTTTTCTATTTAAGTTTATATATAAAATGATTGATATTCTATCTAATATCTTCTCATTATAGTCTTTTATATATGCACTTTCAAGATATTTAACTGCTACGCCAAACTTTTTTTGAGATACAAATACATCAGCAACTAATAAATAATCATTTATATCTTTAGATTTTTTTACCAAATCAAGAGCTAATTGTTCTGCTTCTTCTAATCTTAAAAGATTAACAAGTGTTATGACTTTTATCCTCATCAATTTTAAATCTTCTTGATGATTTTGTATTTTATCTAAAGTTATTTTGAATTTTTTAGCTATAAGGCTATTTTGCAATGAACGATATAAATACTCTTTTTTATTTGATTTTTCATAAAGAATATCAAATACTTTATATGCACTTTCATTATCTTTTAGTTGTTCTGCACGAAGTGCTAATATAATAAGTCTATCTTCAGCTTCAAAAGCTTTTTCATAGCTTTGCATAGGTTTTGGTGTTGATGTGTTTGAACAAGCTGTAAATATAAATGCTAAAACTAATAGTATATAGTTTTTATATCTCATCTATTATCCCTGGACACTCTTGTTTTAACTCATCCACCCTAGTTTTATAATAATCCCAAAAAGGAAATGTTTTACATTGTTCTGGTCTAGCGTTATATATTTTACAGCCATTTATATCTCTATCATAAAATACACACTCATAACTATCATCTATTTTATTCTCTTTTATAGAGTATTTATAACCTTTTTTATAAAGGTACTTATCTATCAGCGTTTTCATATCTATATCAAGAACTTCACAAATCTTTTGAGCTTCAGTTCTATTTACAAATATATATCCACTCTCACCTGTACAGCATCTACCTTGACAAATATTACAAGCCGATGAATCAAAAACATACGGAAAATTTTCTTTTTTTATAATTGACATTTTATACTCTGTGTTTTTGCTTTTTCATAAATATCTTTAGCTTGTTGTGAAAATTCTAAACCATCAAAACTAATAAATGGTTGCCAAACCTTCATCATAGAGTTTGAACCATTCCTAGCATGAACTAAAACTAAAGATGCAATTCTATCTATCTTTGGATGCACAAATTGAACATCTACTACCCTCATATTAACTTTATCTAATTCTGCACATATCAAACCAAACTGTGTTGCATCGTAACAAAACAGAAAATGAGATTTTGGTTTTAATACTTGTGAAACTTTTTTGAAAAAATCTTTTAGCGGTAGGTTTACATTATACCTTGCATTAAATAATACCTCATCTTCTGACTTTGTAGATGCACTATGATAAAAAGGTGGATTTGAGATGATATAGTCATACTTCTCATCCACATTCAAATCTAAAAAATCTGTTTTATGTAATTTGTAATCTATCTTATTTACTCTTGCATTTATAGTAGCAAAATTTGCAAATATATCTTGTTTTTCTACAGATTCTAATTGTACTTTTTTGTTGTCTCTTGCTACTAATAAACCAACTATACCACAACCAGCACCAACATCTAAAACCCTACCTTTAGGTTTAAAAGAAGATATAAAATCATATAGAAACAGTGAATCAGTGTTGTAACAATATCCTGAGTTTGGTTGGTATAGTATCAAATTATTTCCTAAATCGCTTAAAAACTTTTCCAAAATCTACATAAGCTTCACATGAAGCATCTTCAAACTCATAACCCTCTTTTGAGAAGTCACCCTGCTTGTCATATTTGGAATTTTCTAACTTATAAACTTTCGCTTTTAAATCATCTGGATAAACTATGACATAGTATTTTACTTTCTCTTTTTCATAAGTATCAAACTTATAATTTTCATCTCTTTTAGCAGTAGATTTAGATATAACTTCAACTATTATTTCTGGAGCTTTTGTGATATAAGCATCATGCGGTTCATCGCAAATAAGCACTA
>JAYEHQ010000025.1:0-19864 GCA_034659595.1 Campylobacterota bacterium
AGCTTATTTAATAACTATTAGTTAAAAGTTACTAAAATCACACTTTATTATTAAAGGAAGTATATAACTATGAAAACAACAACAAAAATTTTATCTGCATTTTTACTTACTGGCTCTATTCTTACTGCACAAGTATTAGTAGATGTAAATGGTGCAAAAATTTCTACAACAGATGTTAATAGTGCATTGATGGAAGCTACTCAAGGTAGATTTAATCAAGTTCCAGCTGATAAACAAGAAGAGTTTAGAAAGCAAATGCTTCAACAATTGATTGCAAAAGAATTAGTTTATGGGGATGCTGTAAAAACTGGTGTATTAAAATCTAAAGAATTTAAAGATGAATATAAAAAAGTTCAACAGCGTGTTAAAAAAGAGTTAGCTATTCAAGTTTGGCGAAAAAAACAGTTAGATAAAGTAAAAGTATCTGCAAAAGAATTAAAAAAATATTATGATAAAAATCAAGAAGAGTTTAATGAAAAAGAGAGTGTACACGCTCGTCATATTTTAGTAAAAACTGAAGATGAAGCTAAAAAAATTATAACTCAATTAAAATCATTAAAAGGTAGTGCTTTAAAAACTAAATTCATAGAATTAGCTAAAGAAAAATCTACTGGACCTAGTGGACCAAAAGGTGGAGATCTTGGTTTTTTCACTCAAGGGCAAATGGTTCCTGCATTTAATGATAAAGTATTTTCTATGAAAGTTGGTACTATAACTAAAGAAGCAGTTAAAACACAATTTGGTCAGCATATTATATATTTAGAAGAGAAAAGGTCAGCTAGTGTTAGAACTTTTACAGAGGTTAAATCATTTATAGAACAGCGTTTAAAAATGGAAAAATTCAAAGATGCTATGAAAGTAACAATGGAAAACCTTCAGAAAAAAGCAGTTATCAAATAGATGAATAACAAATCTATCATCTCTAAAATTACTTTAGATGATAGAGAATTTCTAATAAAAAGGGATGATTTAATTGACCCTTATTTAGCAGGAAATAAATACCGCAAACTTTATATACTTCTACAAACTCCACCTAAGAGATTTAATAAAATTATCTCTTACGGTGGTACTCAATCAAATGCAATGCTTGCAATATCTGCCATGTGTAAAAATAAAGGTTGGGAATTTTTCTACTACACTAAACCAATCTCTAAAATGCAAAAAGAACAAAACAGTGGAAATTTTTTTGAAGCCTCTAGGTTAGGAATGAAGCATTTTGAAATACCTATTGAAAACTATAAAGATTATATCGCATCACTAAGATTAAATTTAGATGAAAAATCGTTTATAATAGATCAAGGTGGAGCTATAAATGAAGCAAAAATAGGCTTAGAAGTTTTAGCAAAAGAGATTAGAGAAGAGAATTTAGAATCTAAAGTATTAGCTACTCCATCAGGAACAGGTACTACTGCTTTATTTTTAGCTTTAGCACTTCCAGAGTTTAAAGTATATACAACCCCATCTATCGGTAATATTGATTATCTAAAAGAACAAATGCAAGCACTACGAGAAATTCCAAATAATTTAATAATACTAAAACCAAAGAAAAAATATCATTTTGCAAAGTTATATCCAGAATTTTATGAAATTTATAAAAAAACATTAGATGCTGGTGTAGAGTTTGATTTACTTTATGCACCTGCTATGTGGATAGCTTTACTTGAACAAACAGATGAAAAAATCACATATATTCATAGTGGCGGAGTTACTGGAAATGAAAGTATGTTAGATAGATATAATAAATTAAGACTAAGCTAACTTGACATAACTAGACTCAACTTGCTATAATTTTACTATCTTATTAATAAAAGGGTAAAAGATGAGTAACAATATATTTGAAAAATTAACACATAATATGACTGAGACTATTGAGTCCTCAGTATCTTTAGCACTTCACAATAAAAACAATGAGGTTGAAGTTGTTCATTTCTTATGGGCATTACTAACAAATTCTAGTTCTATATTAAATCAAATGTTTAATAAAATGAATATTGATAAAACGGCAATTGAATTGGATGTAAAAAGTTTAAGTGAAAAATTTTCAAAATCTTCATCTGTTTCAAAAGAAAATATAAAACTATCTCGTGCTTTTGTAGCATCTTTAGAAAATGGTGCAGGGCTTATGACAAAAAATGGTGATAAGTTTTTAGCTGTAGATACATATATTTTAGCAAATATTAAAAATGAATCTATTGCTACAGTATTGAAAAAATATATAGATATAAATGAATTAGCTAAAAATCTTGAAGCTACTCGTGGTGGTGCTAAGATAGATTCACAATCTTCTGATGATACTTTAGAGTCTTTAGAAAAATATGGGATTGATTTAACAGCACAAGCATCAGAGGGTAATCTCTCACCTGTAATTGGACGAGATGAAGAGATAACAAGAATGATGCAAATCCTAATTCGTAAAACAAAAAATAATCCCATGCTTCTTGGTGAACCTGGAGTTGGTAAAACAGCATTGGTTGAGGGTCTTGCTCAGAGGATTCATAATAATGATGTTCCAACTTCATTAAAAAATAAAAAATTAATCGCTTTAGATATGAGTGCATTGATAGCAGGTGCAAAATATCGTGGAGAGTTTGAAGATAGATTAAAAGCTGTGATAGATGAAGTTAAGAAAAGTGGAAATGTTATTTTATTTATAGATGAGATTCATACTATAGTGGGTGCTGGTGCGTCTGAGGGTAGTATGGATGCTGCCAACATCTTAAAACCAGCTCTTGCTCGTGGTGAGTTACATACTATAGGTGCTACAACTTTAAAAGAGTATAGAAAGTATTTTGAAAAAGATGCGGCACTTCAAAGAAGATTTTTACCAATAAACTTAGATGAGCCAACAGTAAATCAAAGTTTGCAAATTCTTCGTGGTATAAAAGAGAGACTTGAAACTCATCATAATGTAACGATAGTAGATAGTGCATTGGTAGCTGCTGCAAAACTTTCAGATAGATATATAGCTGATAGATTTTTACCAGATAAAGCGATAGACCTTATAGATGAGGCAGCAGCTGAGCTTAAGATGCAGATAGAGTCAGAACCAACTGTACTAAGTTTGGCTAAGAGAAAAAATTCTGAACTTCAAGTTGAGCAAGAAGCTCTTAAGATGGAAGATACACCTGCTAATAAAAAAAGAATACTAGAGATACAAAAAGAGTTAGCAGATATTCAAGAGGAAGTGCAACGATTGGAATCTCAGTTTAGTAGTGAAAAAGAGGTTTTTGAAAGAATTTCAGGTATAAAAAATGAGATAGAATCAAAACGAAAAGAAGCACATTTAGCAAAAAGTAAATCTGAATTTAATCGTGCAGCAGAGATAGAATATGGTGAGATACCAACTCTTATAGAAGAGGAAAAAACTATAAATGAAAAATGGTCTCAAATGCAAGAGCAGGGGACTCTTCTAAAAAATAATGTTGATGAAGCATCTATTGCAAGTATAATATCAAGATGGACAAATATTCCAGTAAATAAGATGCTAGAGGGTGAAAAAGTAAAAATCTTAAATGTTGAAGCTGAACTAAACAAAGATGTAGTTGGGCAAGAAAAAGCAACTCATGCGGTTAGTCGTGCTATAAAGAGAAATAAAGCTGGTCTTTCAGATGCAACTTCACCAATAGGTAGTTTCTTGTTTTTAGGACCAACTGGTGTTGGTAAAACGCAAACTGCTAAAACATTGGCAAAATTTTTATTTGATAGTGAAGATGCAATGATAAGAATAGATATGAGTGAATATATGGAGAAACATTCTGTTTCTCGTTTAGTTGGTTCAGCTCCTGGATATGTTGGATATGAAGAGGGTGGACAACTTACAGAAGCCGTTAGAAGAAAACCATACTCTGTAATACTTTTTGATGAGGTGGAAAAAGCACATCCAGATGTATTTAATATTTTACTTCAAGTTTTAGATGATGGAAGATTAACAGATAATAAAGGTGTAACAGTTGATTTTACAAATACAATTATAATTCTTACATCAAATATCGCTAGTGATAAAATTATAAATAATCCAAAATCTGAAGAGTTAGAAAACTTAGTAATGGGTGAATTGAAACAATCATTTAGACCAGAATTTTTAAATCGTTTGGATGATATTGTTATATTTAATGCATTAGGTCGTGAACAAATTGTAGATATAGTAGATATTTTCTTTAGAGATATTGCTAATAAAGTTAAAGATAGAGATATAAGTTTAAAACTTAGTGGTGAAGCAAAAGAGTATATAGCAGAAGCTGGATTTGACCCTATTTATGGAGCTAGACCATTAAAAAGAGCTTTATATGAGATAGTAGAAGATAATCTTGCAGATTTAATTTTAGAAGGTAAGGTTAGTGAGGGTTCAAATGTTTTATTTGAAATGTCAGATGATGAAATCAAAGTATCTGTTAAATGATTTTAATCACATTTTAAGTAAAAATTTAGTATTATTTCGAACTTAAAATTAAATAAGGATATGTCACAATGAAAAGAACATACCAACCCCATAATACACCAAGAAAAAGAACTCACGGTTTCAGAAGTCGTATGGCTACTGCTAATGGTCGTAATGTTTTAAAGCGTCGTCGTGCTAAAGGTCGTAAAAGATTGTCAGTTTAGGCAAATTTAATGTACTGAAACAACATAAAGAGTTTCAGTATGTTTATAGAAAAGGGAAAAGTCAACACTCTAATAGTGTCGTTTTATTTTTCCTTCCTCATTCAACTATTAAAAAAATAGGTTTTACAGCAACTAAAAAAATTGGAAATGCAGTTAAACGAAATAGATCTAAACGCAGATTTAGAGCTTTATTTTTGAAATATTCTTCAACACTTAAAACTGGAACTTACATATTTGTAGCAAAGCAAACAACACCAGATTATCCATCAGATAAATTAGAACTAGAGTTTAAAAAAGTAATAAATCGTGCTAAGGCTTTTGAAAATGCGAAAAATATTACTTAAGCTTTTATGGCTTTATCAAAAGTTTTTTACCTTAATAGGTTTCGGAAGTTGTAGATATTACCCATCTTGCAGTGAATTTGCAAAAATTAATTTTCAATATAACTCACTTTCAAGTGCTTTTTACCACACTTTTACTAGAATACTGCGTTGTAATCAATTATTTGATGGTGGAATAGAATATCCGTTACTTGATAAACTTACTTTAAAGCCAGCAGAACTAAAAGTTGATTCTATAAAATATTGGTTGGTTCCAAATAAAAAGAACCGTTTTTACATTATAAAAAATTTTTCATACAAGGGATAGATAAATTATGTTAGATAATATGTCACCAAACCAAAGATTAATGATAGCTGTAGGGTTGTCAATAGTTTTTTTCGTAGCTTATACAGCCATTTTTCCACCAGTTAAACCAGAGGTAGCACAAGAGACTAAACAATCTCAAGGTGTACAGTTCAAAAAAGATGTTAATTCTCCAACTATTGCAGATACACAGACAGTTGAAGATGTAGCAGGTCATGCAATTTCTAAAGAAGATAAAATAGCTTCTACTGCTTCAAATACTATCGTTACAGTAAAAAGTAAAGATTTTATATTAAAGATTGATACACTAGGTCGTATTAGTTCTATGGAACTACTTCAAAATAGATATAAGAATCAAGATGGTGAAAATGCACAACTTATTTCTGCATTTGGAACAAAACCTTTATATCTTAGATTTTTACAAGATGAAATCAATAAAGAAGCTACAAGCATAGCATATACATCAAGTGTGTCAGATGTAAGTTTAATTGATTCTGCTCAAAAAATAACTCTTACTCAAAAGCTTTCTAATTTAACCGTAACAAAAGAACTTACATTTTATCCTGATGGTCATTATGATATAGATATTTCATTGTCTGATGATAAAAGATATTTTGTATATTTAGGTCAAAGACCTAGAGTAAATGATTCTGAGCAAATGATGACTGTAACTGGAGCTATGATTTATACTGATGATGAGATAGCTACTATTATAGAAGATGGAGATGCTGAGGGTAGAAAAGCTTTTCGTGGTGTTGAACTTATTTCAGCATTTGATCAATACTCAGCAACAATTATGTATGGTTTTTCAAAAGATACAAATATAGTTGTAGAGAGAGATCGCGATGATAATCCAATAGTATATTTTGATGCGATGCAAAATATGAAGTTTAGTGGTTATGTTGGTCAAAAAGAATTTAATACATTAAAAAATATAGATCCTGTTTTAGTAAATGCAATTGAATATGGCTGGTTTACATTTGCAGCTAAACCATTATTTGCTCTTCTATTATGGTTACATGGTACTCTTGGAAATTGGGGTTGGTCTATTATAGCTTTAACAATTATTATTAGAACTATACTTTATCCTTTGACTTACAAAGGTATGGTAAGTATGCAAAAGATAAAAGAGATTTCTCCAAAGATAAAAGAGGTTCAAGCAAAATATAAAGGCGATCCACAAAGAATGAATGCAGCTGTTATGGATATGTATAAAAAACATAATGCTAATCCTCTTGGTGGTTGTCTTCCTATGCTTTTACAAATCCCTGTATTCTTTGCTATTTATCGTGTACTTTTAAATGCAGTTGAACTTCAAGGTGCTGAGTGGATTTTATGGATTGATGATCTTTCTCGTATGGATGGTTATTATATTTTACCAATTTTAATGGGTGCTTCTATGTATTATCAACAAAAGCTTACGCCAAATAATTTTACTGATCCATTACAAGAAAAAATCTTTAAATATTTACCTGTAATATTTACATTTTTCTTTATAACTTTCCCATCAGGTTTAGTTCTTTATTGGTTTGTAAATAATCTTTTCTCAATTGCACAACAATTTATTGTAAATGCTCAATTTAAAAATGCAAAAGATGCTGAGATAGCGGTTAGTAAACATGCACAAAAGATGGAACATAAAGAGATGGAAAAAGAGAAATTAGAAAATAAAAAACTTGATAAAAGTATTGGAAAAAAAGATGATTAAGATAGAAGCAGTAACACTTGAAGAAGCATATAAAGAAGCTTCTTTAAAACTTAAGTGTTCTGTTACTCAATTAAAAACAGAAGTTGTTCAACATCCATCTTCTGGTTTTTTAGGTATGTTTAAAAAGAGTGCTATTATTGTAGCAACTCGTGAAATTGAAATTGAAGAGATTAAAGAAGAGATAGAAATACCAAAAGAAAAAGAGATTCAAAAAAATAAAGAAGTTTCTAAAAAAGTTCAAGAGACTCCTAAGAAAGCAAAAGAAACATATAAAGAAGTTAAAGAGGAACAGGTTAAGCATCAAACTGTATTAAATGATACGATAATGCCAACATCTTTTGTAAGTGATCAAGATGATGAAGACGATGATGATTTGAATGCAATGAATTTTACTGCTGATTATGATGATGAATTTGATGAAAAAGAGGAATCTTCAGAGATATATCAAATAGCTAAAGATGTAAAAAAAGATATAAATACTCTTTTTGATTTTACATGTTTTAATATAGATGAGATAGATGTTAAAGTTTATGATGAAACAACTTTACTTATAGAGTTTAAAGGTGAAGATTCTGCATTATTGATAGGTAAAGAGGGCTATAGATATAAAGCTTTATCATATATGTTATTTAACTGGATAAATACAAAATATCAAATTCAACTTCGTTTAGAAATAGCAGAATTTTTAAAAAATCAAGAAGAAACTGTTCTAAGATACTTAGATAGTGTTAAAGAGAGTGTAGATAGAGATGGAAAAGCACAAACAAAAATACTAGATGGTGTTCTTATTCAAATAGCTTTAAAAGAGCTTCGTGAAATATATCCAGACAAATATGTAGTTATCCGCTCAACTCGTGATGGACTTAAATATATAATCATAAATGATTATCACACAAACTAATGAATGAAAATTTTGATGATACTATAGTAGCTCATGCTACTGCAAATGGTATTGGTTCTATCGCCATAATTCGTATAAGTGGCGATAAAGCTCTATCTATTGCAAAACAACTAACTTCTCGTGATAACTTTACTCCAAGATATGCAACTTTAACTAATGTTTACAATACGCAAAAAGAACTTATTGATGAATCCATAGTTATATATTTTAATGCACCATTTTCCTTTACTGCTGAAGATGTTGTTGAGATTCAATGTCATGGTGGATACATAGTTGCACAAACTATTTTAAAATCTGTACTTGATGCTGGTGCTAGATTAGCAACTGCTGGTGAATTTTCAAAACGAGCATTTTTTAATGGTAGAATCGATTTAAGTGAAGCTGAAGCTATAGCACAACTTATAGAAGCAAAAAGTGAAGATGCAGCTAAGATTTTAGCAAAGCAGATGAAAGGTTCTTTAAAAGAGTATATAGAAAATGTTAGAGATGAAATCATACATATACTTGCTTATTCTGAAGTTACTATTGATTATGCGGAGGAAGATTTACCACAAGATTTAGTTAATCAAATAAAAAATAAATTAGATGAATTAAAAGAAAATCTCACTAAAACTTTAAATGCTAGTAAATCTCGTGAGGGTCTGATGCAGGGATTTCGTGTAGCTATAGTTGGTAAACCAAATGTAGGAAAAAGTTCTTTACTAAATGCTTTACTAAATTACAATAGAGCGATAGTAAGTGATATAGCTGGAACTACAAGAGATACTATAGAAGAACAAGTAAAAATCGGCTCACACCTTATCCGTATAGTAGATACAGCAGGGATAAGAGATGCAAATGATGAGATAGAGAAAATAGGGATACAAAGAAGTTTAGAAGCTATAAAAGATAGTGATATAGTGATAGCATTATTTGATTCAAGTAGAGTATTTGACAATGAAGATGAACAAATATTGAAGCTTGTTAAAGAAGAAGCATTAAATAAGCATGTTATATATGTAAAAAATAAAATTGATTTAGAGCAAAAACTAGATATTGCAGATACTAAATTTGATTTAGAATTAAATTCAAAAGACAATGTAAATAAACTAATAGATATTTTAGAAAAAATAATGGATACAACAAATGATACTGAAGAGATAATGCTTATATCTCAAAGACAAATTGGTGCAGTTGAAAACACTATTAAAAATATAAATGAAGCATTTGAACCATTACAAGACCAAGAACTAGAGATATTTTCTTTTCATCTAAATGAAGCGATAAAAGAGATGGCATCTATCACAAGACCTTTTGAAAATGATGAGATGCTAGATAAGATGTTTGGTTCTTTTTGTTTAGGGAAGTAGTATGAAATACATAGCGATAGATTTAGGACTTAAACGAATAGGTTTAGCATATTCTGCACATAAAGATTTAGTAACTCCATTACCAGCAGTTATAAGAAAAAATCGTAATCAAGCATCAGCTGAAGTGAAAAAAGCTATAAAAGAGTGGGAAATAGATGCGGTTGTTGTTGGTGTACCTCTTGGTGGAAGTAGTGAAGATGAGATGAAACGAAGAATATCTCATTTTATGAATTTAGTTGATTTTGATGGTGAAGTGTTTTATCAAGATGAGAATGGTTCATCACTAGAAGCTGAGTCACTTATGAAAGGTGAAATAAAATATATAAGAGATGGAAGAGTTGATTCCATCTCAGCTATGATAATTTTGCAAAGATACTTAGCAACTCTTAAATAATAAAACCAACGATTACAATAGCTAGTCCTATTTTCAATGAACCTACTATAGCCATAGCAGCATAATTATGATCTAGTATCTCCTGTTTAATAGATGATGTTGGTAAAAATATTTTATCTATCATTTTATTAGAAAAGAAAACTAAAGTTACTATACCTATAGATGTCCATTTTGCAAATGAGATTAAATCATCTGTCCAGTTTGTAAAATCTCCCATTATCGATGCCATTAAAATTAAAGATAAAGCGATCATTACAGATGATACAAGTGTTGCTATAGCGATATTATCACTTAAAGAATCAACCTTAATGATATATTTGCTATACCCTTTAACAAGCAGTAAAAGGATGATTTGTCCTAAAATAAAATAAACAACAGAACTGTACCAAATACCTTCCCCTTTAAAAGAACCAAGTGCAATAAGCCCTGTAGAAACCATCAATCCAAATTCAATTACACCAACAGATATATTTTGATTTTTAATCTCTTGATCATTATTGACATTATTAATTAGAATTTTATCGCTTAATTTGAATGCAATAAAAATAAATATACTTCCAAGGGCTATATCTCTTAATGTATTTAAAATAGAGTCTAAATCTGAATGCATATCTACTAAAATTCCATTTAGAGCCAAACTCATTCCTAGAAGCATTCCTATCCGTCTAAATGCTAATGCCATATTGTTTTTTTCTACAAGCTCATGATTTGAATCATAAATACTACTAACTCTTTTATTCGCATATAAAGTTGCTATTAGTAAAATAATAATCGTTACTAATGCAATTCCAGTTATGTTGATTAATTCTAATATATTTTCCATATTCTTATCTACCTTTTAATTATTTTCCGCCACCAGAAGCACCACGACCTCTTGAACTTGAACCAATACCTCTGATGCTATTTGACATCTTACTTCTCATATTTTTTGAACCTGATTTAACTTTATTGACAAACTCTTTATTTCTTCTTGAAAAAGAACTGTTTCTAAATCTATTTGAACGCATAGTTTGTTTTGAGTAAGTTCCATATCTATTATTAGTTCCATAATATGATTCTCTTTTTGATGAATACTTTCTATAGTTATCATATTCAGAGCGGGAATAGTTATTATTAAACATAGAATACATACTATAATAGAACCAAAAACTACCACCTGAATTATCTTGTTTCCACTCGCCATAATGGGGATTACCAACATAACTCATTCCAGCAGGAGATGCCGTCGTAATAGCTTCATTCTCAAAGTATCCATATGGTTTTGAATAAATTTCCATCCCTAAATTTGCAAAGTTATCTATATAGTATTTTTCATCAACCTCAATCCAATCAGAATCAATTTTATTATTACCTTCAATAATTGTATATTTATGATAAAACTTAGCAGGTAAACCCTCTATCCAAAATTCTGCATGAGAGTCTCCATATGATATTTTTTCTCTTAGATTGATAGATGGTTTAACATATCTCCAAACAGATGTTGTTCTCAATCCTCTTAATGAACCACTAGCAACAAGCCCATTATGTGTAGATAATTTATCATATATAGTTTTAGTTGTTGGGATTTTTTTATATGTATATGTTTTTTCATAACTACTATCAGAATATTCATCCCAAGAAGCTCTACCAACAACATAAAAATAATTAACCTTCATATCCATAAGAATTTTTGTATAATTCTTATATAGTTTACCAATTGGATTGATTTTATCTTTAATAAAAGTCTCAATCTCTTTCTTGATACTTGCAATCATATTAATATCATTTAATATTTCAAAATACTGTTTTTTACTATAATTATTATTTAAAGAGTTTTCTAATTTTTTTAATGATAACTCTTTTTCATTAAGTATAGTTTCTATAGATATTATTTGTGATTGCTTTTTTGGATGGTCTTTTAGTGCATTTTTAATAAAGCTTTTATTATTATTTATTACATCATAAAGTTCTTTAATAATTTGCTTATTGTTTTTAAAAACTGTTTCTGATTCTTCAACAATAGTTACAAAATCTAATAACTCTTTCTTACCTTTAGTGATTTTATTTTTTGAATGTTTTAAATTTTTATTTACTTTATTTATCAGATTATTAAATAATTCCAAACTACTTTTTTCATTTTTTTCCAATAATTCATTTAATTGTTTTAGTAATAATTTATTTTCAGTAATAATTTTCTTTGCATCTGATAAATCTCTTATAAACCTACCTTTAAGAGCCATTTTTTGTATTTCAGGAGATAAATTAGTGAATCTTTTTATATATATAGATTCAAATTGATTATAATCTTTTTCAGTTTTACTGATATTGATTTTTATATTTTCAACTCTATTTTGTGAAGCTAGTGGTAGTGTTGTAGCATACCAATAGATAATTGTTAATAAAAACCCAACGGCTAATGATTTAATTATTTGCATCAAATACTCCTTTGAAAACAAAACCTTCATCATCTGCAAAATAGATATATCCTTTGTTATCAAAGCATACGCCTTCTTGTGCAAATTTAGGTATTTTGTACTCTTTTTTTCTATCAAGATTAATCAATAAATTTTTCTTATCACTTACCATATAAAGTTGATTTTTGTATATGGTTAATCCTGCTATATCATAGTATCCATGATTATATATTTTTTTGATTTTTGATTTTTTATTACTTATTTTATCTTTTATAGTAAAAACAACAGAGGGGTCTTTTTTTGGATAACTCTTATAAGACTGGTTTGATAAATAAATCATTCCCTTTTTGATGGTAATCCCCTCTAGTCCATGTTTCTTATCTCTTTTAATTATAGTTCGTCCACGATATTTAGATTTAATCTTTAGCTCTTCTTTGATGCTAAAATCATCTTGATTTACAATAAGAACGCTATCTTTCCCCTCTACTGCAAAATAAAGAGTATTTTTTTTACAAGCCACACCCTCTAAATCATAATCACCTAATCTCTTTTTTCTTAAAATCTTTCCAGTAGTGCTGATTTCATAAACACTACCCTCATCATTAGCCACAAATAAAGTATTGCTATGCTTGTTAAAACATATCCCTGATGCTTCGGGAATATCTGCAATTTTTTCTAATTTAAAATGCTTATTATTTAAAGCTTGCAGTAAAGCACTTAATAAAAAAAGTATCGCTATATATTTATAAAACATTATAGTTTTTTACCTAAACTATCAAAAAAGTTTTTAAAACCATCGTTAATTTCATTTAGAGCATCTTGTGTATCTTCTGAATTGATTTTAGTTTCAAAATCACGAACATTTTCTTTTATTTTAGAAAAACCATCAGATATGAAACTTTTTGCATCTTCTAACTCTTCAATAAAATCAAGATTTATTTTATACTCTGCTTCATTTAATGCATTTTGAATAATTTTTAATTGTTCATCACTAAACTCATTAGATTTTTCTAACTGTGTCATAAATTTATTAAGTGAGATAGTTCTAAAATATTCCTTTTCTTTTGGAATTGTATTTTTTTCAAAAGTGATAACACTATGGCTATAGAGTGCTCTTTTTTCTGATGAATAAATATGTGCAGTATGAATGTCAATTGTTGAATCATTAAGAGATTCAATATAAACCAAAGTCATAGGCTTCCAAATACTAACTTCTTCTTTAGATGGAAAAGTGAATTTTAATCCAAGATTTTTTTCATCTTTTTTTGCCATATCTATTGTATTTATTAGGTTATGAAGAATTACAGTATCACTTTTATACTCTAAATCAATAACGAAAGCACTAAACTCATAAGTGATGTTATTTAAAAGTTTTTTACTAACTCGTTTAACATAAGGCAAATCATAAAAAACTTCTACATCTAAATCATCAACCTCTTTACTAAGGTCAATATTGGCTAAAACCTCAGTAAAAAGTTCATCTCCTGTTTTGTTATCAAAAATAGTAATGCTATGACTTGCACCAATAATAGATGCTTCTACTCTTATGTCAATATCTTTATTTGTAATAACTATATTATCAAGAGCCACCTCAGTTAAAATCTTACGATTAAAAGATTCTTGTGTAATATTTAACTTTAAATCTTTAATACTTTGATCAATAAAATTCACAATCACCTCTTTATAGTTGTAATACTGTTAGTGTAGTTAAATTTAATTCTTCACTAAAGAAAGCCTCTTTTTCAGGTTTTATATCATCATTATCATCATACCAAAACTCAACAGATAAAGATTTAGCATTATCACAATAGAACTCAAATACCCTAACTGGTATATCAGTATGTTTATCAGAATTATAAAGAGCAGAAAATGTATCTTCATCATCATAATGGTACTCAACACCATTAACAGTTAATATACCCTCTTCATTTTCAGCGATATTATCAAGTGTTTTTTTAGTTACAGGTTTATTCTGATGTTTTAATGATTTAAGAGCTAAAACACCTGTCGTGATATAAGCTTCAATCTCATCATCCTCTTCCCACTCAATATACCTAACTTCACCGCTACCAATACAAAATAGTTCTAACTCTGTAATATAATAATCATTTTTCTTTTTTTTGAAATTTTCCCATTTAGTTTCAAGATAAGTTGAAGTGCTAAGTACAGTGAAGTTTTCTTTACCAATAGAGAGGTAACTCCCTTTTTTTAAATCTTTTATCGTATATTGATGTTGTTTTGATAAAGGGATAAGCTGATTTAATCCAGCTATATACTCCCTGCGTTTTTGTTGAACCTTTGATAACATCTAATTACCTTCATTTTGAAGCATACTACTGTTTTGGTCAATACGCTGTTCTAACCTATTTGTTGCACTTTTAATTGTACTAGCAACAGTAAGACCTTGTTTTATGATAAGTTTATTAGCTTGTGCTTCTCTCTCAAAAGTACGCTCTAATGATGCAACACCCTCTTGAAGCTTATCAAGATTGATATAACCCTCAGCTCTAGCTGTATGTAATTTTTCTGCCGTTTTTTCATTTGCTTGTGCAGTATCGGCAATAGTGTTTGCAATAGCATCACCTAGTGCTTTACTTTGGTTAACAGAATTTTCAAGACCTTTTGCAACAACTCTTAAACCAAGATTTGCTAATACCGCTTTTTCCATTTGTCTTACAAGGATACGAATCTGATTTTGTTGTTCTCTTACTAATTTAGCAGTCATTTGACTACCAGCAAAAAATTGTGCATTCATATTTTCTTCAACAATAAGAGAATTTATTTGCGTTGTCAAATCTGCCAATACAGCTTCAACATTTTGTTTAGCGATAGAATCATCAATAGTTTCTAAAATATCAGCCACACCATTGTAGATAAGTTGTCCAGCATAAATTTCACCTTTTAAAGTGTTGTGTGATTTTAAAAGACCTTTATATACCATCATTAAATCAGCTAGTTGATTATCTAAATCGTTAGCATTTTGAAGTAGGGCTACTTTGATGCCATCTATAGAACTTTTAACTGTTTCTTTTCTCTCATAAATCATATCCATTATTTTGTCAGCACCAGGTAATCCACTTTTAGTAAGAAACAGAAATACTTTTTGTTTTACAGGTGTTTTCGCAAGAACAGCAGGGTTAATCAAGTCAAGTTCTTGTTTTAACTTCAGCATATTTTGCTCTTTACTTCCCTCTAAATTTATCCCCTCTTGATTATCTTTCATTATATCGGCGATAAGAGTATCATAAAGTTTTACTTGAGGAATAGACATATTTGCTGATGTTTGACCAAGTTTATATACATCTGATGATAAAGTCATATCAACTGGATCATCTTTTATTTTTTGTAAAAATCCAGAAACATATGCTAAAAGGTTATCATGGTCTTCATCTGCAATACCTTGTGGACGCTGGGCATCCATTCTTGCACTCTCTTGTACTTCAACTTCTATCAACTCTACAGTAGCTGGAAGATTCTTAGTATCTTCTCCTAAAAAGTCAGCTAGTTCATCGTTAGTCGCTTTTAATTCACTTATCTCTTTTGTATTTGTTTCTTGTGCCATTTCAATACCCTTTTAATATTTTATATCAATAAGCATAGATTCTCTTTCATCTTTACTTACATCATTTAAGTCAATAATTTTTTTTGCTTTTAAAACATACTCTTTAAATTTACTAATATCATCAATAAGAGAAGTGTGTTTATTCTCTTTATCAGAAGTTGATAGTTTCATAAATGCTTTTACTCTAGCGCTTAGATGTTCATTAGCCATCTGATTGATTTCAAATCCAATTTCTGAAGCTCTAAATTGAACTAGCTCTGGTATAACCTCGTATAACAAAGAAAATAGTTCATCACTAAGTTTTTTGATTTCAACCGGTAAACTACCATTTACTGCAATAAACTCTTCTAATGAAAGTAGATTTTCAATAGCTTTTTCATCTTCTGAAAGAATAGGTTTTTCTTTTTTAACTTCAGATGAAGCTGACTCCTTAGGTTTTTTCTTCTTGTAATTAAATATAAAATAAGTGATACTACTTCCAAGAATAAAAATTAATAAATAATCCATCAATGAACCTTTTTTAGATTTTAGAGTTCACATTTTATGTTTCTCTTTTGTCGGGATTATACAATAAGTTAAATAGATAATAGTTATAATTGTCAATATAATCTATATAGTGTTACTATATGAAATTAATATTTACGAGGTAATAATGAGTACAAATAAAACTGCAACAGCACTACTAGCTTTATCTATGTTTTTTACAGGAGCAAGTGGATTAGTAAATGAATATGTTTTATCTACTGTATCTATTTATATACTAGGTAGTAGTATTGAACAATTTTCTATCACGATAGCATTAATGCTTGGTATGATGGGTGTAGGTAGTGGTGTTCAAAAATTTGTTACAGATGATAATCTAATTCAAAAATTTGTTATTATTGAAATATTATTAGCAGTTGTGGGAAGTTTTGCCCCTATTATTATATATGCATCATTTGGTTATGTAGAGCATAATTTTGCATTGATTTATTACAGTTTTGTTATGTTTATTGGGTTTTTGATTGGATTTGAAATCCCATTTATTATTCGTATAAATGAAAAGTATGTACAAGAGTTAAAAAGTAATCTCTCTGCAATTATCGCATCTGATTATATGGGTAGTTTAATTGGTGCTTTGATATGGGTATATTGGCTTCTTCCATATTTTAACCTGAATCAAATCAGTTTTATTGTTAGTGGGGTTAACTTTTTTGTTGCACTTATCTCTTTGATTTATTTTATGAGAATAGGTTTGGTTAAATTTAATATTTTTAAAACAATAGGGATATTGCTAATTACTATACTTTTATTCTATGGCTATAATAATGTTACAAAGTGGGAAATAAGCTTGGAACAAAAGCTATATGAAGATCCTATAATTGCAACAAAAACAACTAAGTATCAGCATCTAACTTTAACCCATAGTCAGATTTTAGATGAATACCGATTATATATTAATGGTAATGTTCAATTCTCATCACTTGATGAGGTTCGATACCATGAGATGCTTGTTCATCCAGTTATGAAAATTGTTAAAGATGCGAAAAGCGTTTTAATACTTGGTGGTGGGGATGGGTTGGCTATTAGGGAACTTAACAAATATAAAGATATAGAACTAATTACTTTAGTTGATTTAGATCCAGGTATGGTTGCCTTTGCAAAAAATAATAAAATATTAAAAGCACTTAATAATGGAGCATTTGATAACGCAAAGATTGAAATTATAAATCCAAAACAAAAAGATACTTTAGAGAGAAAAGATATTTATAAGTTAGATAGAGATAATAAAAAAGAACTATTAGCTAGTGTTAGAGTTTATAATATTGATGCAGATATTTTTTTAAAGAAAATATTATCAAAAAAATATGATGTAATAATTATTGATTTTCCAGACCCTAATAGTATAGAGTTGAGTAAATTATATTCTAAACAATTTTATCTAAAATTAAAAAAAGCAATGCACAGTAGTACAAGAGTAATCGTTCAATCTACATCCCCTTACCATGCAAAAGAATCATTTTTATGTATTGGACGAACTTTAGAATCATCGGGGATTAAAGTCACTCCATTACACATAAACATACCATCATTTGGTGATTGGGGTTGGTATATAGGGGGATTAAATACATCAAGTGAATTGATAAAAGAAAAAATAATTAATCTTGATAGTTTTAAAGTTGATACAAATTTTTTGACTATAGAACTTTTAAAAGCATCTACTGTATTTGGAAAAAATGAATTATTATCAAAAAATCAAAAGATTAATACACTAATGGAACCAGTTTTATTGGATATTTATAATAAAAATAGTTGGTTGTATTATTAAGTAAAGTAAAATATATTTCACAATTATTATATAAAATAATATCTTCCTTCTAAAAAACAGTACAGAATTTGCGATATTTTTAAAAGAAACTTTTTTGATAAAAAAATAATCAAATTTACAAGAATATTGATTCATCAATTTTGAACAATTTAATA
This sequence comes from Campylobacterota bacterium, assembly GCA_034659595.1. GTDB lineage: Bacteria > Campylobacterota > Campylobacteria > Campylobacterales > Sulfurimonadaceae > Sulfurimonas. Next base: position 18,018 of record JAYEHQ010000025.1, read on the forward strand.
GGAGATAATTTTGCCATTTAATAAAGAATTTATGCAAAAAGCATTAAATAGGATTGATGAACTTCAAGAGCATGAGTTAACAGATAAATATTTGCAAATATGAAATTTATCCATTGTATTTATATACATTATTTGCTTTTTATAGTATAATATACAAATAATCTACTATAAAAGGTATAAAAATGATAGGCAGAAAAGAAGAACTTAATATTTTAAACAATATTTGTGAAGAAAAGAAAAGTAAATTAGTAGTAGTTCATGGTAGAAGAAGAATAGGAAAGACATATCTAATAGACTATATGTTTCAAGAGCATAGAACAGATTGTTTATTTTTTAAATTCACAGGAAGTGCTGACCAAGACAGTAGTGTTCAAAGAGATTATTTTATTGAGGCAATTTATAAATGGTTTAAAGTTGAACCAACTACTAAAATAGAAAAATGGCATCAAGTATTTATATTTTTAAAAAGAGCAATTGATAATGAAATAGCCAAAAGGCAACATGAGGGCAAAATAATAGTTTTCATTGATGAAGTTGCTTGGATAGATAAGCATAATAAAGCAGGTTTTTTAAGTGCATTTGGACACTTTTATAATACATATATAGAAAGTAGTGATAATTTAATAGTTATTCTTTGTGGATCCAATGCATCGTGGATAAAAAATAAAATATTAAAAGATACTAAAGGAGCACTTTACCATAGGGTAGATATTGAAATACCAATGAAGCCATTTGATTTAAAAGAAACTAAAGAATATCTCATCAATGAAAAGAGATTTGATATAGACAATAAAAGTGTTGTAGATATTTATATGGTATTAGGTGGTATTGCAAAGTATTTAGACTATCTTGATTCTAAAATTTCCATATCACAAAACATTAATAATCTATTTTTCAACCTTAATTCTCCTCTGTATGATGAATATGATGCTATTTTTAAATCACTATTTTATGATAAAGCTACATCACATAAAAATATTGTAGATTTACTTAGTAGTAAGCAGTCTGGCTACACAATGTTAGAACTGGATGGATTAATAGAAAATAATAAAATTACTGCTATCAAAAACCATATTGATGAGCTTGTGGATACAGGTTTTGTAAGACCTGTAAATAGATTTAATAATAAAACTAAAGATACTAGATACATAATCATAGATTCTTTTAGTTTATTTCATAACAAATGGGTAAAGCCATTAAGCAAAAATGATATAGCTTCAATGGTTAATTATTTTGATACAAAGTCAAATGCACATGATTATATTATATGGCAAGGATATGCTTTTGAAACTGTATGTATTGCAAATATACATCTGTATCTAAAACAAAGAGGATTGAGTGCTGCATTGAAAAGTGTAGGATATTGGAACTATATACCAAATAAAGATATTGTTGACGATAAAGGTGTTCAAATAGATATATTGATTGAATATACCAATAGTACTTATGACATAGTAGAATGTAAATATTATAATGATAAATTTACAATTGATAAAGCATATGCAGATAATTTGTTAAATAAAAAAAGTAAATTTGTAGAGCATGGCATAGTAAATAAAAAGTATGATTTAAAAATGGTTATGCTTACTACTTATGGAACTAAAATAAATCAATATTATAATCAAGTTAATGTTTCTCAAAATGTTATGCTTGATAATTTAATGGAGTAAAATATATGGATAACTATGTACAAATAAAAAGAGATACTAAGTACAATATCGAGACATATCCTAAATGTTGTGTCCAACAGTAACACTTAACTAGTTTTCCTCCTCATAAAATTTAAGATTGAACATCTGATTTAATTCATAAACTTTAGATTTTATCATTGGAATAGGTTTCTTCCA
>JAYEHQ010000026.1:0-4386 GCA_034659595.1 Campylobacterota bacterium
AACAAAAAGTTAAAGAAAGAACAAAAGATTTAGAAGAAGCTAAAATAAAAGCAGAGGATGCAACAAGAGCAAAAAGTAACTTTTTAGCAAATATGTCTCATGAGATTAGAACACCTATGGATGGTGTTATAGGGATGTCACACTTGGCTTTAAATACAAAATTAGATGATAAACAACAAAACTATATTAACAAAATCAATAGTTCAGCAAAACTACTTCTAGCGATTATAAATGATATTCTCGATATTAGTAAAATAGAAGCTGGAAAATTAGAAATTGATAAAATGAATTTCGATTTACCTATTTAAAGAGGCATTGAGATTATTTTAATGGAAAATATGAAAACAATATTGATAATAGATGATACAGAGGCAAATGTAAATATCTTAATGGAATTGTTAGATGAGAAGTATGATATATTGGCATCATTAGATGGTGAGGGTGGACTGGAGATTGTTGAAGAGGAGAGAGTTGATTTAATACTTTTAGACATTGTGATGCCAGGGATTGATGGGTTTGAAGTGTGTAAAAGATTAAAAGATAATCCAAATACAAAAGATATACCCATAATATTTATCACAGCTAATGCAGATGAAGATTCAATAGAGAGAGCGTATGATGCTGGAGGGATAGATTATATAACTAAACCATTTAAAGTGAGAGAGGTTCTCTCAAGAATAAATACACATCTATCTTTAGCTCAACAAAAATTATATTTAGAAGAAAATCTTAAATCAAATATCAATTTACTAAATCAATATAAAGATGTTGTTGATAAGAGTAGCATTGTTTCCAAAACTAACTTAAAAGGTCAAATCACCTATGTAAATGATGGATTTTGTGAGATTTCAGGTTATAGTAGAGAAGAACTTTTAGAAAAAAATTATAATATAGTTAAATATGATGATATTTGGACTAAAATACAAAATAAAGAAACTTGGCAAGGTGAAGTTGAAAATATTAAAAAAAATGGTGAATGTTATATTGTAAAAAATATAGTAATGCCAATATTAGATTCTAATGGAAAAATAGAAGAGTATATAAGTGTTCAGCATGATATAACAGATATATATGAACTCAAACAAGAGATAGAAGACACCCAAAAAGAGGTTATTTTCACTATGGGCTCTATAGGAGAGACAAGAAGTAAAGAGACTGGAAACCATGTAAAAAGAGTTGCTGAGTATTCAAAAATATTAGCTAAAAAAGCAGGTTTGAGTGATAAAGATGTAACATTGTTAACAGATGCATCTCCTATGCATGATATTGGTAAAGTAGCCATTAACGATAATATTTTACATAAACCAGCAAAACTAACTGAAGATGAATTTGCGATAATGAGAACACACGCTGAACTAGGTCATAAGATGCTTGCTCACTCAGATAGACCTTTACTAAAAACAGCTGCTAAAATTGCATTACAACATCATGAAAGATGGGATGGAAAAGGATACCCAAAACATCTAAAGGGTGAAGATATATCAATAGAGGGGAGAATAACAGCCATAGCAGATGTATTTGATGCATTAGGAAGTTCTAGAGTTTATAAAGAAGCTTGGGATGATGATAAAATTTTTGAGTATTTTAAAGAACAAAGAGCAAAACAATTTGATCCAAACTTAATAGATATATTTTTTGAAAATTTGGATGAGTTTTTAGAGATAAGGGAACAATTTAAAGATGTTTAATTAGTAAAAGTATAGTCAATTTTATTAACTTTATTTTTTATCAATTTTAAAAAGCTAACATTTTTATTTTTATCCCAATCATCATAATCCATTGACATAAAATAATATTTGGAATCTTCTTTATACACTTTAAATCCAAAACCTAAGTCAAATTTATAAGCAGAATTATTCTCTTTCATAACTTCTAAGTTTAGTTTTAGCATATTTAATTGATTGAATATTTTATCAATTATAATATAGGTTGATATAGACGATACTATCGGGTTGATTTTTTGTTTAAAATAAATTCCCCAACTACAGCTTAATTTATCATGATTTATAGAGATAATAGAGATAGAACCAACTATATCATTATTAAGTTTTACCGCATAATAAATATTTGATTTATCAAGCTTTAATTTTTCAATCCATACTAGATGATTATCTAAAGTCACAATATTAGTAGATTTTGTTTGTACTCTTACATGGTCACTATTTCTAATGTTTAAAAGTTTTATATGCTCATCTTTAGATAGATTTATAAAATTTTTAAAAACTAAATTCATTATCAATATCCATTGTATTTTTATTTTAAGATGGTATTGTAGCTTATCTTATTATTTTAGAGGGTATAATTTTATAAAAAATAGAAGGATTTGTAAATGTTTAAAAAGAAACTAGAAATTATATTTTTAAGTATTATTGCTATAGCCATAGCAGTTCTTGCAAAAAACTATTATGATAGTTACAGTTTTAAACATCATGATATACCAAAGAGTTATAAAGAACAAATCATTGAAAAAGAGAAAGAGATACTATCTTTGATGCAAAAGCATTATGGATTTGTGTTTAAAGTACCAGTTATTGTGACCGATAAGTTTGAGGGAAGATTATATGGTTTAACAAGCTATAGAAATGGTGAGATAAAAATCTATCTAAATAAAAAAGTGATGCAAGAGAGTATGGATTATATAGTTGATAGTGTTATCGCACATGAATATGCCCACGCTTTAATGTTTAAACAGGGCTATATAAAAAATGGTGGACACTCCCCTCGATGGTTACAAACATGTAAAAATCTAGGTGGAATAAACTGTGGGCAATATGTAAATCAAAATGATGTGGTAATGGGGAAGATGCCGTTTTAGTTTAATACTAATTTTTCGTTAAATTTCATCGGCTGTACTTCTTGGAATAATGCACTTAAATTGCTCTAAATCTTTGTCATTAATAAACTCTAACTATCTTCACCGTTAGATATTCTTTCTATTACTTCTAATATATTCATATTATTACATACAGTAGATTAAGTACTCTATTTGTTCTAATAATTCTTCATTCGTAATATTATTAGCATTTGCAAAAGCCAATGCACCACCAAGTCCTGCACCCTCTTTTACATCTCCATTATCGTATTTTTTTAAAATATCTATAGAGGTATTTTCAAATGAAAAGTCTGTATAAATTGCATGTGGAGTATAACTTAGGTGTGATAGTATATTTTTAATATCTGAGTTTTTATCTTTAGCTAACCATTTTGTAGTAGCTAGTGTTATGTTGTCATGCTTAACTCTTTTTAAGACATCTTCTCTTAATTTATCAGCTATGAGTAAGCAACCAGCCATCTGTGTTCCACCAGCTAAAACTATATGAAATCTTTTAGAAGCTTCGACTAAAAAACCAGCACAAAATATCAACATATTATCACTTACAATACTAAGTTTTTCAAACAAACTCATATCTGCATCTATAAGTGATAATGCTTTATTTATGGTCTCATTTTTTATACTATTTGGTACATTTGCAAAACTAGATGCAAAATCATCTTTACAATCAAATCCTAAAGCAAGTATGGATGCAGTTGCTGTAGTTGTTCCAGCTGGAGTACTCTCTCCCAATATTAGGTAATTACCTTTTAGTTCATAACTCTCTCCAAACTCCATACCTTTTGCAAATATCTCTTTTGCATCTATACCAGCACCATTAGTAATGCTTTGAGAAGCTTGAATGTCAAAATCATAAGTTATACTGTTTTGAGGTTTAACTTCTAAACCAAGATTTAAGATTTCAACAGAACTAAAACCATATAGATTATGAACAGCTCTTGTTATGATAGCAGGTGTAGGGATGCCTGTATGAGTTTTTGGTACTTCCGTAAGTGAAAAAATCTGTTCATTTGTTATATACTCAGCATCTAAAGTTGGTGTTAATGGTATTTGTCCAGAGATACCAGCCTGTGTAATACCCTCTATCTCACAAGTTTTTGTAACAGCAGATGCCAGTAAAAAATCGGCTTTTCCAGTTGGAACTGTATCTTCAACATCTGTAAAAATATTATAAGTTTTCATAAAAATAAATATCCTTTTGTATTGTATTATACTTAAAAAAACTACTGGAACATAAATTGCTGGAACTCTTTTGATCGGCATGGAAAAATTTAATTATTTTTTCAATATAAAAAGGAGATATTATGCGAGCTGTAAATAAACATGGTGGTATATTTCAAAGATTGATGAAATCAGTTGAAAACTCTTTCTATAGTCTGAGTCAAAAGTTTTTATAAAAGCCTTAGTAAATGGATTGACAAATGGCTATAACTCCAAGGAGGGAGTTTTATAACAAACATAAGGTTAATAATGGATCAAAATCATGAAAATAGTCTTTTTTAGATAGTCTAAGTACGCAAAATTATAAAAGAGTTGCAAATGAGTATAAAAAA
>JAYEHQ010000027.1:0-51203 GCA_034659595.1 Campylobacterota bacterium
TTTTACCTATATAAGTATCTCCGTAAAGTGTTTCAAAGTTATCTTTATAATTTACATCATAATAATAGTGTAGCATAGAGATAAAAAGAGATTTACCAAATCGTCTAGGTCTTAAAAAGATTAAATACCTTTCATTTAGATTTTCAAGCTTTTCTATAAACTTAGTCTTATCTATTAAATAATAATTATTTTCTTTTATACTTTTATAATCTGCTTGTCCATAAGGTATTTTTTTCACAATGTTTGCCTAAGATAATATTTAATATATTGTATCAAAACTATGAAAAATATAAAACAATTTTTGGAACTTATATTTTTTCATACTCGACATTAGAAATATTTCTCTCTTTAGTATCAAACTCTATACATACAAGAAATATAGGCTTTGAATTTTGTATTTTACTCATATAAACTTCCTCTCGCTTTATTAATAAAGTTATAACACACCTAGAATTTAGTTTTAAGGGTTATAAATAGGATTATTTTATAACTGTATCTTTAAAGCTTTTAAGAATAAACATTATATAATCTAATTATGTCTTATTTACCAAATACATTGAACTCTTATTGGCTTTGGAGGGAAGTTTCCTCAAAACTTGGTGTGTCTAATCCAGCATATAAATACTGGAAAAATACACCTAATCTAAAGTTAAATAATAAATATATTTTTATACAAAAAGAGACACTTCCACCTAAGCATAGTCATGTTGAAGAGATTTTAACAGACCTCTCTGGTTATCTACCTATCAAATATGCATCAGATAGACTCCATGTAAATGAACATATATTTTCTTATGAAAAAATGAAGCTTTATAAAGAGTTTGATTATAAATATGTTAATGATGTAAAGTTTGTAAATATAAAGAAGTTTTTTAGAGAAAATGGCATTAGAGTTTCTAAAAATTCAATCGTTCAGTTAGGAAAAATAAAAGACTTAGATATAACAATTGATTCTACATTTTATAATCTGAAAAATGATTATGGACTTGTAGTTTACGAGTAGATATTATTATGAATACATTTTTTTTAGAATATAGAGACCCTCTTTTTTCAGTTATCATATTTTTTGTTTTTATATTTCTTATAACTTTTGTCTCTTATTGGTGGGGTAGATATAAAGCAAATGCTGATGATAAAAATTTAGGTGATTTTTTAAAACAGTTTCATTCTACACCATCTTCAAATGAATTAAAAGCTTTAATAGGTCGTGGGGAATTATCTGAAAAGTCTTGGTTACTTTTAGCTAATTCATACTCAAATAATGGGGAGTATGAAAAAAGTATTGAGATTTATAGTGCAATATTAAAGTTAGAAAATAAAACAAATACAAAAGAGATACTATTTTTATTGGGTACTACCTATTTTAAAGCTGGTTTTTTACAAAGAGCAAAAGATATATTTTTAGAAATTTTAAGAAATGAACCCCGTACTGTTCAAGCATTAGAATATTTATTATTGGTATATGAGCAGATGAGAGATTATGAATCAGCTATTGATGTACTTGTACCATTAGAGGAATTAGATCAAGAAGTATTTACACAAAAAGCTTATTTGGACACTATGAGTATCTTAAATGATTTTAAATTATTACCTACTGATAAAGTAGATGAATTGATAAGTATTTATAATAAAACAAATAAGAATACACATCTAATATTTGAATATTTATTTAAAATAGACCCTAAAAAAGCATGGAAAAATCTTGATAATTCAAAAAGTGAGTTACTCATAGATATTTTATGGCTTGTTGATACAAAAGATTTGGATTTAGATATAATTATGAAAAATGATTGTCTCAAAGAACTTTATACTGCGAGGGGTGATTTGAATCTTGCAAAAAAAAGTGAAATTTTTGAATTTGATATTTTGATAAACTTACAAGGTAAATCAAATGCATCATTAAGCTTTGAATATATATGTGATAATTGTAAGCAAATATCCCCTTTTGCATTTAGCAGATGCCCTAAATGTCACACAGTAGATAATTCAAAAGTTGAACTTAGTTTAGTAAAAGATTGTTATAGGAATTTTAGTGAAGAAAATAACTCTTTTCAGTGATGGAAGTGCGTTAGGTAATCCAGGACCTGGTGGGTATGGAACTATTTTAAGATTTGGTGAAGTTGAAAAAGAATTTTTTGGTGGGGAAGCACACACGACAAATAATAGAATGGAATTATTAGGTGTTATAGTTGGTCTTCAGGCATTAAAAGAGCCTTGTGAAGTTGAAGTTATTTCTGATTCATCTTATGTTGTAAAAGCTATAAATGAATGGCTTGTAAATTGGATAAAAAGAGATTTTAAAAAGGTAAAAAATATTGACCTTTGGAAAAGTTATATAGAGGCTTCAAAATCTCATAAAGTTCTTGGGACTTGGGTTCGTGGGCATGATGGTCATGTTGAAAATGAAAGATGTGATAAACTCGCTAGAGATGAAGCTGAGAGGCAAAAAAAATTATTATAAGGGATTGGTTTTATGGCTAAAAACATAAAAAGTTTAGAAGAAAAGCTTGGATATAAGTTTAAAACGACAAAGCTTATTACAGAAGCATTAACACATAAAAGTTATAAACAACCATACGATAATGAACGGTTAGAGTTTTTAGGGGATGCTGTTTTAGATCTTATTGTTGGGGAATATCTTTATAAAAAATTTCCTAAATCAAATGAGGGAAGCTTGTCAAAAATAAGAGCATCTCTTGTAAATGAAAATGGATTTGATAAACTAGCTAAACATCTTGATTTAGGTGAGTATATACATCTTTCAAATGCAGAAGATAATAATGGTGGTAGAGAAAAATCATCTTTACTCTCAAACGCTTTTGAAGCTATTATGGGTGCAATTTATTTAGAATCTGGTTTAGAAGTTGTAAATAAAATTGCAATAAATTTGATAGAAGAAAACCATGAAGATATATCATTAGATTCTTTATTTCGTGATTTTAAAACAACTTTACAAGAGTTAACTCAAGCTAGATTTGGAATGACACCAGAGTATAAAGTTATTGCAACTCGTGGACCAGATCATCTAAAAGAGTTTGAAGTAGCTGTAATAATAGAAGATGAAGAGTATGCAAGAGCAAATGGTAAAAGTAAAAAAATAGCTCAACAAGAAGCTGCTAAGAAAGCAGTTACCATTTTAAAAAATAGATAATTTTTAGAGGGGAAGTTTATGAAAACAAAAACAATTTTAGCAGTAGATGATGTAGAATTAAACCTAGAAATACTTCATAGTCTTTTAGATGATTACAATGTTATTAAAACAACATGTGGTTTTACAGCTCTTAAAATCGTAGATGAAAAACAAATAGACCTTATCATACTTGACATAATGATGCCAGATATAGATGGTTTTGAGGTTTGTCAAGAATTAAAACAAAATCCAAGAACAAAAAAAATTCCTATTTTATTTATTACAGCTAATACAGATGAAGATAGTATTGAAAAAGCTTATGAGATTGGTGGTAATGATTATATTACCAAACCTTTTAAAACTAAAGAGTTATTAGCTAGAGTTGCTATGCAGATAGATTTGGTAGATAAAACAGAAAATTTAGAAAATCTAATATCTACACAAGTTGAACAAATCAGAAGTAAAGATAGCTTACTTATAGAACAATCTAAAAAAGCAGAAATGGGTCAAATGATAGCAACAATCGCTCATCAGTTGAAACAACCTTTAAATGTTATAAATGCTATTGTCTCTGGTGCTCAATTAACTCTAATGCTTGGAGATGAAGTTGATATGGATGAGATGAGTAATAAAGTGCAAGAAGAAGTTAAATTTATGTCAGAAACTATTGATATGTATAGAACATTTTTTAGCTCAAGTAAAGAGAAAAAACTAGCATCTTTAGAAAAAACTATAGAGACTACACTTGATATTATTGGTGCAAATACATTAAGTGTTCATCTTGTTAAAGATTATAAAAATGATCTTGGTTTTATAAAAATTTATTCAAATGAGATTATTCAATGTGTTATGAATCTTATAAAAAATGCTCAAGACCACTTAAATGAAATGAAGATTAAAAAGAAAGTTATTAAAATTTCTACAGATGAAAATAAAAAATATCAAATAATAACTGTGCATGACAATGGTGGTGGTGTACCAGAGGAGATTCAAGAGAAGATATTTGAAAATTATTTTACTACAAAATGTGAAGATAAAGGTACAGGTATCGGATTACATTTAGTAAAACAAATTATAGAAGATAAACATAATGGAAAAGTTTATGTTAAAAATGAAATTTTAGAATATGAAGATATTTCTGAGATGGGTGCTAAATTTGTCATAAAATTAAGAAAGTCAGATTAATAAAAAGTTAGAATTGTATGACATGTAATACAAATTGATAAAGATGAAATTATACTAATTATTATAAAAATAAAACATCGTAAAGAGATATACAAATAGGAAAAAAATGAATAGTTTTGGAGAAAGATTAAGATTTTCAACTTTTGGTGAAAGTCATGGAAAAGCGATAGGGTGTTTGCTTGATGGTGTTCCTGCTGGATTAAAAATTGATGAAGAGTATATTCAGAGTGAACTAGACCGTAGAAAACCAGGGAAAAGTGAGTTTGAAACGGCTAGAAAAGAAGCTGATAAAGTTGAAGTTTTGAGTGGTGTTTTTGAGGGTTTAAGTACAGGTACTCCTATAGCTATGATAATCTACAATACAAATCAAAAATCAAAAGACTACTCAAATATAAAAGATGTATTTCGCCCTGGTCATGCTGATTTTACTTATTTTCATAAATACGGTTTAAGAGATTATCGTGGTGGTGGTAGAAGTTCAGCAAGAGAAACGGCAGCAAGAGTAGCTGTTGGTGCTATTGCTAAGTTAATGATTAGAGAATTAGGCATTGAAGTTTACAGTGGTATAAGTGAGATTGATGGCATCAAAGGTGATTCATTTGATTATGAGTATGCTAAAAAAAGTATTATTTATTCATTAGATGCTTCTAAAGAAGAGATGCAAAAAGAGGCAGTTCTAAAAGCTAAAAATGAGCATGATTCTGTAGGTGGAGTTAGTAGAGTTTTAGTTAAAGGTGTTCCTACTGGACTTGGGCAACCACTTTATTATAAACTTGATGGAGTATTGGCTGATGCTATGATGGGGTTAAATGCTGTAAAAGCTGTAGAGATTGGTGATGGGATTTTAAGTGCATCTGCAAAAGGTTCATCAAATAATGATGAGATAAGAAAAGATGGATTTGAGACAAATCATGCAGGTGGAATACTCGGTGGCATCAGCAATGGTGAAGATATTGTTTTGAATGTTTATTTTAAACCAACACCATCTATATTTAAAGAGCAACATACGGTAACAACTGAGAATGAAGAGGTAGATTTCTCTTTAAAAGGGAGACATGACCCATGTGTAGCTATTCGTGGAACTGTAGTATGTGAAGCGATGGTAGCTTTAGTTATAGGGGATATGTTACTTTTAAATATGGGTTCAAAAATCAATGATGTAAGGAGATACTACAAATGAAAATAGCAATATATGCACTTATTGGTCTTTTAGTTATTGGTGGATTAGCTTATAAAGTAATGAATCCAGCTGATTATAAACACCCAAAGTATAGATAATAAAAGAAAGAGAAATTTATGAATATTTACAAAAAGTTAGAATTGCATTTAGAAGAATCAACTATACATATAAATAGGTTATTAGATGTTTTGGATATATTAGAAAAACTTTATCCATTGGATGTTCATAAATTAAAATTAATCTCTATTGAAAACAAAGACAAACTAGATGTTTTAGCATTTAGATTTGCAAAACTTCAAGATTTACTTGGAACAAAAATATTTAGAGAATATTTAGCTGTTTTACAATATCCTACAGAGGATAAAAACTTTTTAGAACTTTTAAAAGAGCTTGATAAAGAGAAAATCATTGAGATAGATATATGGAGTGAATTTAGAGGTGTTAGAAATAGTATATCTCATGATTATCCATTTGAGGAAGATGATAAATTAGAAGCTATTAATTATCTCATAAAAAATGTAAGATACCTTATTAATATTACAAAAAATATAAAGGATAATTTTGAGACTATCAACAAAAGAGATTAGTATTATTCAAAACAGAGTTAAAACTATTTTTGGAGATAGCTTAATATATCTTTTTGGTAGCAGAGTTGATGATAATAAACAAGGTGGAGATATAGACTTGTATATTATTCCTAAAGTTAGTGATAATCTTTTTAAAAAAAAAATTAAGATAAAAACAGTTTTAGAAGATATTTTATTTAAACCTGTAGATATAGTGGTAGCGATTAATGCAGATAGACTTATAGAAAAAGAAGCAATAATGGGAGTGAAGTTATAACACTCCCGTCAATTATTCAATAACCTTTTCTAATTTTTCAAAATAATTTTTTATCATTTTAAAATCTTCTTGATAATCTCTATCTATCTCATTAGAAGCGTCTGTTTCTATTTTTTTAGATAAGTCATATATTTGCATAAATCTCATATTTCCAGATGAACCAGCTATTTTATGAGCGGTATCTCTTATATTTTTTAAATCTTTAGTATTTATAAACTCTTCTAACTCTTTTAATGATTTTTCAGTGCCACTTATAAATGATTTTAAAAGCTTCAAAATAATTTTGTCATTCATACCTTTAAAATGTTTTTTGAGATTTCCAAAAATTAATTCGAAGTTTAATTTTTCACCTTCATCTTCATTAGTTTGATTTACTTTTGGTTTATTAGTATATTTTAAAAGTATATCATGTAATTGTTTTTGATTAAAAGGTTTGATTAAAATATCATTCATACCAATTTTTTTAAATTTTTCTTTATCACTTTTTCTTCTATGTGCAGTTAATGCTATTATATTAATATCAGACTTTAAATCTTGACGAATTATAGTTGCAGCTTCTATACCATCCATATTTGGCATATTTATATCCATGAGTATCAAGTCAAAAGTATGATTTTTTACTTTTTCAACAGCTTCAATGCCATCAAAAGCAAATGTTGGAGTTATATTATAATTACTAAGAAGAGATTCTATGAGCATTCTATTAACATCATAGTCCTCTACAACTAAAATATTTAATTTAGCATCTGTAATAGTTTTATTTTCTTTTTTTTCTATATCTTTTATAGTCATAGATTTTATATCTGCGTCAGTACAACTATTTAGTTCTATATCAAAATAAAAAGTACTCCCTACACCCTCTTTAGAATCAACCTTTAGTTCTCCACCAAATGCTTCTACAAACTTTTTAGATATGTTAAGCCCAAGACCTGTTCCACCAAACTCTCTAGCTGTAGAATCACTTGCTTGTTCATAAGCTGAAAATATGAGTTTTTGTTTATCTTTTGCTATCCCTATACCACTATCTTTTATACTTATTCTTAATTTTTGTTTATTTTTACTATCTTCTAATACTTCTGTTTTAAATATAACTTCACCATTGTCTGGTGTAAATTTTATAGCATTTGATATAAGGTTTGTTATGATTTGTCTTAATTTAGTTGGATCTGTAAGAAAATGCATAGCCATTTTTTTATCAAAATCTTTTATGTAGTGTATAGATTTTTTATCTGCTAATGATTTTAATAGTTCATAAGTAATACCTAAAGTAGTATCACTATTAATTTTAATAGATTCTAATTTAACTGCATTATTGTTTAATTTAGAAAAATCAAGTACATCATTAACAATATTTAGTAGCATATTTGCAGAGTTATGTATAATATCTATATATTTAGTTTGAATCTCATTTGGTTGTGTCTGAGATAATAAATCTGAAAAACCTAAAATTCCATTTAATGGTGTACGAACTTCATGAGATATGTTTGCCAAAAAATCTGCTTGTGCTTTTTCAGATTTTTCAGCTGATTGTTTTGCTTGAACTATCTCAGTTATATCTTTTCTGATCGCTATATATTCAACTATATCTCCATTAAAATCTAAAATTGGTTTTATAGTCGCTGTTACATAGTAGTCTGAGCCATCTTTGGCTTTATTTTTTATATCACCACTCCAAATTTGTTTATTTTTTATAGTTTTCCACATATCTTCAAATATAAAGGCTGAAACTTCTGGATGTCTTAAAATATTATGATTTTGTCCTATTAATTCTTCATAGTCATAACCAGAAGTACTGCAAAATTTATCATTAACATAAGTTATAATACCTTTCTTATCTGTTTTAGAAATAATTGTACTATTATCTACAATATCTTGATATTGTTCAAGTAAAAGAAGCTGATTTTTGTTTTTATGATTATTATTTATTTCTTTTATTACTTTGTTATTTATCATAGAAAATTGTTCTGTATCTACAGGTTTAAATATATATCCATACACATTTAATTTTATACTTTGCATAAGATATTCTGTTTCAGAATATGCTGAAGTAACTATAATAGGTATATCAATATCTATTTTTCTAATTTCTTCAATCATCTCTAAACCATTTTTATTTGGCATATTTATATCTGTTATAACTATATCAATTTTATTATTTTTAAATTTATGTACTCCATCTTGACCATCTACTGCACTAACAATATTTTTATAATATAACGCTAGTAATTCTAAAGTACTTTCTCTAACCTCTATATTATCTTCAACATATAGTAAAGTTATGTTTTTAGTTTCATATTCATATTCATTTTTATTCATTTTTATCCAAAATAATATTTTTTGAATTATATCTATAAGTTCCTTATAAATATTGTAAAAATTATTGTATAAATACATCATTAGTGTAGATAATAGTAACAAATACCTGATTATCTTAGAAAATGTAAAATCTTTTTTAAATATGAACACAATAATACTAGAAGATATACAAAGGGTTGGTGATAAGTTTTATGGTAAAAATATAGATAGGTCGGTACTTATCACTTCAGTTGATAGTTATAAAATAGCAAAAGAGAATGGCATTGATATAGCTTTTGGAGAATTAGGTGAAAATATATTGATGGATTTTTCTCCATACTCTCTTGATGTGGGAACTAAAATTAAAATAGGTGATGCATTATTAGAAATATCTCAAGAGTGTACACTATGTAAAAGTTTTGCTGGAATACACAAAGATTTACCAAAAATTCTTAAAAATGATAGAGGAATATTTGCTAAAGTAGTAAATCCAGCAGAGATTAAATTAGATAGTGAGGTGTTGTTTTAAGAATTTCTCTTTTTGACATTGACATAGTAACCTCATGGTAATATAATAATTTATTATATTATAGTACCATTTTTAAGTTATTATGCTTTTTTAAAGCTTCATATATAAAGTTTCTATCATCTTCATTATGAACTAGTAAATCTAAGTTCATACTCACATATTTTCCAGTTTTACTTTGTTTTGAATGTTCTAAATTATGTTCTCTTCCCATAATAACATCATGGATAGCTTTCTCAATCGCAACTTTTTCATAACCGATAAGTTTATATTTCCAAGAACAAGGGTATAGTATTTCTACTTTTTTTTTACTATCGTTTAAAATCTCCATGAATACCTCCTGATTTTTCCTCTAGTTGTACATTTCTGATAATCATCCCTTTATCTATCGCTTTTACCATATCATAGATTGTTAAAAGTCCAACGCTTGTTCCCGTTAATGCTTCCATCTCAACTCCAGTTTGACCTGTTAGTTTTGCAGTTACTGTTAGTTTAAATCCTGGAAGTTCTGGAAGTTCATCTATATCACAGTTGATACCACTAAGATTAAGTGGATGACACATAGGTATAAGTGTGCTTGTTTGTTTTACACCCATAATAGCAGCAATAACAGCAGTTTGAAGTACTGGACCTTTTTTATTACTTTGGCTTACAATATTAGTATAAGCTTCTTGACTCATCTCTATAGTTCCAGATGCTACAGCTATTCTAGTTGTTTGGTTTTTATCACTTACATCAACCATTTTTGGTCTTTGGTTTTCGTCTAGGTGTGTTAGGTTCATATCATATCCTTAGTATAAATATTGTAAAATCTAATTATACTACAATTAAAGAGATGTATTTTTTTATTAAATCTAGGAGTTTAGAATGCAAAAATTACCGATAGGGATACAAACATTTAAAGATATAAGGGAAGAAGATCTTCTTTATATAGATAAAACAGAAGATGCTTATAAACTCATAGACGGTAATGGTAAATATTTTTTTCTATCACGCCCTAGAAGATTTGGAAAGTCTCTTTTTCTTGACACCCTTAAAAATATATTTGAGGGTAAAAAAGAGTATTTTCAAGATTTGTATATCTATGATAAATGGGATTGGGATGTAAAGTATCCAGTTTTAAAACTAAGCTTTTCTGGTAATAGAAATACAAAAGAGTTAATAAATAATATCTATAAAAATATAAGTTATATGAAAAAAGAATTAGATATAGAGTGTGAAATAAATGATGATTATGCAATGTGTTTCGCAGAACTTATAGAAATAGCTTATGAGAAATACAATCAAAAAGTAGTAATCTTAATAGACGAATATGATAAACCAATACTCGATAACTTAGACCAAATGGAAGTAGCAAAAGAGTGTAGAGAGATCTTAAAAAGATTATATTCTCAACTCAAAGATAATGACAGATACATCAAATTTGCATTTCTTACAGGTGTAAGTAAGTTTAGTAGAGCATCTATTTTTAGTGGTTTAAATATGCTTACAGATATAAGTCTAAACCCAAGATTTGGAAATATTTGTGGTTATACTCAAAATGATGTAGAGACTAAATTTTTACCATATCTTGATGGAGTAGATTTAGAGAGACTTAAAAACTTTTATAACGGATATAATTTTTTAAAAGATGATATTTATAATCCGTTTGATATATTGCAGTTTATTGCGAATGATAAAGTTTTTGATAACTATTGGTTTATAACAGGAACACCAACATTTCTTATAAAACTAATAGAGAAAAATAATTATTTTTTACCAAACTTAAGCAATCTAACAGTAGATAAAAAACTCCTAGATAGCTTTGATATTGAAAATTTAGATTTAGAAGTGATTTTATATCAAAGTGGGTATTTGACTATTGATGAGATGAATGAAAAAAGAAGAGGTGGTGTAGAATATAAACTAAAATTACCAAATGTAGAGGTAAAACAATCACTAAATGATACAATACTTGATTACCTTACAAAACAAAAGACTCAAAAACTACAATATCAAGATTTCTTGTATGATGCTTTATGTGCAGGTGATTTAGAAAGTTTTAAAAACACTCTTTTTTCACTTTTCGAATCTATCCCCTACAATAATTTTACAAACAATGATATTCAAAACTTTGAGGGTTTTTATGCAAGTGTGATTTATACTTACTTACAATCTTTAGGCATCAGAATAATAGGTGAAGATGTAACAAACAAAGGTCGTATAGACTTAACTTGTTTTATAGAAGATAAAATATATATAATAGAGTTTAAAGTAGATGCAAAAAAAGAGGGTGAAGCACTAGAACAAATCAAAAATAAAAAATATACCCAAAAATATCTTACTCAAGGAGATGAGATATATTTAGTAGGGATAGAGTTTAATTCTGATGAAAGAAATATTGGTTTTTTTGAGTGGGAAAGTATTTAGACCTTTGGTAATGTTATTGTAAATTCTGCACCATTGTTTTTATTTTTAACTTCAAGTGTGCCTTTACAATATTGAGTAATAATTTTTTTACTCATATTAAGTCCTAGACCAGTACCAATACTTTCATGTTTTGTTGTAAAGTATGGGTCAAAGATTTTTTCTATAATCTCATCAGATATACCACCAGCATTATCTTGAATGATGATTTTTATTTCATTTTCAAAGTTTATTAGATTGATTGTTACAATTGGATTAGAAGTTTTTCTCTCAACAAGTGCATCTTTCGCATTATTAAGTAAATTTATAAGCACTTGTTTCAATTCTCTTTCATAACATTCTGTATCAACCAATAGACTTGGATTATAGATTGTAGTGAATTGTATTTGATTTTTTTCATATTCAGTTTGTACAATTTTATACGCTTCATCAATAAGATAATTAATTATAAAAGCTATTTTTTTCTTTTTATCACTTGTTAATCCTCTAAAATCATTTATTGTTTGATTCATATGGGTTGTGTATTCTTTAACTTTTTTAGATGTTTCTAAAAATGTCTTAGAATCAATTTGTTCTAAGTCTTCTAATTCTATATCAAATTCTAGGTCATTTAGTGTATTGTTTATTGCAGATATTGGTTGTCTCCATTGGTGTGTAATATTTGACATCATATCACCCATGGCAGAGAGTCTATTTTGTGATTCTATGATTTTTGCTTGTCTCTCTTGTTCTGTTATATCTCTATGAAATCCAGTGATTCTTATGGGTTTTTTATCTTTATCAACAAAAATATCACCAACATCATTTATGGTTAATTGCTCACCATTTTTTGTAACTATATGATAAGTTAGTCTAAAGTGTACAGAGTCTGAATTTTCTTCCATATTTTCTATAAGATTTTGTATATTTATATGCTCTTTTGAGTTTTTATTATCTGAAATTAAAGAGTTATAATCTAAATATGTAATTTCCTCTTTAGCAGTAAATCCAAGCCTTTTTTTCCATTTTTTACTAAGATAAAAATCATTTGATTTTAAATTATAATCCCAAAAACCATCTCTTGATGAATTTATAGCAAACTCAAATTTAGAAGCTTGAGTTTCTATTTTATTTTTTAACTCTTGTTCATGTAGCATTTTATCAGTAATATCAAACATTATTGCTCTATAATGCTGAGTGCCATTAATTGTTATAGGGATAATATGTGTATCAATCCAAAATGGTGTTCCATCTTTTTTTCTATTTTTTAATATTGTTGAGAAAGTTTCATTTTTTTTGATAGTTTCCCAAAGTGATTTATATTTTTTTATAAAAGTCCTATTATCTTTTATTTTGGCATGAGTAGAACCAATTAGTTCATTTTTACTATAACCAGTTACTTGACAATAATTATCATTAACATAAGTAATAACGCCATCCTTATCAGTTTCACTGACCATTAGATATTTTTCAAAAAGTTTATTGTTTTCTATTGATTTCATCTTAGAAGCGACAAGTTTTCTTTTTATATTAATTGAATCTCTATGGTGTAAATATACAAAAAATGCTCCAAATAGTTCTATATATCTGGTAGTAGTATCTTTTGTTATAAATAGAGCAGTAACTATCAATACTATAATTACTAGAACATGTGCCGAGTCAGTTCTAAATTGTGGTTCTTTAAACATTCTTAATATATGCATTAATTAATCTTTCAAAAAAAATCTATATCGTCATCATCATTCTCAACCTCTTTATCTTCTAAAAAGTTAAGTACAACTTGTATGTCACTTTTAAGTGAAGCATTATAGAAACTAGGGTCTTTCTCCATTTTAATCCATACATTTTGTCTAAATGTTTCAATAGAGAGTTGTAGAGATTCAAAGTAGATTGAAGTTTGGTCTAGGTCTTTTAAAAATTTATCTTTATATAAAATAATTTTTGAAGCAAAATCATATAAAATATTAGCAAAATTATAAAATTCTGGATAAAAATTTAAGACAGAAGCATATTTATTATATAAATTACTTATCTCTTCTATACTTTCTTCATTAAACTCTTTATTGTTGTACATTTTTATCATTAGTACATCTAAATCTTGAGTGAGTTCATTTAGTTCATCTTTCTCTTCTTGAGTTATAGTTTTATAATATTGTTCTTTAGTATTAGTATTAGTATTAGTAGAATTATTTTTCTCTGTTTTTTCAACACTATTTTTTAAATGAGCAATCTGATTTAGTTTTTGTTCAAGTATTTTATTTTTTCTTATCATCGCATCATTTTCTTCTTCAAGTTGCTTAGAATAAGACCTAATAAGTTTTTTATCACTTATAATTGAACAATTTTTATATAATATTTTTATGAGTTTCTCTTTAGAAGATGGTTTATTTAAAAAATTATTCACTTCTAAATTTATGAGTTTTACCAATAGTTCTGAATCATCATGTGCAGATAATACTGTGATAATTGGATTATCTGCTAGTTTATTAATCTCTTTGATAAGTTCAACCCCATCCATGATAGGCATATTTATATCAGTTAAGATTAAATCAATCTCCTCTTTTTTGTATATATCTAATGCTTCTTGACCATTTGTAGCGATAAAGGCATTTTTAAAAAGTTTAGAGAGTGTATTTTGCATACCATCCCTTATAATCTCTTCATCTTCTGCATATAATATATTTTGATCTTTAGATAACTCTTTTAATTCTTTTACACTAATCATTATCGTCTCCGTTTATGTTATAAAATATTGTATATAAATTAAATTTAAAGCTTTTTTATATTCGTGTGGATGGTTTAAATTTAAAAATGTTTGATTATCATTGAAATCAACATAAATAGTCTTTGAATTTTTAAGTAAAAATCCTAGTTTATGGTTATCTGTTTTTAGCATTTGTATAAAGTTGGTTTGTAATGACTTATGATATATTCCACACATAGGTTGGATGCTAAAAGGTGTTCTTGCTATAGTTGCATCAGTTTCTATACTGTCTGAAGCTATTAATTTTTGAATTATATTGTCATCTATAAATGGTGAGTCAACGCTAAGTGCAAAGAATTTTTCACATTTCAATTTCTCAAAAATAGCTACAAATCCAGCCGTTGGTGCATAAGTATTTTCTGCTTTAGTATCTTCTATAAAATTAGCATCAAAATCAAATTTATTAGAATTTTTACAAGATATATATACATTTTTGAAAAGTTTTTTTAATCTATTTAGTTGGAATTGTGTAAGTGTAGGGAAGTCACCAAATGGAAGAAGAGATTTATCTTCCCCCATTCGACTACTTTTGCCACCTGCAAAGATGACACAAGGAAAATCAATCATTTAGTTTTTAATTAAACTAGCTTCGATTCTTCTATTTTCAGCACGACCTTCTTTTGTAGAATTAGTAGCTTTTGGAGATTCTTCACCCATACCATCAGTAGCAATTCTATCTGCAGAAACACCTTTTTCAACTATAAGAGTTTTTACAGCATCTGCTCTATTTTTAGAAAGAGATTTGTTATAAGAAGCATCACCACGGTTATCAGTATGACCAGTGATTTGTGCAGTATAGTTTGGTTTTAACTCTAAAAATTTAGCAAAGTTATCTAAGTTAGTATTTGATGGGGCATCAACTTTATAAGAATTAGTTCTAAAGTTAATATCTAAATCAACTAATAACATACAACCATTAGCATCTACAATTTGATTTGCAGGTGTTGTTGGACATAAATCAGTAGAATTGAAAACACCATCATAATCATCATCTCCATCTATAGGAGTTGAAGGAGCTATTGGAGCTATTGGTGCAAGCACACTTTCTATATCTGGAGTAGGGATTTCAACTATTTCAGGTGTAGCTTCTGGTTCTTTTTGAGCTTTAGCACCAAATGCAAAGTTAAGACCAGCTAATGTAGCTAGAGCGTTATCTGAACCTTTAACACCATCTTTTAGCATATATACAGCTTCAAGTTTTAAAGCGATATTTTTAGCAAGAGCTATTTTAGCTCCAACACCAGCATCTAAGAATGCTCCATCACTATTTGGTGTGTTGTGAGTGCCATCAATAGTTTCATAACCAATACCTACTTTAGCAAGAGGTGTAAAAATACCCATCTTTTCATACTCATATACACCATTTAGAGCTACACGATAAATATCAGCATCTAAATTAGAATTTTCAATATCAATATCTGAGTAAAGAACTGAAAGTTCTGGTTTTAAGAAAGTATCTAAAGCGTTATACTGAAACTCAGCACCATAAAGTGCCGAGTTATCTAACCCAAGATTTCCCTCAGAGAAATTGTAACCAATAACTGGTGTAATTTCATATTTATTATCATTTGCCATTAAAGATACTGAAAGCATCAATGCTGGTATAAGTAGTAATTTTTTCATTAATATCCTTTATTTTGATTATCTAGGGTCTGATATATACCCAGTAATAGCTGAGATAGCCGCAACAGCAGAGTTAGCTAAATAAACTTTAGAACTTCTACTTCCCATACGACCAATAAAGTTACGATTTGTTGTAGCTACTGCTACTTCATTATCACCTAAAATCCCCATATATCCACCAAGACAAGCTCCACAAGTTGGGTTACTTACAACTCCACCTGCATCTACTATGATGTCAATATATCCTAAGTGATTAGCTTCTCTTAAAATCTTCTGAGTCCCTGGAGTCACGATAAGGCGAACATCTTCATGTACTTTTTGCCCTTTTAAAATCTCAGATGCTACTTTTAAATCTTCTAAACGACCATTTGTACAGCTTCCTATGAAAGCTTGATCGATTTTGATTTTGTCACTTACTGCTTTAGTGATGCTATGACCATTTGATGGTAAAAATGGATAAGCGATAACTGGTTCTAAGTTTGCAACATCTATTTCTAAAGTTTGCACATAATTAGCGTCTGCATCTGATTGATGAATACGAGGTTCTCTTGCTAAATCTTTATCAGCTAAAAACTCTTTAGTTATATCATCGAAAGCTACTATTCCACTTTTTGCACCAGCTTCTATAGCCATATTACACATAGAAAATCTATCGTCCATGCTTAAGTGTTCAATCGTGCTACCAACAAACTCTAAAGTTCTGTACAATGCACCATCAACACCAATCACACGGATAATTTCTAAGATAATATCTTTACCAGTTGTATATTTTTTAGGTTTACCAGAAAGTACAACTTTAATAGATTCAGGAACTTTAAACCAGTTTCCACCACTAATCATGGCAAATGCTAAATCAGTTGAACCCATACCAGTTGAAAATGCACCTAATGCACCATGAGTACAAGTGTGAGAATCTGCACCAATGATAACATCACCTGGAACTACAAGACCTTTTTCTGGAAGAAGAGCGTGTTCTATCCCCATATCTTTTTCATCAAAAAAGTTTTTTAGTTTATGCTTTTTTGCAAAGTCACGACTAATTCTTGCTTGATTTGCAGATGCTATATCTTTTGCAGGGATGAAGTGATCAAGAACTATAGAAAATCCATCAGGATTTGCTAAGTTTTCAGCACCACTATCTTCAAACGCTTTTATAGATATAGGGGTAGTGATGTCATTACCGATAATCATATCGATATTTGAGCGGATAATTTCGCCAGCAAAAACTTCTTTGCCAACATGCTCAGAGAATATTTTTTCTGTTATAGTTTGAGCCATAAGGAACCTTTAAATAAGTAATAATTTCACGATTATACCATTTTAGGTTTAAATAATTAATCTTTGAAAAAGTTTTAGCCCTTTTTTTGCTTTAGCATCTAAAGAGTAAGATATATAATTTAAGTAGTTTAATATATCTTTTTCACTTATATCTGTTTTTTTTGAGGCCTGTTTTAAAATGTATTGTGGAATTTTAACTTTTTGTTTTAAGAATTTTTTTTCAATATTTTTATATAGATTTTTATCTTTATGGTAACACAGTACAGCAAATACAAAAGGTAAATTATATTTTATATTCCACTCTTTTGCTAAGTCAATATTTGGTTTATTTTGTAGATAATATTTTAGTGCCTTATCCCCTATAATAACTTCACCTTTTACATCTAGCACTCTTGCTAATACATTTGATGTAGCTGATTCAAAATCATTTTTATCATCAGTATTTGGTATAACTAATACACTTAAAACCTCTTTTTTTGCGATAATTCCAAGGTTTATATATTTATGCTTTTTTGCTTTGACACTAGAAATAAATGCAGCATCTACTTTTTTTGATAAGAATTTATTATTTATATTGGAAGGTACACCACCGTTATATCGCATACTCATAGTTTGTTGTGAAGAGCTTATATATCGTTTCATAAATGTATGAAAAGGTAACAAATTAAGATATTCTATTTTTCCAAAAATCATACAGAATTATACTTGACTTAACTTATTTAGATATAATTATTTCAAGAAAATTAGGGGTAAATACATGGTAAGAGTAGAATTTCTTGGTCCTATACAAAAAGAACCATTAGAACTTGATATTACAAATTTAAATGAATTAGCAAAAATACTTCAAGATGATAAAGAGATGACTGAGTGGTTGAGTAACTCAGCTGTAGCTATAAATGATACGATAGTTAGCTCATTGGAAGCACCTCTTCAAGATGGAGATAAAATCTCACTTTTACCACCAGTTTGTGGAGGTTAGAGATGCTAGAACTACATGATGGCTCACTCGATGTACCAACTATTTTAAAAGATTGGTATGAAGCAGAAGCTACAAGTAATTATGGTGCATATATCCCTTTTGTTGGAACTGTTAGAAGTGAAGATGGTATAGATGGACTTAGTTTTGATATTTATGAGCCTATTTTAAACTCTTGGTTTGAAGCATGGCAAGAAAAAGCAAAAGCAAAAGGTGCAATTATAAAAATGGCTCACTCTCGTGGAGATGTGATGCTTCATGAATCATCTTATATAGCTTCAGTTTTTTCACCAAAAAGAAGAGTAGCATTAGAGTTTATAGATGAGTTTGTAGAGGATTTTAAAGCATCTGCACCTATTTGGAAATACGACTTAATAGATGGAAAAAGAATCTATGCAAAAGATAGATCAACGGCTATTAAAGGTAGTGGTATTTTAGATGTCTGAAAACAAACAGATAAATGAGGGTTTAAAAGAGGTTGGAAAGTCACTTTTAACTTTGGCAAATCTTATGTTAGTTTTATTTTTATTTAATACTTATATGCAAAAAGATGACTTTAGTATAATTGGTGTAGTATTGTCCTTATATTGTGTAATAACTGCATATTATTTTGGTTATAGATTTATAAATAAAGGAAATGAAAAATGTTAGAGTTAGGAGTTATGTTTGCTATTGTAGGAACAATAATAGGTGCATTTGGAATAATATACGAAATGAAACATCCTAGTAAGAGTAAATAGAATGAGTTTATTAAATTATGAAACAAGTCAAAAACTTTTAAACCAATTAGATGTTGGAAATTTAAAAGTTGAAAAAATAGCTTTACCATCTGCTGTTGGTAGAATTTTAGCTCAAGACATAGTTGCAAAATTCGATGACCCAAAATTTCCAACTGCATCTATGGACGGATATGCTGTTAAACATGAAGATTTAGATAGTGATAGCATCTTGATTTTAGGTGATAATCCAGCAGGAAATGATGAAACTAGAGTTGTTAATTCTAAAGAGTGTATAAAAACTTTTACTGGTTCAAAGATGCCAAAGGGAACTGACACTTTAATTCAGATAGAGAATGTAACTGTTAAAGACTCAAAAATAACGATAGATGAAAAAGTTTCTTTTGCATCATCTGTTCGTCCTGTAGGTGAGGGTTATAAAGCTGGTGATGTACTTATAAAAAAAGGTACAAAAATTGGTTTTGCTGAGATAGGTGTACTAGCTGGATTAAATCAAGTGATGGTAAAAGTAGCTGTAAAACCTCGTGTTGCCGTGATTGCTACAGGTAGTGAGATTTTAGATTTGGGTGAAGAGAGTGATAATTCTGCACAAATCAGAAGTTCAAATAACTACACCATTGCAGCCCTTTTTGAAGAAGCTGGAGCAGAGGTTATACAGCTTGGAACGATAGGTGATGATAAAGATGGCATCATGCAAACATTTGAAAATGCACTTGCATTAGCAGATATACTTATAAGTACAGGTGGGGTAAGTGTAGGTGATTATGATTTTGTAAAAGATATAGTCCCAGCTCTTGGTGCAGATGTTATTTTTAAAGGTGTAGCTATTAAACCTGGTAGGCATATAATGGTAGCACAAAGAGAATCTAAGTTTATCTTAGCTCTTCCAGGATTTGCATACTCTTCAACTGTAACTTCTATACTTTATGGACTTCCACTTGTTTCAAAGATGTTAGGAAAAAGTCAACCATATAAAGTAGTAGATGCCAAACTAAATGAAAATTTTAAAAAACGAAGTAAACTTACAGAGTTTACAGCTTGTAATATAGAAGTTAAAGATGGTCAATACTTTGTAAACTTTGAAGATAAAAAAGTTGGTAGTTCAGCAATACTTACAAATATGTTAAACAATAGTGCATTGATGATTACTGCTGAAGATGATGGAAACCTTGAAAAAGGGAAATATGCAAAGGTTATATTATTGGAGAGTTTTTAAAACTATTCTCTCCTACTAATAAATCTCATATAATTTGAACTCGTCCAAATTATATTCAGTCACTAAAGCTTCACCTTTGGTGAGAGGAGTCATTTAGACTCCCATTCTCTTTATTTTCATACATTAGTTTATCAGCTAATAATAATAAATCTTTAAATGTTTTTCCATCTTCTGGATATGTAGCTATTCCTACACTCATAAGAATTTGCAAAGATAAAGAATTATCTGGAGAGATGAAAGGTTCATCAAATAATTTTAAAATTTTTGCTTTTAAATCATCTTTTTCATCAGTTGATTTAGGTATTAAAATAACAAACTCATCACCACCTATTCGACTAATTATATCCTCTTGCCTAAAATTATTAGATAATCTTAAAGCTACTTCTTTTATAACTTCATCTCCAGTGTTATGACCATAGCTGTCATTTATAGGTTTAAATTTATTAAGGTCAATAAAAACAACACTTATCTTTTCCCCAACTCTTAAACTATGTGAAAAATATTTTTTTGCCATCTCATTTAACAAACGCCTATTTGGCAAATTTGTAAGCTCATCATATAAAGCAAGTTTTTCAAGTTTAGTTTTTAAATTCATTATCTCAGTCATATCTCGTACTGACATAAAAATACCTTCAATCTCATTTTTTTCATTTTTATAAGTTGTAGCATTACAATGAATTTGTTTTAATCTTCCATGCTTATCTTTAAAATGTAAAGGATAATTTAAAACTTCACCATCTTGTAGTATTTTTGTATAAATTTCATTTGCATCATTTTGATTTTCAAAATATGAGCTAAATTTTGTTCCAATCAATGTTTCTTTAGCATAGCCTATCATTTTTATACCAGCATTGTTAACATCTTGGATAATCCCATTTTTTGTTATTGTAATCAATGGGTCTATGCAAACTTCTATCAAAGTAGTAGTATGTTGATTTATTTTTTTTATCTCTTTTTGTTTTTGTTTATTTTCTTCTAAAGTGAATTTATAATCCATCACTTTATTTATTATAGCTTTAAATTCATCCTCTACAAAAGGTTTATATATAAAACTATCTGCTCCATACTTTAAAAATCTAGTTAGAATTTCAGGGTTTGCTTTTGAAGTTTCAGCTATAAAAGCAATCTCCTCTTTTTTATGTTTTTTTCTAACTTCGATTAATAATTCTATCCCATTCATATTTGGCATTATATAATCTGCAATAATAATATCTATTTTTTCTTTATCGAGTATTTCTAATGCT
The DNA here is from genome assembly GCA_034659595.1 of Campylobacterota bacterium. Taxonomy (GTDB): domain Bacteria; phylum Campylobacterota; class Campylobacteria; order Campylobacterales; family Sulfurimonadaceae; genus Sulfurimonas. Next base: position 21,383 of record JAYEHQ010000027.1, read on the forward strand.
TCTACACCATCTTTTGCTTCTATAGTATTAAACATTAAAGATGTCATAATATTTGTTATTGATTTTCTATATACTGAGGAATCATCTACTATTAGTGCTGTTTGTGTTTTGTAGTTTAGATTCAGAATTGACTATTAGTATTTTATTATTTAACATATACTTACCTTGTAGTCGTATTTTAGCAAATTTTTACTTTTTTATGTTTAAAATAATGTAGCTTCAAGTGCTTTGATTTTATAGCTTCTTCTATGAATATCACAATACCCATATTTTTTTATCATCTCAATATGTAATTTAGTACCATACCCTTTATGTTTCTCAAATTGATATAATGGATATTTCTTAGCTTCTTTTAGTATGTCTCTATCATGTGTAACTTTAGCAAGTATAGATGCTGCACTAACCTCTACTATTTTCCCATCAGCTTTTATCATTGTAGAAAGATTTTGTACACCAAAAGATGAATTACCATCAAAAAGAAACTCTTCACACTCTATAGATGTCATAATTTCACGAAGTCCAGATGCTAAACATTTAGAAATTCCATCTTCATCTATCTGTTTTGGTGAAAATTTAACTATATGAAATGTAGAATTTTTTATTATCTTTTCAAAAAGTATCTCTCTTTTTTTCTCAGTAAGTTTTTTAGAATCATTTAAACCATCTATATTTGAATGTAAAACACACCCAGCTATAACTAAATCTCCAGCAATAGGACCACGCCCAGCTTCATCAATACCACATAAATTCATATTTTAATTTATCGCCTTTTCTATTTTATTTGGGATTATATATAAATTTATGGTATTTGTAGAACTCTTTGTTATAATTTATCTTTTAAAAGGGTATATTATGAAAATAGCAATAGTTGGTCTTGGTGGAGTTGGTGGGTATTTAGCTGGGTCATTAACTAAAAATAGTAAAAATAAGGTAGTTTCTTTTGCAAGAGGTGAGCATCTTCGTGCAATCCAAAAAAATGGTATCGAGATAGTAGAAGATGATAAAAGCTATAGTGTAACTTTAGATGCGAGAGAGTTAAGTGATGCAAATGGGTATTTTGATATGGTGCTTTTTTGTGTAAAAAGTTATGATTTGCAAAATTCTTATAAAGCGATAAAAAATCATATAGATGCAAATTCTATCCTTATAAGTTTTTCTAACGGTGTAACCAATGGTGATAAATTAAGAGAGATAAGTGATTCTATAGTTTTAGATGGATGTATGTATATACTTTCACATATAGAAAAAGCTGGAGTTATTCGTAAAAAAGGGAAAGTTTTTGCTGGTGTGTTTGGTGGAGATACTGATGCTACCCATAAGTTGGCATCTGTTTTTGAAGAGGCACTTCTAAGATATAAAATTCCACTAGATATAAAAACTGCTATTTGGAAAAAGTATATATTTATCTCTGCATTTGCTACTCTGACTTCGTATTATGATAAAAGTATTGGTTATGTTTATGAGTATTATAAAGATGAAGCTGAAGCTGTTTTAAAAGAGATAGTAGATTTTGCATCTACTAAAGGGATAGATTTATCAGATGAAATTCAAAAGTCACTAGATACTGCATCAAAAGTTCCTTATGATAGTTCAACCTCCATGCATCGTGATTTTCAAAACAAAAAACAAACTGAACTAGACTCTTTAACAAAATATATAGATACTCCACTTATGCAAAAGATGTATAATCAGTTAAAAAAAAGGGATTGATTTTGACAGAAGAAAGAGTTGTTCTAGGTGGTGGATGTTTTTGGTGTATTGAGGCTGTATATAGAGATGTAAATGGTGTAAGTTCTGCTGTAAGTGGTTATGGTGGTGGAAAAAGAGCAAATCCAACTTATGAAAATATATGTTCAGGAGCAACTGGTCATGCTGAGATTGTAGATATAACTTATGATTCTGATGTTGTAAGTTTGAGTAAGCTTTTAGAGATTTTTTTTGTGATACATGACCCTACAACTTTAAATGCTCAAGGTGCAGATAAAGGGACACAATATCGTTCAGTGATTTATTATAAAACTTTAAAAGAGAAAGAAGAAATAGAAAAAGCTATAACCATAGCTCAAAATAATTTTATAGATAAAATAGTAACAGAGGTTAGTGAGTTACCTGAAATTTATCCAGCTGAAGATTATCACCAAAACTACTATAACCTAAATTCATCTCAAGGGTATTGTCAAGTTGTTATAAAACCTAAAATTCAAAAATTTATGACTACATTCCCAGAATTTAATATAACTTTTTGATACAAAACTTCTATATGATTAAAAAATATACAATTTTACCTACAATCTTTAAATTAAATGTGCTATTCTAACCTCATATTTAATTTCAGGAGAAAATGAATGGGAAAATTTGTTAATAATACAGAAGAGTTTTTTAAATTTTGTGAAGAAAATGATGTTCAGTTTGTAGATTTTAGATTTACAGATATTAAAGGTGCGTGGCATCATATCAGTTATAGAATGAGTGCTGTAACTGCTGGTCAACTAGAAAATGGTCTTCCATTTGATGGTTCTTCTATCGAAGCATGGCAACCAATCAACGAGTCAGATATGCTTTTAACACCTGATGTAGGTAGTGCATTCTTAGACCCATTTACTGCTGATCCAACTATTATTGTATTTTGTGATGTTTATGACATTTACAAAAATCAAGCGTATGAGAGATGTCCTCGTTCAATAGCTAAAGCAACAGTTGCACATGCTACTGAAATCGGTATTGCTGATGCTGCATACTTTGGTCCTGAAAATGAATTTTTTATGTTTGATTCTGTAACTTTTGTTGATAACATCAATGAAACTGGTTACAAAGTTGATACTGAAGAGGGTGAGTGGAACTCAAATAACCCATACCCAGATATGTATAACACAGGTCACAGACCAGGAACTAAGGGGGGTTACTTCCCAGTAGCTCCAACTGACTCTGCTGTAGATATGCGTGCTGAAATGATGCAAATCTTAGAGCAAGTTGGTCTTGAAGTTGTTCTTGGTCACCACGAAGTTGCTCAAGGTCAACATGAGATTGGTATTGTTTATTCTGACATCATCGGTGCTGCTGATAATGTTCAAAAATACAAATATGTTATCAAGATGATAGCTCACCTTAATGGTAAAACTGCAACATTTATGCCTAAACCAATGTTTGGTGATAATGGTAATGGTATGCATGTTCACCAATCACTATGGAAAGATGGTAAAAACCTTTTCTATAAAGAGGGTGCTTATGGTAACCTTTCTGAGATGGCTCTTCACTATGCTGGTGGTATCTTTAAACATACTCCAGCAGTTTCAGCATTTACTAACCCAACAACTAACTCGTACAAGCGTTTATTACCAGGTTTTGAAGCACCAAGTATTTTAACTTACTCTGCTAAAAACCGTTCAGCTGCTTGTCGTATCCCTTATGGAGCTGGTGAGCCTGCAACTCGTTTAGAGATGAGATTTCCAGATTCTACTGCTTGTCCTTATTTAGCATTTGCTGTAATGATGATGGCTGGTCTTGATGGTATCAAAAATACAGATATTCCTGTTGGTCCAATGGATGAAGATTTATATGAACTTTCTCTTGATGAGATTCGTGAAAAAGGTATCCCTCAAATGCCACACACACTTCGTGAAGCACTTGAAGGTCTTATTGGTGATCATGATTTCCTTAAACCTGTATTTACACAAGAGTTTATCGATGCATATCAACATTACCGTTTTGAGCGTGATGTATGGCCAGATGAGGGTCGTCCAACTGCTTATGAGTTCAAAACTACATACCAGTGCTAATCAACCTCTCATAAACTTATATCCTCGCAATCTATGCGGGGATTTGTTTTAATCTACTTTTAAAATATTCAAATGAACTTTAAACCAAAAACCCCATACTTAACAACTGATGGCATTGTAGAGATATATGATAAAGATGAAAACTTTCAAGGTATTGTACTTATACAAAGAAAAAATGAGCCGCTAGGTTTAGCTATAGCTGGTGGTTTTGTGGATGTAGGTGAGTCTGTAGAGGATGCTGTAGTGCGTGAGATGAAAGAGGAGATTTCTCTTGATGTAGAAATTGTAAAACTACTTGGGGTATATTCTGACCCATCTCGTGATGCTCGGTTTCATACTGCATCTGTTGTTTATATATGTAAAGCTTATGGTAAACCTGTTGGAGCGGATGATGCAAAAGAGGCTAAAATATTTAAACTAGATGAATTAGATTTTGATTCTTTAGTATTTGATCATGGTGATATTTTGAGAGATTATTTGAAAGATTAATTTTTCAGAGTATAATTAGATAAAAAAAGAATTTTATGCAAAACCTTATAACACTACTAACACAAAAAACAAACCTAAAAAAAGAACATATTACAAATATCTTGAAACTTCTTGATGAGGGTTCTACAATCCCTTTCATTGCTCGTTATCGTAAAGAGATGACAGGTGGGGCTGATGATGAAGTTCTTCGTGAATTTGAAACTTTATATATAAGTTCTAAAAACCTTTTAGAGAAAAAAGAGGATGTTTCTCGACTTATTCAAGAGAGAGCTACTTTAACAGATGCTTTAAAAAAGAGTATAAAAGAAGCTGATACCTTACTTGCTTTAGAAGATATATTTAGACCCTTTAAAGAGAAGAAAAATACTCGTGCTACTACCGCCATAGCAAATGGTTTAACACAACTAGCTAACACTTTACAAAATGCAAGACTTACTACAGCCGAATTTAAAAAAGAGGCTACTAAATTTGTAAATGGTAAAGTTAGTTCAGTGGATGATGCCCTAAAAGGTGCTATGGATATTTTAGCTGAGAGATATGCAGATTTACCTCGTGAGAGAGAAGCTATTCGAAACTCCATGCTTAGGTTTGGAGAGTTAGAGATAAAAAGAACTAAAAATTTTGATGAGAGAGGTTCTTTTAAAAACTTTGGTGCAAAAGATGCAAAAGCTGAGAAAGTAGCGTATATACCATCTCATAGATACTTAGCTATTATGCGTGGAGTAAAAGAGAAAGAGTTATCTGTAAAAATCACTATTGATATAAAACGGATAGAAGATAATATCAAGCAGTATAAAATTCCACGAAATGCATCTAGTTCAAAAGAATTGCTCTTTGATGCTTATAAAGATGGGTTAAAAAGATTACTACTTCCATCTTTAGAGAGGGAAGTTCATACAGAATTAAAAACAAAATCAGATACAACTGCTATAAATGTTTTTGGTAAAAATTTAAACCAACTTCTTATGACACCACCTCTTACTTCTAGGGTTATTTTAGGTGTTGATCCTGCATTTGTTAGTGGTTGTAAACTAGCGGTTATTGATGAAAATGGAAATTATTTGGATTCGGCTGTTATCTATCCAACAGCTCCTAAAAATGATTATAAAAATTCTAAAATAAAAGTTTTGGCATTAGTTAAAAAGTACAATATTAGTGCAGTAGCTATAGGTAATGGAACAGCATCCCGTGAAACACAAGAATTTTTTGCCAATCTTAACAAAGATGAAAATGCAAAACTTAACTATACAGTTGTTTCAGAAGCGGGAGCATCTGTGTATTCAGCATCTAAGATAGCAAATGATGAATATCCAGATTTAGATGTAACCATCCGTGGTGCTATCTCTATAGCAGGACGACTTTGTGACCCAATGGCAACTTTGGTAAAAATAGACCCTAAATCTTTAGGAATAGGGCAGTATCAGCATGATGTAAACCAAAAACTTTTACTAAAAAGACTTGACGATGTTACTTGTGATTTGGTAAATAGGGTTGGGGTAGATATAAACTCTGCATCAGCTTCACTACTTTCACATGTGGCTGGAATCGGTATGAAGATAGCTCAAAATATAGTTTCTCATAGAGAAAAAGAGGGTTGTTTTAGTACAAAAACAGAGCTTTTAAAAGTAAAAGGTTTAGGTAAAAAAGCGTATGAACAATCAGCTGGTTTTATCCGTATAAAAGATTCTAAAAATGAGTTTGATAACACTGGTATCCATCCTGAAAGTTATACAGTTGCAAAAAGATTAAAAGGTTTAGAACTCGATAAAATAGATGTAAATACAAAAGCTAAAGAGTTAAATATAGGAAAAGAGACTTTACAAGACATAATAAAAGAGCTTTTAAAACCTGGATTTGACCCAAGAGAAGATTTGCCACAAATCCCTTTTAAAGATGATATTACAGATATAAAGATGTTAAAAGAGGGTAGTTTTGTTTCAGGAGTGGTTCGAAATATTGCAGATTTTGGTGCATTTATAGATATTGGGCTTAAAAATGATGGTATGATTCATATCTCAAAAATGAGCGAGAAACGCATCTCTCATCCTTTAGAGGTTCTATCTTTAAATCAGTACTTACCACAGATAGAAGTGGTCTCAGTAGATGAGGAGAAAGGTAAAGTTTCTCTTAGTTTAAATTTTAAATAAAAGGTAAAAAATGATAAAAGTTTTATTTGTTATTTTTGTTTTATCTACTTCAATTTTAGCAACTCCTTTTTCTGAAGTAGAATTACAAATAGCACAAGCATTGAAAGATAAAGAACTACTTGAAGCTAAGATAAAACATCTTAAATCTAAGCTTTCAAAAAAGCCACCAAAAGAGAGTTATATAACACATACAGAGTTTGGATATATAAAAACAGATGGAAATACAGATACAGAAACTTTTAATTTAGAAGCAGATATAAAAAAAAGATTTGGAAAACATTTTACAAAGTTTAAAATAGATGCACAATATGCTAAAAGTAATGATGTTGAGAGTAAAAATAAATATCTTTTAGAGTTAGAGTATGACTATGATTTAACATCAAAACTTGCATTTGATTATATCGCTGGTTATAAAGAGGATAGATTTTCTAGTTATGATTATCAGTTTTATACAGGTCCAGGACTTTTATATAAGTTTATTCAAAAAGATAAACATAAATTAAGTGTTGATGGGAATATGCTATTTTCAAGAGATAAAAATAAAGAGGTTAGAGATTATATCTCTTTTATGAGTAAAGGTATATATACTTGGCAGATGACTAAAAATATAGAATTTAAACAAGAGTTATCGTATAGATCAGAAATAAAAAAGCATGAAAATCATTTCATCTATTCAAAATCAGCACTCAGCACTAAACTATCAAAAATATTTTCAGTTGGGATAAGCTATAAATTTGATTATATAAATTTACCAGCAACTGATAAAAAACACAAAGACGATACTTTAACTGCGAATCTTATTGTGGATTATTAAAGATGGGAGATATAAACTAACTCCCAACCATAAAATACTAAAATAACTTTAACATATCGCTCTCCCAAATCATACTGCTTGAGTTGTTTTTTTGCATCTTTTACTAAGTTCTCTAGCGCTTCATCATACTCACTTAGAGTTCTTTTGATGTATTTTAACTCTATAATCACACCATAAGGAACTTCTTCTAAAATAGGATTTAATAATATATCAATATACCCTTTATTCGATTCCACCTCTGATTGTACTTCATAAAAAGTATTTAGATTTAAGTAAGCTAAAAGATAAGCTTTTATAAAATTTTCTCCCCCAATATAATCACGGATAGAACTACTCTCTTTTATCACCTCACCGATATATTTAAATGCTGTTAAATCTTTTTCATAGGCTAAATTTAAAAGATGATTATTTAAAGTTTCTAATTTCATATCATAATTTTTAAAATCTTTATAAGCATAATGGATAAATTCAGAGAGTAATTTTTTTATTGTTTGATTTGGTATTTTTAGTTTTAATGCTATGCGATATTTTTCTAAAGTAACCAATCCTAAACTAAATAGAAAGGATTTGAAATTATCTTCGTTTGTCAATTCAAAAGCTGAAAAATTATCTTTTATAATAGTAGTAATAACTGGTTTTTCTAAAATTAGATTATTAATCATTTCAAAATTACCATTTAGTTTTTTATTTGTATAGACTAAGTATCTGAGTTTTGAGTAGTCTGTTCTTACATTTACATCTATAAGTTGCATGGGTTCTTTATCTTTATAGATAATACTTTTCATATAGTATAAAATCATATCACTGTTATAAATAGTATGTTTTATATCTTGATTAAATTTATAGGAGTTATACCACTCATCACATCTTGAGATAATCATCTCTTTTTTATCATTAAGATTATAATAGCTTATCATTATTTTTAGCTCATCTTTAGTAATACCTACCATATCATTAAAACTCTTATCTAAAGAGATATTTACACCAATATTACTCCCACTTGTAACATCAAATAAAGCTAAAGGACTTACTCCTGTAAAAAACATCTTTTTGATGGCACTATCATTTCCACTTGTTCCCACTTTAAGCATCGCAAAAAACTCTTTATAAAAAGCTTCTTTATCAGTTACCATTGTTTCATAAATATTTATATCTGATACAAGAAGTTTATTTACAAAGTTATCATATTCATCTATGAGAATATAAAGAGGAATATTATGTCCTGAGCAATAAAGCATAACAATTCTTAAGTTATCAATAGGATTATTAGCTGTCAATTCAATACTAAGATTATATTTCTCAATAAAATTTTTGATTTTTAAACTAAGATTATTTCTAAAACTACTTTCATAATCAGTAATATCAACACCACTAAAATCAAACTTCATAATGTAAAAACTATTTTTAAGAGGAGTTGGATTATCTAAAATATAAGTATCTTTAAATATGTCATCAAATTGAGTTTTATAATATACATCATAATAAGCTTCAAGCATAGCAATAGTTAAACTTTTACCAAATCTTCGTGGACGCAGATAAAAAAGAAAATCTGCTTCATCCTCTACTTTTGGTATAAATTTTGTTTTATCTATAAAATAATAGTTTTCTGTTTGGATTCTTTTAAAGTCACTTAGTCCATAGGGAATTTTTTTTAACTGCATTTTAAATATATTATACAATAAAAGGTATTGAGCAATAAAATTCACTACCTTTATCTAACTCACTTTTGAGTTTTAGTTCTGAACCCATTGCTTTTATAATCTTATAAGATATAGCAAGACCGAGTCCTGTTCCACCGTATTGCCTAGTTGTACTACTATCTTCTTGTGAAAATGGTTCAAAAATTTTTGTATGGTACTTCTCATTAATCCCTATACCTTCATCTTTTACACTTATATTTAAAAATTTATCTTTATATTGTATATCTAAATATATATTTTTATTTTCTGGTGTAAATTTTACAGCATTACTTAGTAAGTTATTTATAACTTGTTTTAGTTTATGAATATCACCATTTAATAGATCTGGAAACCCAGAAAAATTTGAATGAAAACTTATTGATTTTTCATCCATTTTTGCTTTAAAAAGTTCTTTTGTTAGATTAAACTCTTTGGTTGGGTTAAAATCTATTTTTTCTAATTCTAAATTGCCACTCTCTATTTTACTAATATCTAAAATATCATTGATAATAGTTAAAAGATTTTTGCTAGAACTATTTATAATGTTTAAGTATTTTTTCTTTTTTTGATCTTCCTCTTTTGCTTGAAGTAGCTGAATAAATCCCATAATGGCATTTAAAGGTGTTCTTATTTCATGGGACATATTTGCTAAAAACTCAGATTTAATTTTACTTGCTTTTATTGCTTTATTTGTTTGGTCTTTTAATAGATGCTCTTGTTCTTTTTCTTTTGAAATATCTGAAATATTTGCAACAACTATAGAATCTTTCCCTTTATATTTTGAACCAAAAGATATTTTTATAGGAAAAACAGTACCATCTTTTTTAACTGCTGTTAATTCATGAGAATTTCCTAAAATACCACAAGAGACACCTGTTTTAAAATAGTTTGTTGAAGCTTCTTTATGTAATTGTCTATATTCACTAGGTATGATATTGGATAGATTATTTTTACCTAGCATCTCATCTTTGCTCCAACCAAACATATCTTCAGCTTTTTTATTATAGGTGGTTATTTTACCTTGCCAATTTATAGCTATGATTGCATTATTATTTGATTCTATAACGGCTTGTTCATACTCTTCATTATTTATGATTTTATTGTATTGAGGCATAAATATATATTTTCGTTCAATAAATATATATAATGAGAGTATCATGATAATAAAGAAAACTGTATATAATTCATCACTATTTAAAATTGAAAATTCTACAGGGATAGCAACAGATATTATCCCTCTAATATCGCCAACAGCATAATTAAAAGATTTATCTCCATATATAGCTATAAGTTTTTCATAAGTTTTTGTTTGAACATCAACATGTGGAACACCATGACAATTTAAACATGATTCTCTTATATATAGTGGTTTAGAATATCTAAGAACATTTTTATTATTTAGAGTTGTGACTTCCCAGTGTTCTCCAATTATTTTTTCATCATCATATTTTTGTAAAATCTTTGTTTCATAAGCATCTGGTTGATTTTTAATATTTCTATATCTAAGTGAAGTTTGTTTTATATAAGTGTTACTCTCTTGAATCATCTGTTTGCTTATATGAGAACCAACAAAAGCTGGAGTAATAGCAAAATCATTTATTTTAGTATTATCAACTGTGATATATGGAGCTACACTTGAAAGATAGTTTCTAGTTATAAGAAGTTGATTTGTTAGATTTTTTGCTTGTACTAAAGCTTTTTCAATTGTATTAGATTCCATATGTATATTTGCCAAATATGCTGAAGTAGATAAAACTACAACAACTCCAGCTAATAAAAATTTATTTAGTTTTGATTTTAATGCTACGATTTTACTCATCTCTTAGACCTTAGATATTAATATATTTATTGTATCAAAAATAAAATTAAAATATTAATTTATTTTATTTTATTTTTACTCCAAATATATATAAAATAAAAAGCTCCTAAAGCTAAGAGTGAAGAACTTAAAAATAGATAATTTGGTATATGTTCATATATAAATCCTGCTAATAATGCTCCTAAGAAACCACCTAAACCATAGGTGATGCCTAAAAAGAATTGTTGAGCTAAAGAGCGATGTTTATAATACCCAAATAGATATACAATAGCAGTAGAGTGAAATAGAGCAAAACTAAATGCATGGATAGCTTGAGAGAAAAATAATATACTAAGATTTTGTGGATATAAAAAGACTAAAAACCATCTAATAGCAGTTAAAAATATACTGATTTGTAAAATTAGAAGTAGATTTTTACTAAGTAATCTACCTTGAAAATAAAGCATGACTATTTCTGCTAAGACTCCAAAAGTCCATAAATATATGGTCATATCTAAACTAATCCCAAAATCAGTTTCATAGATGGTAAAGAAGTTATAAAATGAACCAAAACTTACTTGCATCAATGTAAGTCCTAGCCATAATTTCCAATCTTTAAGTATATCTATATCATTTTGGATAGATTGTTTTTTTTGTTTCTCTTGATGAGAAGAAGTTTTAACTATAAAAAATGCAAAAATAGATGTGAAAAATGATAAAGTCATTAAAAATAAAAATGCTATATCGGTAGAATTTAAAAATCTTACTAAAATCAACGCTACTAAAACAAAACCAATAGAGCCAAAGAGTCGTACTTTGCCGTACTTTTGTTTTCCTATCTCCTCTAAGGCAATCACCTCTATATATGGTAAAACTAAACTTAGACCTATTCCTAGACCTATATTTGATAATATTAGAGTGGTGAAATTTTCATTTGTAAAGTAAAAAGAGATACTACTAACTAACATAAAAATTAAGGCTATATTAAAAGCAATAGCATTTAGTTTGAGACCTTTTATAAATGCAAAAGGGAGGAGAAACCTAACCATAGGGGCAACAGCAAAGATAATTCCTATCTCACTTGCACTATATCCAAGCATAGATAAAACTTTTGGTAGAAATATAATATATACACCAACAACTGAAAAATAAAAGAAATAAAAGCTACTAAATAATATTGACATATGAAATTATATCATTTAAACTTCATTTTAAATATGTTTAGCTATAATTTCGTCGCTTCTTTAGACCTGTGCAATGGTATTTTAAGATACTGTGTCAGGGTAGGAATACAGCAGCACGACTTGACTTGTCATGTGCCGCAGGTATCTGGAGAGGCACTTACTATTTTATATATAATAATAAGCAAAGCTCATTATTATAGCAGAGACTGAAGTCTCTCCGACTCCCTAAAGCTACAAAAATAAATTTTTGAGAAATTACAATTTATTACTTTATATATTTTACTTAAAAAACTTCTAATTATCATCTCTATATTTTGAAATACCACATGGTTGATTTTGTGATGGTGGATTCTCTTTTAAATATGTTAAATCTTCTAAAGTTTGTGTAAGTACTTTTTTTTCTCGAACTAAAGGAAGCATAATATTATCTTTTTCATTTAATGGAATATTCCAGTCTAAGAGTAATTTTTGAACCTCTGCATCTAACTCATCTATCGCTTTTTGTATATGTTTAATCGAATTCATATAATGATTATATCAAAATTACAGAATTTTTTGGATATAATGCGACTTCAAATTTATTTTCTGCCTCTAACGGAGGCTAGCTTTAGTGCTTGAGCGGCTAGCGATTATAAAATTAGCTTTGCTGATTTTATAAATTAAATAAATGTAATTTTACAGAGGAGTCATCGATGCCTAAAATGAAATCGGTTAAAGGCGCTGTTAAGCGTTTTAAAGTTAAGAAAAATGGTTCTGTTAAGCGTGGTAAAGCGTATAGAAGTCACATTCTAACTAAACAAGATGCTAACACTCGTAGAAAGCAAAACAGCCCAGCTGTTGTAGCTGAAGCAGATGTTGCAAGTATCAAGGCTATGATTAACTAGTTTAATCAATAAACACTCCAATTTTAAATAATTGGGCAAGTCCATCAAAGATATGGCACCTAATTACAGAAGCTGTAATCTGGGTAAAGAAAAAGGAAAGAAATGCCAAGAGTAAAAACAGGTACTATTCGTAGAGCAAGACATAAAAAGATATTAAAACTAGCAAAAGGTTTTTATAGTGGTCGTCGTAAGCACTTTAGAAAAGCTAAAGAGCAAATTGAGAGATCATTAGTATATGCACATAGAGATCGTAAGCAGAAAAAGCGTGAGTTCCGTAAATTATGGATTATCCGTATCAATGCAGCAGCTCGTTTAAATGGTATGAACTACTCTACATTTATGAACGGTGTACATAAATCTGGCGTTGAGCTTGACCGTAAAATTCTTGCTGATATGGCTATGAATGATGTAGCAGCATTTACTGCAGTTGTTGAAGCTTCAAAAGCAGCATTAGCAAAATAATTTAAGTTTCTTGCAATTTTTGCAAGAAACTTACCCTTTTTTTCATTATATATAAATACTTCATATTTTTTCTGATATAATCATTTCCTTAAATATAAAAAAGGGAAATTTTATGAATCTTCAAACTATAAAATCTAAAATTATTTTTACTTTACTGATGTTTTTTACCATAGGTCTTGTTTCAATAACTTCTTATATCTTTATAAGTTTTGACTCTATAATGGAAAAATCAGCAAAAAGAAATGTTAGTACTGTCGCAAATACGGCTTTTATTGCTGTGCGAAATGCTATGAATATGGGAAGTGCAGATGTAATAAATGAAACAATCGCTAAAGCAAAAGAGATAAAAGATATTCGAAATTTAAGAATTGAAAAATCACAAAATGTTATTGATACTTTTGGTTTAAGTGATAAATTAACAAATGATAAAAATATATTAGAAGTTTTTAAAACAAAAAAATCTAAATTTATTGAAAATTTAAGTGCAGATGATAAATATATAAGAAAACTGCAACCAATGATCGCTACTAATGAATGTTTAGGTTGTCACCCTACATCTAAAATTGGTGATGTATTAGGTGTTATGGATATATCATTATCACTTGAAGAAACATATGCAAATGTTTCAAGTTTCAAAAGTACAATACTTCCAGCTATGTTTATATCTGTTATTTTAGCGATTTTAGGACTTGTAATCTTTTTACAAAAAGAGGTATTAAAGCCATTAAGTTTTTTAAGTTTAAAAACCAAAAAATTAAATAATGATGATGGCGATTTAACACAAAGAATAAATTTTGTAAAAGAAGATGAGTTAGCTGAAGCAGCACATTGGATTGATAAGTTTATTGAAAAAGTACAAAAAATTATTATTAATGTAAAAGTGGTATCTAATACAACTACAATAGAGAGTAAAAAATTATATGCTGTAGTTGATGATCTTGCGAAAAATAGTGAAATAAATGATGAGAAAGTTAGTGCTGTAAATAAATTAGCTTCAGAGATAGAGCTAAAAGTAAATAGTATTGAAGAAGTTTCTGCAACAGTATCTGAAGATTTAGAAAAAACTTCTAATGTATTGTATGATTTTGCATCTCAACTTAGTTTAGTTGTTTTAGACATAGATAATGGAAATATTCGTCAACAAGAGTTAGTTCTAAAAGTATCTTCACTTATTGATCAAGCTAAAAACATTAAAGATGTATTGGCAGTTATCTCAGATATAGCAGATCAAACAAATTTACTTGCGTTAAATGCAGCTATTGAAGCGGCAAGGGCAGGTGAGCATGGTAGAGGATTTGCAGTGGTTGCTGATGAAGTTAGAAAACTAGCAGAGGGAACTCAAAAATCTCTTGGCGAGATAGGTAGTAACATAAATCTCATAACACAAAATGTTGATGATATATCTCATGAAACAAATGAAACATCAAAAAGTATGCAAGATATTGCTCAATCAGCTCAAGATTTAATCAATTATTCTAAAGATACACAAGAAAATTTATTGATAACTACACAAAAAGCGGAAATAGTTTTACAAGAGAGTAGTTATATAGCTACAAAAACTAAAAAATTAATGTCGAATATGGATGAAGTTATTGTTATATCAAAAGAAAATGCAGAAGATAGAAAAAATGTAGAATCTGTGTCAAATTCACTTCAAAATGATGCAAAAAAATTAGAAAGTGAATTATCTAAATTTATTGCATAAATATATTTGAATTATAATTTGTTTAGATAAAGTACAGAATTTCCTGTTTCATTGTAGTAGATTCCTAAAGAATTTTTTCTTGATACAAAAACTCCTCTACCATTAAAGGTGTGTGAATTTCTAAAGATTTCACTTAGTGTTTGAGTGTCAAATCCTTCACCTTCATCCTCTATAAGAGTTATAATATAGGTGTTACTTTTATAAACTATTTTACTAACTGTTACATCTATCAGTTTTGTACACTCTTGTTCTTTTTCTAAGATAGTATCAAGATAAATGTCTTCATGTAATAAAGCGTGTTTATGTTGTTTATCTATCCCTAAGTTCCCATGCTCATAAGCATTCATCATTAACTCTGTAAAAACAAGACTTGCTTTATATGATGTTTTTAAATCAGCTTTTAAATCGTGCCACACTTGCTCATACCATAAACCAGCATCTTCTTCAAGCACATTTAGTCTGCTTTTAAATTGCTTAGATGCTATATCTATTTTTGTTTCATTTATTTTATTTATAAATATTAAGGTTATATCATCTTCTTGATCTACTATTTTTGTTGAAAATTTATCTTTTAACTCTTGTCTAGTAAAAGAGTTTATAAAATCATTTTCTATAAACTCACTATATGGTCTGTTCTTACATATAGTTTCATTTTCTACTATTCCATCTGTATAGATTAGAAATTTAGTTATATGGTTTGTATCAACACTTGAAATTTTAAAATTAGGCTGATATTTTGAAAGTGGAGGATTATTTGATTTTAGTCTAATTATCTCATCATCTATATTTTGCATTAGTAGTACAGGCATTGCGAATTTTGCATAACAAAGTTTATCTTCTTCATTATTTATAACAATGAAATCAAGAGCTAATGCTTCCTCTTCAAGGAGTATAGGTTTTATGAATGCCATAGCTTCACCAACTAAGAAATTCAAATCAAAGCTATTTAAAATTACCATCTTATCAAAAAGGTGATTCACATAAGATGTTATTATCATAGCTGTAAGAGAAGCTGAAATCCCTTTACCCATGCCATCAACCATAAGATAAAAGGTACTATGCTCATCAATACGCCTTGCACTATAAGCATCGCCACTCATAACATCTATAGGATTATAGAGGAAATCTATAAGTGAAATTCCATCAGAATCCATCATTTGGTAATAGTAATCATTTCTTAAAATATTTAGTTCTTTAGCAAAACCAAGATTTTCTTGATATGATTGATAATCATCTTTATCTTTAAGATATTTATTTGCTATAAGTATTTTTGTAACTTTTTCTATAGCGTAAATAACTTCATTATGGAGTATAGGTTTTTGAACAAAACTATTTATATTTAGATTTAGTGCTTTTGTTAAAAGAGCAGAGTTATTAAATGCAGTTATTAAAATAATAGGTACATCTTCATCGAACTCTCTAATTTTTGTAATCATATCCATACCATTCAGTTTTGGCATTTGTTGATCAGTTATGATTATGTCAATCTTATTTTTTTTGTATTTTTCTAAACCATCTTCACCATCATGAGCGAAGATAACAGTTTTTGCTAAGTTTTTAAATATAGAGTTATATATATAACGAATATCCTCTTCATCTTCTACGCATAATATTGTTAAAGTTTGTAAAAAGTCTAATAGACCCTTATTTAAAATAGCTTTTGCCATAAAATTAGATTAAATCTTTTTAGCATTAAATATAGATGCTAGATTCAAATCTTGAAGTAGTTCCATAAGTTGTTCATTCCCAATATTCATTTGAATATTTATTTTATCTTTTAAAACTAGTTTATTAAAATAACCAATAACTGAAGATGTAATAGAGATAGAGTTTACTATATTGATGATAATTGTATCGTTTCTTACTAAAGGGTCTAAAGTACTTTTGATACTCTGATAATCACTAACACTTTTAATATTCCCATCGATTGTTACACTATTTCCGTTTGTTGAAATTTCCATAATATTCCTTGATTATTTATAATAATAGTGTATATAAAATAATATTAATTTTCACTAAAATCATGCTATTCTTTTATATATTTTTTCTTTTATACAGTAAATTTTTCAAGTTCATCTTCTAGTTTTTTAGAGCTTTCATCAAGATTGATAGTAGATTTTTCTACCAATATACCAAGATTACTATTTCTTGAAGATAAGTCTAAAATATCATCCATACTTAAGATAAGTAATTTTGTTTTAGTAGCAATATATGTACTTTGATGCATAACATCTACTGATTTTTCTTTTGTAATAGCAAGATTATTTTTTGTTTCTTCAGATGATGATATAAGTTCTTGAGCAGAATCTGAAATTTCTAACATATTTTGAGATGTTTGTTGTGTTCCATCTGAAATTTCTACAATATTTTGTGTAATTAGGTTTACATTAGCACTTATTTCGCTAAGAGATTTTTGAGTTCTCTCAGCTAGTTTTCTTACTTCATCTGCAACAACGGCAAAGCCTCGTCCATGTTCACCAGCACGAGCTGCTTCTATAGCTGCATTTAATGCCAATAGATTTGTTTGATCTGCAATATCTGAAATAATACTCAATACATCTTTTATCTCTTTAGCTTGTTCAGTTAGAGAAGAAACTTTTTGAGATAAATCCTCTTGATGCATGTTTCCATCTTCTATAGAACTCACTACTGAATTTAAAACAGAAACAAAACTATCTAATACATTAAATGTTTTTTCTAAATCTTCTGTAACTATTACTGTTGACTCTTCAACATCATCTAGTTTATCACCAACTTCTCTTGTTAAAGTATCTACAGAAGCAATTTCTGATTGTGTTTGTTCTGCATTGTTTGTAAGTTCTTGAACTATATTTTCCAGCCTAGAACTTTCTTCCATTGTAGTATTGGAAACATCTTTAGCATCTAACACTGTTTCTTTGAATGAGCTTATCATAGTGTGTAGAGCCTGAGAAATTTGAGAAATTTCATCTTTCCCATCAACAACTACATTAGTAGTTAAATCTAAATTCTTAGAAACTAAGTTTATTTTTTCTAAAGAACTTCTTACACTTTTATTTACACTTTTATTTATAAGAAATATTATTACAAATAAAATAATACTATATATAACATTAGTACTTATTCCTATAAATGTTAATGATTTAAATTCTGATTCTATATTCTCTAATAATTTTGAATTTTCTTTGTAAATTTCATCATCTATCTGTTTAAGAAAATTTATTTTTTTACTTATTGTATTAAACCATACAACACTATCTACATTAAATCCACCTATATTAGCCTTTTGATTAGCAATATCTCTCATTTTTTGTACTTCACTAATTGCAGGATTAGACATCCTTTGCTTATATAAAGTTTTAACATTATTTGTAGCCATTGACATAGAAGCTTCTAAATAAGCATTTTGTTCAGCAACAAGCGTTATCCATTTTGAATACATACCCTCTTTAAAACTATCATTAGCAAAAGTTGCACTTAAAATTGCTCTTTCTATACCTGCTCTTTCTTTTGATTTTAAAAAGTTTGTATAAGTATCAAAAGCTTTTACAAGCTCAGAAGTATTAGCTAATTTAGCAGTTAAAGATACTATTTTTAAAATTTTTTCATTCATTTGTGTATAGTAAGCTACTTGATCTTTTACAGTTATTGTTAATGATTTAACCTGTGAACGAATTTTATTGATTTTTGCCATATCTGAAGAGAATAGCGATATATTAGATTTTAGTTCATTAGGAAAAATATTTAAATCTAATGTTTTTAGATATTCTTTTAATTCTTTTTCTTTTAAATCTGTCAATTTTCTTTGTTTGGGTAAAATATTGATAAACTTCTTACCATTAGAGCTTAAATAGCCAGCACTTGCACCTCTTTCTTTTTGTGTTTCATGAATTAAACTACTTAACTTATAAGAGAGTGTATTTAATTGTTTTACTTTTTCAATGTTACTTTTTTCATCCATCGCTGAATCTAGTATAAATGCTAATGTTATTAATGAAAATAATAATGCTAGTATTTGGATTATATTAAGTCTGTATCGTATGCTCATTTGTAAACCTTATTTTCTAAAATAAAATAAAATCAATTCTAATACTTATTAAATTAAAACTAACTAAAACTCTTAATATTTTTCAGCCAATCTTTCATTTTTTTCTCATAACCAATCTCTTTTAATTCACAAAATTTTAAATCATGAGTAAGATAATCTTGTTTTACGAAGCCACCAAAATTATGTGGGTTTAAATAATTTTCATTCTTCTGAGTTATATTTTTAGGTACTTCAAGCATCACACCATCTTGTACAGCTTTTAAAGCAGAGTTTATTGCTAAGTATGATGAGTTTGACTTTGGAGATGCGCATAAATATACTACAGCTTGTGCTAAAATGATTCTTGCTTCTGGAAAACCAATCTGTGATACACTTGTAAGAGTTGAAGTTGTAAGTGTAAGTGCTTGTGGATTTGCATTTCCAACATCTTCACTGGCTAAAATCACAAGTCTTCTTGCTATAAAATCAGCACTTTCACCGCCATCTATAAGCCTAGCAAGATAGTAAATACTAGCATCTATATCAGAACCTCTTATAGATTTAATCATGGCAGATGTTAAGTCATAGTGAACTCCAACTTCACTACTTCCAGCACTTAAGGCATTTGGGCGTAAAGATTTTAAAGTTTTTAGAGTTATATTTGTTTCAAGTGCAGATGCAAACTCTAAAAGTTTTAACATTGCACGAGCATCTCCTCCACTACTTTTTACTAAATAATCTTTAGCATCACAATCACAACTAATATTTGAGTTTGATAACTCTTTATCTAAAAGCAAATAAAGTGCATTGTTATTTATATGATAAAGTTCAAAAAGCATCGAACGGGAACGGATAGCAGATGTTAAAGAGAAAAATGGGTTTTCAGTAGATGCACCTATGAGTAAAATAGAGTTATTTTCCATGACAGGGAGTAAAACTTCTTGTTGATTTTTAGCTAATCTATGAACTTCATCTATAAATATTAGCGGTTTTTGAAGTGCATTTTTATACATATCAAAAATCTTTCTAAGTTGTTCTATCTTGATAGAAGTTGCATTAAATTCATAAAATGGCATATTTAATGTTTTAGCAATGATACGAGCTATAGAGGTTTTTCCACATCCAGCAGGACCAAAGAAAAAACTATGTCCTAAAGCATTTTTTTCACAAAGTTTTCTTAGTGGAGCATCTAATGAACTTAGATGCTCTTGACCTATAAGTTCATCAAAGGTTTGTGGTCGTTTCATGATTAGCTATATTTTTTCTTATTTTGTCTTTTAATTTCTAACTTTTTTTCTAATCTCTCTTCTGACTTTTTCTCCTTGTTCTCCTCTTTCATAAATGTAAAAAGTGCAGAATACTCACTTCTACTTAAAAAACGAACTTTACCAGTAGGAAGATTATTTAATTCAACTTCTGCAAAACTTAATCTTTTAAGGTCACTTACTTCTGCTCCAAAATGTGCAAAAAATCTTCTAAGTTCACGGTTTTTACCCTCAGAAATAGCAACTTTCATGATTGAATAGTTTGGTGTATTTTTTTGAATCTTATAACCTATAAAAGGTTTGAAAGTCATAGATGTAACTTTTGACAAATCATGCCCACCAGCAGATGCATCATCTAAAGTCATACCATTTATCATAGCATTTTGCATATCTTGAGTTACTTCACCTTTGATTTTTATCTTATATACTCTTTGTAGGTCTGAACCCATTAAAGCAGTAGCTACTTTAGAAGCATCAGTTAAAAGTAAAAGACCCTCAGAAGCATAATCTAAACGACCTATAGGGATATAGTGCTTGTATTCTTTAGAAAGTGAATCATATATAGTTTTACGCCCACGAGGGTCATTTTTCGTAACTAACTCACCTTTTGGTTTGTTATAAACTATAACTGTATATTTATCTCTAGGACTTACTTGTTTACCGCTAACATAAACGATATTTATACCCTCTTCAACTTGCGTTGCAGGGTTGTCTTGTATTTCACCATCTACTCTTACATATCCATCTTGAATAACTTTATCAGCTTCACGACGGGAATAACTTGAATGGTGAGCTATATATTTGTTTAATCTCATTTATTTTATTCCTTGTTCTATCAAGGTGTGTATATGAAGTACACCTTTAATCTTTTTAGTTTTATCTGTAACTACAAGTAGTTGTATTTTTTTTTCTTCTATAAGAACTAATGCTTCACTAGCAAGTAAATTTTCATCTTCACAAGTTGTTGGATTTTTTGTAGCATATTTTAAAACGGCATCTTCTAAAGAGAAGTTTTTTTGCATTAAAGCACGGCGAATATCTCCATCACTTACAAGTGCTACAAGTTCATCATTGGAATTTGCAACAAGTACAGTGCCTAATCTACCTTCACTTATTTTTAAGATGGCATCTTTTACTTTTGTATCTTGTTTTACTATGGGGATAGCATCTCTTTGCATAAGATTTGAAACTTTAACAAACAGTTTTTTACCTAAAGCTCCACCTGGATGAAATGATGCAAAGTCACTTTTTTGAAAATCACGAGCTTTCATAAGAGAAACGGCGATAGCATCTCCGAGTGCTAAAGTTAAAGTTGTTGAGCTTGTAGGTGCTATGTCTAAAGGGCAAGCTTCTTTTTCTACTACTACGGCTATAACTAAATCTGAAAATTTACCAAGTGTAGAGTTTTTATCTCTTGTCATCCCAATAAGAGGAGTTTTGAATCTTCTGATATGTGGTAAGATGGAACTAAGTTCTTCACTTTCACCACTATAACTGATTGCTATGACTATATCATCTGAACTAATCATACCTAAATCGCCATGAAGTGCTTCAGTAGGATGCAAGAAAAAACTAGGAGTCCCAGTAGATGCAAAAGTAGCAGCCATCTTAGCCCCTATAAGCCCACTTTTACCAACACCCGTAATGATAAGCTTACCCTTACAAGAAAGTATAAGTTCAACAGCTTTATCAAACGAATCATCTATATTTAGAGATGCTTTTAATAGTGTATCCGCTTCTATTTTTAATGTATCTTGTGCTATTTTTTTGTAATTCATAATGGTATTATATCGTTATAAAATCCAAACAGAAAATCTTTTACCTTTAATCTTACCGCTATTTAATTTTTTATGAGCTTCATCAATCAAACTAGCTTCAATAGCCACATAACTTTGTCTATCATAAATATCTATACGACCAATAGAACTTCCTTTAAGTCCAGCATCTCCAGTTAAAGCCCCAAGTAAATCACCCTTACGAACTTTATCTTTTTTTCCACCCTCTATAACCAATGTTACGAAAGGTGGTCGCATCTTAAAGTTTTGTTGAGTTTTTAAATCTTCTATATTTTCAAAAAGTCTTTTATCATTTTGGTAGTCATCAGCGTGCTGAGTTTGTGCTGTAGAAAATAGTGTAAAAGCTAAACCCTCAGCTCCAGCACGACCAGTTCTACCGATGCGGTGAGTGTATGTTTCGCTATCATGTGGCATATCGTAGTTTACCACCATAGCTAACTCTTTTATATCAAGTCCCCGTGCAGCTACATCTGTAGCTATAAGAACAGAACATGAGTTGTTTGAGAACTGAACTAAAACATCATTTCTATCATACTGTTCCATATCTCCATGAAGTGCTAAAGCATCTACACCTTTGTCTTGTAAATCTTTTGCCAAATCATCACAAGAGATTTTCATGTTACAAAACACAATGGCGTTAGTAGGTTTAAAGTTTGCAAAGATTTTTACTAATGCATCTGTTTTTGAAGAGTTTTCCACTTCATAAAATCTCTCTGTTATCTTATTTGCTACCTCAACAGATGCTGTCTCTATACTTATAGCATCTTGTTGTATAGACTTACTAAGCTCCATTATCTCACTTGGATAAGTTGCTGAAAAAAGTAGAGTTTGTCTTTGTTTAGGTGCAAAAGAGATAACGCTTTGAATCTCTTCTATAAAACCCATATCTAGCATCCTATCTGCTTCATCAAGAACCAAAGTCTCTAAATTTTCTAAGTTTAGAGTCTCTTTGTTAAGATGTTTTAAAACTCTACCAGGAGTTCCTACTATGATGTGAGCACCATGGCGAAGTGAACCTAGTTGTGGTCCAAAAGCTGTACCACCACAAAGAGTAAGTATCTTGATGTTATGAGCGAACTTAGCAATATTACGAAGTTCTTTTGCCACTTGATCTGCTAGTTCACGAGTTGGACAAAGTACAAGTGATTGCACACGAAACTTTTTTACTTGAAGTTTTTGAAGTAGTCCTATACCAAATGCAGCAGTTTTACCACTACCTGTTTTTGCTTTTACGATTAGGTCTTTATTATCAAGTATATGTGGTAAACTTTGTTCTTGAACAGGAGTTGTGTTTTTGTAGCCTATGTTAACAAGATTGTTAATCATCTCTTTAGAAAGGGGAAGGTTTGAAAAGTTATTCATTAAAATTCTTTTTTTAGAATTATAACCTATTTTTAAAGTAGCTTTAACTTTATAAGCCTTTATTTATCATTGATTTGGTAAAATCTTTTTCTTTTTAAATGTGGACAAGTGAGAGAGTGGTCGAATCTGCTCGCCTGGAACGCGGGTGTACTTAACCGTACCGTGGGTTCGAATCCCACCTTGTCCACCATCGAACAATCTAACACAATCCAATAAAACAATGTACCCCTAAAATTATATATGTTTATATTAATAATGTATTTATGTTGTAATTGATATTTGAAATATTGTTGCTGATGAATAGAGTATAAAAAACTTAGAGGGTGGTTAATCCTCTAAGTGTAAGTTATTTTATAAATGCAAAAGCAAGATATACTAATACTATGATTATATAACCTACTGTATGAATATCTATGGTCATGATATTATCCTCATACGGTCTAACCCCATAATCCAACCATCTAAAAAAAGACCATAAAAAAAGCCCTACACCTCAACAAAAAGATGCAGAGCTTAACCGTTTGAAGTTATCATGACCGAATGGACTTCATACACTACCCACCACAGATAGATAACTGAATTATATCATAAGTGGGTTAATTGTAGTCTAAGTTAATCTAAATTGTAAATTAAACTTGTTTAGTGAAATTTACGAAACTTAAATCGTTAAATCAACTAAACAAGGCTTCATATTATAATATAAAATTTTTTAATATCTGAGTATTTAATCCCATAGCAGTAGATTCATTGCCTTCTACTTCCTTAATGTACTTTTTACAAAATCCTTCAACCATACAAGCACCAGCTTTTCCTCGCCAGATGCCACTATCTATATATCTATCTAAATCATGTTCATTAAACTCTTCAAAAATATAATCTGTTTGAGATATATCTATAATCTTTATCTCTTTTGAATGGTAAATCATACAAGTAACTATGGAGGTGATGTTTCCACTTTGAGTCATTAAAATATCTCTAGCTTCTGATTCTGTTTTTGCTTTGCGTAGAATTTTACCTTGACTAGTTACAACAGTATCAGCAACCAAAAGTGGATAATCATCTATCCCAAAAGCACCCATATTTACACCATACTTTCCTAAAGTAGCTTGATATACAAAGTTTTTAGGCGAAGAAGCAACTATCATATCTTCATCAAAATCTACTGATTCTTGGATAAATTCTATCCCTGCATCTCTTAAAAGTTCTGCTCTTGTAGTTGAGCCTGATGCTAGTCTTATCATTTTACATACCTTTTTAATTTTTCTATAACTTCTTTGTATTTTGCTTTTTTCCAGTTGTTAAAAGATGGGTGTGGAACTCTTAGCACTTCATTAAATTCATCTTCACTAAATACACTATCAAAAGCACTCTGAGCAAAGTTCCCACATAAAACTATCTTTTTATCTTTATGCATCTCTAAACGACTTTTAAAATTATCCATCATCTTTTTTATAGCATCGTTTATAGGATTTACTTTTTTACGAAGTTTCGGATTTTGACGAATCTTTTCAAAAAACTGCATATCTTCATTTGGCACAATATCATAAGCTGACATCTGAAGAGGGTAGTTACAAATGTTTACTATCCCCATAGCATCCACTTTTTTATCTCTAACTAACTTACCAAACGATTCATCTATACCAAACAAAACGCTTGACATATCAAACCCACTCTTACCAGCTACAGGATAACCATTTTTCACCTCTTGGGTATGTGGAGATTCTAAGACAAATATGGTTTTTGTCTCTTCGTGGAGTATGTCATTTACGAAGTAGTTTTTTAGTTGGTTATATAGCATCTTTAATTTCCTTATACATAAATAATCTCTTTTTGAATGTTAGATGCAATGACTTCATTATTGTTTTTATGCTTATGAAATATATCTATTTTTTTGTGGTACAACTCTTCTAAATATACCCATAACCCAGCAAGATTATCAAATGTTTTATGATTAAATTCTACATATATATCCATATCACTATCATCTGTTTGTCTATCTTTAGCATAACTATCAAAAAGACCTATCTTATCTAGTTCATAAGTTTTTTGTATGTAAGATTTTTTTTCTTTTAGGGCTTTTAGTATCTTCTCTTTAGTCATCTTTTACTTTTCATATTTTTTTAATTTCATCAAAGAATATTAAGGCTCTTTTCTCTCTACAATACAATTTATTTTGTTTTAAAAAAGAATTATCTTTTAAATTATACTAGCCCAATAATAGGTAAATCCTATGAAAAATAAATTTAAACTTAATATCTATCGGAAGCGAGACTTTAGTCTCGCCAAATGTTAAAAAAGAAAGAAATATTACTTATTTCTTAAATATTTGGTGGGATTGAAATCCCACTTCCGATAGTTTAAAGAATCTAAATCCCTAAAAATAGGTTTTAAGTTTAAATTGAAATTTCATGGGATTTACATACCTAATAAGTCAACACAACACTTTTTAAACTTCTTACCACTTCCACAAGGGCAACTTTCATTTCTTTGTATTTGAGTGTTAAATAAAACTCCATCATCATAAAGCCAATTTCCATCTACTAAAACAAATTTACTTCTTTCATGTAAAACAGATATGAGATTATTTTCGCGATAATAGGCTTTAAATTCTACTTCATCATCTTTCGCATCTATTACTTCAAGTTTTAGCCACTCTATATTTTTATAAGCACTCATATCTGTTGAAATTTTTTGTGTAGTAGTTGATGCTAGATATTCACCATCGTTACGAACAAAGGCTTCATATCTACTTTGCATCAATTGTTTTGGTGTTAAATTATTCATAAAATTAAAACTATATTTTTGAAATATTATTTATTGTTAAATCTATTTTATTTATAGATTCTTGAACAATATCTTTATCTGTTGTATGAATAATTTTTTCAAGCTCTTTTTTTAAATCATCAAGATACATATTTTCACTTAAACCTTTAAGTTTAATAGCTTCTATGGTCCATACATCTGAATTATTTTCCAATATAGCATCGTTTATAGCATTAGATAAATTTTTTGCTTCATCTATAAAATCATTAAAAAGTTCTTCAAAGTTTTTAGTTGAGATTCCAAGTTTTTTTGCAATTAAATCTTTATCATACATTATTTCTAAAGTTTCATTTATCTCTTCATTAATTTCTATGGGTGTTGTATTATCTACATAGTTATCAGTTTCTAAGAAAATGTCATCAGATAAATCAGGTGTATTTTCTATTTCTTCTTCTGATATTTCTTCTATAGGATTAGTATTCTTTGTAAGTTTTTCTATCTTTTTATAAAATAAATCTAAACTATTTTTTATTTCATCACTATTATCAGAAGTTTTTATAGAACTTAAGATTTCAAATATATCATCTATTCTTAAATTTGCTGATACACCTTTTAGTTTATGTGTTATAGTTTTTACTGTTGTTAAATCATTTATTTCAAGTGCTGAGTATAAATTTTCTTTATTTTTGTTAGATTCTTTAACAAAATCTTGAATGAACTCTTCAACCATATCCGCAGGTAATCCAAGATCTTTTGAAGCAAGTTCTGAGTCAAATTCATAGTTATTTTCTGTAGTTATTTCTTCTTCTATTTCTTCTTCTATTTCTGTTTCTGTTTCTTTTTCTATATCTATAGGTATATCATCGTCAAACTCTTCAAATTCTTTCTCAATAAAAATCTTTTCATCTTTTTTTATCTCAGACCCAACTTCTCTTAAATTTTGTAAATATATTATATAAGCTTTTAAAGATGGTTCATCAGATAAATAGATAGATTCTATCTGTAAACTTGCTTGATACTCTTTATTTTTAGCTGATATAATCACTTCAAATATAGAATTATCATCAGATGCTTTAACAAAGTCAATCCAATGAACATGTTGAAAGTTATGTACGAAACCAGGTTTTTTAACAAAAAGGTCTGCAAAATCTGAAACCTCTGTTTTGAGTTGTGCTAAAGTTGAAAACCCCAATATATCAAGATCTTTCGCATCTATTCCTAAAAGTTCTTTTTCATGGTTATATATAAGCATTTTTTCTCTTTTTTGTTAAATTTACAAATTATATCAACAAGCCCTTGATAACTGTATTAACTCTAATTCATATTTATAAAAAACTGAAAACCATCTCTTTCAAAAAGTATAGATGCATTTTTTTTAAAACCACTTAGATATACACCTAAATCATCTATATTTGAAATTGCTTTGCCATTTACTTTTAAAATTTTATCACCAATTTTTAATCCATATTTAGCGAAATCTTTTTCAATTTTTAAAAGTCTTAAATCATCATCTATAAATAAGCCTCTTGATTCTAAAAAAGTATCACACTTATATCCACCACCAATTCTTTTATAGGAGGTTGTTTTAAACGATAGTATTTTTGAGCCTCTTTTTAATTTCACAGTATGTTTAGAACCAATTTTAGAAAATAAAATCTTTCTCATAAGAGATGCACTATCTTTTACTTTTTTACCATCAAAACTTAGAATAATATCATCATTTTTAAATGGATTATTTTTTATAAATGGATTTATTCTCTTTATCATAACTTGATTTTTATTATTGTAAAGCCTTATACCTATATCTGAATAACGAGTGTCTTTAGTATTTAAAAATCTTTCAATATACTCTTTTTCTATAATCCCTCTATCAGTAACTATACCTTCTAAGGCACAACAAGAGTTTGTCAATAAACTAGGATGTGAAACCTTCTCACTAAATAGAGCAAAATGATTTAATCCAATCTGATGATTTATGATTTTACCCTCTATCGCTTTTTTGGTTGTAACTGATGCAAAACCAAATGATAAAAAGTTATTTATTTTAAATGGAAATTTAAAGTATTTATCTGTTTGTACTAAATAAAGATGTAAGAAAGGGTCTTGTTTTAATATTTTTTCTTTTGGTTTAGTTTTTGAATATACAAGTCTTTTATATTCTGTTACAGGGATTTGTAAAATATTTTGTTTGAAAGAATTTGAGTCTATTAACTTTGATTTGCAGGAGTCATATCCACCTTTACAGGCGAATATTTCTAAAAATAATATGCTTATTAAAATAAATAAGCGAAGCACTTAAGATGCTCCACCAAATGGATTAGCACCACCCATATTACCAAGCATCCCCATAGCTGAAGCTTTTTGGTTATCTTGAACCATTTTACTACCATCATTTAAAGCACCGATAAGTAAAATTTGAAGAGAGTCTTTATCTTCCATAAGTGAATCATCAATATTCAAATCAACAACTTCACCTTTTCCATTCATTATTACTTCAACCATACCACCACCACTTTTTACAGTGAATGTTTTTGATTGTAAATCATCCTCAAGTTTTTTTGCATTTTCTTGCATACCCTCAAGCATTTTTGACATATCACCCATGTTACCAAACATTATATTGAATCCACTATTTCATCAATATTGTTTTCATCATTTAGAAGTACAACAGTTGGTTTATATTTTTTTAATTCTTTTTCTTTATATGTAGCATACGCAACAACTATGATTTTATCGCCTTTATGTACTTTTCTAGCAGCTGCACCATTTAGACACATATCACGCTTGCCTCGCTCACCTAAAATAACATAAGTAGAAAATCTTTCACCATTATTGATATTTAAAATCTCAACTTTTTGTCCAACTCTCATTTTTGCCGCTTCCATCAACTCTTCATCTATAGTGATAGAACCAACATAATTTAAGTTAGCATCTGTAACAGTAGCACGGTGTATTTTACTATATAGCATCTCTATTTGCATCTATTATTTCCTACATTCCCATCTGTTTTTTCATATCTGCTGGAGTGATAGCTTCATCCCAAGCTTCAGCATCTATCAAAAATTCTTCTACTACATTTCCACCAATAATATGTTCAGTAACAATACGGTCAATTTTTTCTTTTGTAAGTCTAGTGTACATTGTATGACCTGGTTCTACTAACATTACAGGACCCTCAGAACAACGGTTTAAACAAGATGTACGGATAGGTTGAACTGTAGCCATAATGCCTTGTTGCATAAGTGTAGATGCTAAGTGTTGAAAAACATCTTGAGTTTGTGGTGTAACACATGATGGTTTTGGCATACCTGGAGGAGCTGACTGCTCACATTTGAATATATAATATGCTGGTTGTGGAATTCCCATTTTTAGTTCCCTTAAATTTTTTTTCAGAATTATATCAAAAATATAAACTTTTTTATCTTATAAAAGATGTCTTGATTTTTTTGGTGGTATATTTTTAACTTAATGTTGATTTCCAGCAGTTTAAGTTATAATTCAAAACAATTTAATGAAATTCCCCCCCCCATATTTAACTTATGTAGTGGAAGTTCTAATATACATTAGGAGATACGCTTGCTATTTAACAGTTATGAGTTTATATTTATATTTTTACCAATAACATTTTTCATATATTTCTATCTAAACCATAAAAGACTTACAGAAGCTTCAAAAGGTTTTTTAGTATTTA
>JAYEHQ010000028.1:0-18925 GCA_034659595.1 Campylobacterota bacterium
ATTTTTCTCTCATGATATTCTGTATCAAATAATCCTGCCATTTTTTAAACCTTATCTTGTTTTGTATCTTTAAATTTTATCTAATTTGTGCTTTTTATTTGGTTTGGGTAGTTTTTAGAGGTGCCCTATATTTAAATGGATCTGATTCATGAAACTTTTTCCATATTTGAAGTTTTTCTTTTGATAAAGAGAGTTGATTAAGTATATTTTCTAATGACCATAATTCTAAAATTAAATAACCATCTTTAGTTAAAGAATTTTTAATCCAAGTAAAAATTCTTTCTTCTGCCTGAACCAATTTCAAATACATTTAAATTATTATTTTTTATAGTTAATTTTTTAATAAATTCAATATGTTTTTTACAACCATCTAATTTATTATCACAATACTCTTTAAATGACTCTTCCGTAAAATTATTTATGTCTTCTACATTATTATATGATGATAAATTTACATGTTGAGGCATCTAGTCATTTCCTTGTTTTGAGATTTTATATTCTATAAATTCAAAGTCTTCAATTGTATCTATTTCATAACTAAAAGGGGAGATAAAACTCAAAATATCATCTCCATATAATTTATTTTCTTGTTTTATATTATCAGGTTTTATAATATCAACATATCCATTTGGTATATATACTTTTTCAAAAGATTGTCTGGGTTTATTTGTATCATCTAGAGTATATTCATTACAAATAGTTTGATATCTATTATCTTTTATTTTAAACCATTTAAAAGGTGATTCAGATACCTCATGGGCAGATCTTAATGAATTAGAATCATTATTTTTCATTTTGAGTATGGCTTCATCAATATATAAAACATCTCTAATTGGTGTGGTTGGTCTAAGTAATACTATATAATCAGGAATATAATTTTCATTTTCTTGTAACCAATCTAAAGTATGTTCAATGTAGTCAATATCCAAGGATTTATCGGTTGCAAATTTAGATGGTCTCAAAAATGGAACTTCTATATCAAACTGTTGAGCTATATTTTTTATCTCTTCACAGTCTGTAGAAACTATGATTTTATTTATATATTTAGATTCTTTAGCACTATTTATACTGTAACCTATAAGAGGAGTATTACCTAATAGCTTAATATTTTTTTTAGGAACACCTTTTGAGCCACCTCTAGCTGGAATGATACAAAGTATTTTTAAATCTTCAAGCACTAAATTTTACCTTCCATTCTCTCCAAGCTTATCCAAAAACCTTCACCATTATTTTTATGACCTTGCCAAACCTCGGGTATAAAAGATGCATCTTGTGAAAACTTATTTATAATAGGGTAAATATTTTCAAAATCAACATCACCATCACCTATTTGGATACCCTCAC
The DNA here is from genome assembly GCA_034659595.1 of Campylobacterota bacterium. Lineage (GTDB taxonomy): Bacteria > Campylobacterota > Campylobacteria > Campylobacterales > Sulfurimonadaceae > Sulfurimonas. The sequence goes on from JAYEHQ010000028.1 coordinate 1,345, forward strand.
CATCAACCCCTGTTCCATCTGATATATGGTAGTGTGCAGTATATGGTGCTAGTTTTTTAGTATATTCTAAATGATCCCATCCAAATTTATTACATGCAAGGTGGGAATGTGATATATCTTGACAAATTTTAAGATTTGTTTTTTTACAAAACTCTATTATTTCATCTGCATCTATAAATATGTTTTGATACCTTTGTCCACCAAAAAGCCAAGGAAAAGGTGCCATATTTTCAGGTAGTAGTTCTACACCTTTTAAATTCAATTGAGTAATAGAATCTATTAAATTAACATAGTATGCATCTCTTTGTTCCATAGGCAATATTTCATCTTTGGTAAACCCACCACAATGAACTACTATTTGAGGTATTTTTGTTTTTGGAAAATATTTTTGCATTGTCAATGTTTTATCAATAACCCTTTGCAAGTGTGCAATTGATTGTTTCCTATAAACTTCATTAGGTGTACATAAATCTAGCAAATGATCATCTTCAAATAGTTCTGGAGCATGAACAATATATTCACAACTATACTCTTTAGTTAAAAATTTTGATAGATCTTCAGTTATATCTTTAAAACTCATATGAAACTCTACAGAATCTGGTTGAGTGTTTTGCATAAGAGAATCTATATCATGAAACCTTACCGGTAATGCCCAAGTTCTGTTAAAGCTATATTTTTTCTTAGCTCTTATAAGCCCACCTAAATCAGATTTGAATAACGCTTTACCTTTTTTAATATCTCTTTGAGCTTTATAACCAACTATTTTATTTAAATACTGCGGGTTTAAACCTTGACCTGGACTTTTTACTTCAAACATATCTTTGGTAAAGGTATTACCCTTTTGTATATCTTCTTTGGCATATATGCTTTTAGATAGATTTTCACGATTTATCAATTCACCCTGAGTAACAACTCTATCTTTAGAAGTTCCTAAAGCTAATTCTACCTCTCTAATCCCATCAACAAGTTTTTTAAACTCTTCTTTTTCTAAACTAGCACTATGGTCTGGTCCTTCCATATCTCTATTTAGTGTAAAATGTCTCTCTATGATAGTTGCACCCATAGCAACTGCACCTATAGATACAGCTATACCCCTTTCATGACCTGAATACCCTACGGGTATATTATATTGTTTAAGTTTATCAATATAACGCAAGTTTATATCTTTAAATGGAGCAGGATAAGTTGAATTACAATGTAAAAGTGCAAACTCAGCATTGAGTCTTGTTAGAAACTCTACACTTTCATCTATCTCTTGTTTTGTACTCATACCTGTTGAGAGTATAAGAGGTAGATTTTTAGATACTAAATACTCTAACAAGTCAAAGTTTGTCATATCTGCAGATGCAGTTTTAAAGGCTGGTACACCTATTTTTTCTATTAGGTCAGCACTTTTTTTATCCCAAGGGGTACACATAAAAATTAAGTTTTTTTCTCTTGTATATAAAGCTAATGATTTGTACTGCTCATAAGTTAATTCAAACTTTTCTAGTAAACCCATAGTATATTGAGTTGAGAGATCACTACTTGTCATATCTAAAGCATCTTGTGTATATAACTCCTTTAAATCTCTCATTTGAAACTTTACACAATCAACCCCACACTCTTTTGCTTGATCTATTAATTTTATAGCATTTTCATAGATGCCATTATGATTCATACCTATTTCAGCTATAACAAATACTTTATCATTTTGTCCTATCTCAAAATCATCTATTTTCAATTTTTTCCTTTGTAGTCCAACTTTTAAGACCTTTATTATCAAAAGTAACTGTGTCTATTTTTAAACCTTTTTGCTCTAAAGTATCAATTAAATCTAATTTTTTAAATGTTGGAACATAAAATAAAAAATACCCTCCACCACCAGCACCTAGAAGCTTACCCCCTATGGCACCATTTTGCAATGCAAAGTCATAAATCTCATCTAAAAAAGATGTAGTGATTTTCTCAGAGAAGTTCTTTTTAGTCTGCCACGCTTTATCTAAAAGTTCACCAAAATCATCAAGCTTCCCTTTTAATAGTCTTGATTTCATTTGATAAGCTATATCTTTAGCTATAGAAGCAAACTCTTTTTCTTTAGATATATTTTCTTTTTGGTTATCATGAATATCACTAGAATTATGGTTTAAGCCTGAGTAGCAAAGTATTAAAGAGTCTTCTAGCTCATTTAGTATCTCTTGTGAAATTCTTAATGGATTTATAATATTTTCTTCATTTGTGAACTCCATAAAGTTGAATCCACCAAAAACAGTTGCATACTGATCTTGCCAACCACCACTTAAGTTAAGTTCAATCCTTTCAGCTTGAAAAGCAAGCTCTGCAATATCGTGAGAACTTAATTTATTTATTCTAAAATTATTAAAAGCACCTATTATTGCAGATAATATTACAGCTGAGCCACCAAGCCCTGAACCTGTAGGTACATCACTATATGTTATAAGCTCAAATCCAAACTCAGGATTAAGAAGTTTTATAACTGCTTTAATTAGGTCTAGTTTTCCATCATATTCTATATCTGTTATTGAGTTATATTCAAGCTTTATTTTAAAGTCATTAGAGTTAATAATTATTTTTTCATCATCTCTTTGTTGTAAGATAGCATGTGAAAATTTATTTATAGTGCTATTTAAAACTACCCCATCTTCTTGGGTAAAATAGTTTGTCAAATCAGTACCACCACCTGCAAAACTTATCCTTACAGGAGACTTTGCCTTAGATATAATTTTATATTTATTATTCCAATTAATATTTTTATGTGATGCTAAAGAGATTAGTTCAAATTTATCTGAGAGTATAGGTATAGCGTGTATTTTAGAATCTAGTAGTTTTAATATATTTTCCCTTGAAGCATTTTTTTCAGATATATAAATGAACTTTTCATTCATTGCATCTTTTATTGGTAATTTTAAAGAATTATTTTCTAGTAAAATATTTCTTATATCTCCATCTGTAGCACAACCTATTACTTTGTCATCATGTGTGATAAAAATTATCCCATGAGCATTTAACCTTAATCTTTCTAATGCCAATTTAATTGAATCATTTTTATCGATTAATAAATTTACTTTATCCATTTTTACTCACATAATTTATCATTTTTTTATAATCTGAAGGTATCCCAATATCTATAAATATATCATCATATTTATAAGCAGAGATTTTTTTATTTTCTAAATAATTTTTAAACTCATATTCTATAGCGAATGAATCATCCACTATGTCGATGAAAAATTTTAAACTGTTAAAAAAATAACATCCTGCATTTATATAACTATTTTTACAATTATCGACTTTTTCATTAAAACCTATAATAATGCCATCTTGAAGTTTTAATGTTCCATATCTATCACACTCTTTTTGAAATGAACTTAAAATTGTTATATCGTATTTTTTAGTTTTTATCATATTTGTTAAATTAGGTTTTATATATGTATCTCCATTTAAAACTAATAATGAACTATCTTCTTGTAATTCTAAAGTTTTAATACCATTTTTTATGCTTCCACCTGTACCTAAAGGTTGATTTTCTTTTATTATCTTTATTGATTTATCATTTTTATAGTAGTTTTCTATTATTTCAGATTTATAATAAGTCAATAAATAAATAACTGCATCAGGAAAATACTCTCTAACTTGAAATATTTGATAATCTAAAAATGGTTTATCAATAATTGGAGCCATAGGTTTTGGAACATCACTGACTACACTTTGAAGTCTTGTTCCAAAACCACCTGCTAATATAAATATTTTTGTATTTTTCATCTTATATTTGTCTAAAATCTCTAAATGAGGCATCTTGTTGCATATATAATTTGTTTAAAGTTTCTTCATTTTGTTTTTTTACTCTATCTTGATAAAATTCCTTATCTGTAAAATTACAAGTTAGCAGATTAGAGTTTGTATATTTGTTTTCATAAAAATCTTCTATCCCATCTAATAATCCTTCTTTTATAGCATGATAATGTTGTATATCAAACAAATGATATGCTAGATAGGGATAGCATTCACCTCTTCTATAATTAGCCCTACCGCAACATAATACTCATTATTCAATTTTTCAGTTTAGTGCTCCATAGGATAGTGATATATATCCTGATTATATTTTAAAAGTGTGGCTACAATACATGCTATACCTTGTGGAAACCATTGTACAAATAATTCATTATTATAACAAATTAAAAGTATTTTCATCTATTTTCTCATTTTTATTTATAAGTTTATTTAAAACATCAATATTTTTTTTTGTAACTTTATCATTAAATATTGTATCTCTTGAAAGTAAATCCCAATCATGTGCAAATGATACCTCTTTTGATATTAAGTGTTTTAATTTTTCACGAATTTCATTGTCTTTTTTTGCATATACGATACTATTGAAATCTGAAAATAAATTTAAATTTTTATAATAACAAATAATCAAAACTTTAATACCACATATTATAGCCCATGGCACTGTTGAACTTTGATCAACAATATATATATCAGCAACAGGTAACACTTGCATCAATCTTTCTTCTAATATTTTTATATCATATTTAAGCTCAAGAAATTCATAATATTCTAACTTCATAGATGGGTGTAAACATACTAGAACAGAATATTCATTGGCACAATATAGAGTTGATTTAATTGTATTATGAATTATATCCCAATGTGTTTGTTTGTCTGCAAGATTATGTTCCCACCAATTTGCCAAACTTATAATAAAGATTTTATTGTGTTTTAAATTATACTTTTTGATAATTTTAATTTTCTCTTCTTCTTTATTTTTATAGCAGTTGTACAAAGGTATATATGATATATCACCTAAAATTTTTAATTTCTTTTTATCTATTCCCATATCTATATGCTGTTTATAAGATCGCTTATTAGGAACGCTATTTACATCTACTATACCACCGCCACTAACCCATGGCATTTTAGATAAAATACCAAGTTTTTCTAATACTTTAAATTTATATGCTTGATAAAAATAGTGATTTTTATATGCTTGATAAGAGTGTTTTTCAAATACTTTTTTTTGATAAGTTGAAGATTGATTTGTTAGTGTATATTTAGAACTGTCTTTTATCATAAGATAATTTGACTGAGGGTTCCACGCTATCATAAAAGGTAAAAATATTGGTATATTTAAATCATAACAAGCCTTAAACAAACCAGATTCTTTATCTCCCAAATGACGATCTGTAATTGTTATAAACATATCTATATTATTATCTTTTATTACAGATTTAGCAATCTTTGTATAATAATCACACTGATAAAGAAATATTAATTCATTTATATATTGTCCTATAGAGTATTTTCTCATTGAAATTAGCTGTTTTTGAATTAATCTATTCTTTATAATTTTTGTGATTATTTTTTTTTGAATGTTGTTAGAACTATAATAGCTGTAACCATATATATAATCTATATCATTTAATTCTAAAAGTGGTATATAACTTTTATCATAGATTATAAAAATAATATTAAACTCATTTGAAATATATTTAGAAAACAGTATTAAATCTTCTAATCTCTTAAGCATATAACAATATATCAGTATATTTTTTTTCTTCATAAGCTTACCAAACTATTCCAAGCTCTTTGATTATTTGAGAGTGATCTTTTAAGCTCATTTAATTCATCTTCACTGATTCCATAGTCTTTAAATTCAGTTGAGATACTAAGTTCTTTTAGTAACTCTCTTAATTTACCTGATGATAGTTCACCAAATATCTCTTTTATAGCTTCATCTATAAACTCATATTTTCCTATAACATTATCTATAAGAAGTGGAAGTGTAAAACTACAAGCGATGCCATGATCTACTCCCTTATGAGCAGTTATGTAGTAGCTCATGCCGTGAGCTATAGCTGTTTGAGTGTTTGAAAAAGCAAGACCTGCGTATATACACGCTTTCATAATGATATCTCTATATTCTAAATTATTCAAATTTTTTGAGAGTGAAAGTAAGTTTTGCATAATCAGTTTTGCTGATTTTATAGCATAACCAACTGTTATGGGGTTAGCATTTTTATTCCATATAGATTCTAGTGCATGAGACAAAGTATCTAAACCTGTTTGGATAGTTATCTCTTTTGGGACACTTAGAGTTAAAGTAGGATCATAAATAGCTACTTCACTAAAAAGTTCATCTAGATACAATGAGTATTTTTTCTTCTCATCCATATCCCAGATGGTAGCCCATGGAGTTATCTCGCTACCTGTTCCAGCTGTTGTAGGTATAGCGATGATAGGGATAGTTTTATAGTTCTCTTTTGGTATATTACCTTTTATAATGTTTGTTACAAACTTTGCATCTTTACACTCATCATAAACACTAAAAAATTTAGAAGCATCTAAAACACTTCCACCACCTAAAGAGAGTATGAGTTCAAAATCATTTTTATGAATTTGCTCATATAGTTTTTCTAAATCTTTAAACTCTGGATGACTTTTTACATCTATAATCACATCTACTATAGAGTTAGTTAAACTTTTTATTTTATCAACTAAACCTCTTTTTACAAAACCTTTTGAAGTTATAAGTATCGTTTTTCTACCGTTGATATATCTATTTATTTGTTCAAGTGAATTATTTGCATATACTATTTTAGTTGGCATCTGATATGTGAAACTATTATTCAAAACTATCAACCTTTACAACATCTATGGGTGGTCTAGGTGTTTCCTCATCTATTCCACATTTTATATATAAAAACTTTACACCATTAGCATCTGATAAATCATCAAAATCTTTTATTATTTCCAATCCTGAAGCTATAGCTATACTCTTATAATCCACATGATTTTGGTAAGTGTTTTGTCCACCTGTAGATTTGTTTTGCTCGTTATCAAAAAGTATATAAGTTAGGTCTATATCTTTGTATCTACCAGCAGTTGTTAATCCACCCATGTGCATAACAAACTCAGCATCACCACCACAAACTATCACTTTTTTTCCAGCCATAGATGCACCAAGACCTATACTCAATGCTCCACCCATATTTCCTGCCATATAGAAGTTATTTGTATTTGGCATAAAGCTGTACATCTCTCTTGCAGTATTACCAGTAGTACCTATGAAAAGTGTATCTGTATTTTTATACTTTTCATTTAATTCTATAAGGTAGTTACTTCTAGGTTTATAAGATGATAAGTCTATTTTATGTTCATCATTTAACTCTACTTTTGTAAAAGTATCTTTTTTTATTATCCCCATAGTAGAAGTTGTATCACAAAGCTTTATTTGAGATATAGCATCTTCTATACTCTCTTGATTTAAGATTGTATGTTCATATCCATAAGCCTCTATAAGTGTTGGAAGTTCAGTTGCAAGGTGTTGATGCTGTATCTCACTATCACCATTTTTATAAGTTCGCCAACTAGTTAAAATTGGAAATGTTACCCAATAAGGTTTTAGTAAACTTGTGATGCAACTTCCCATATTTGTAACACCGCTTGATTGAACTATCACTATAGGTTTTTTACCACTCATCTTAAGTCCACTAGCGATAGAACAAGCCACCGCTTCACTAGCACTTGCTACATACTCTATATTTGGATTGTTTATAGCCTCATTTATCACATATTTTGCAAAGCTACAAGGTACTACGCAAAGATGTGAGTAACCATTATTTACCAACTCTTGTATAAATTTTTTTGTGTCTAATGCCATTATCTAGTCCCTGGAATTAAGTCTAATATTTTCTTTATAGATAGTAAGTTTTTTTCAGCTTCAAAACTTCTATCATCTTCTAAAATCGACTTTGCAACATCCATCATCCCTGGATAAGCTGCTCTTAACATATGATTTGCATATATAACTACATTTATCCCAGCTTCACTTAACTCTTTTGCTGTGATTTGATTGTAAGATGTAGGTACTACTACTATGGGGGTAGTAGTGTGTTTTTCTCTAAAAAATTTGCAAAACTCTAAAACCTCATCAGGCTCACATTGTCGAGAGTGTATCATGATTCCATCTGCTCCAGCCTCTACATAAGCATTAGCTCTTTTTAATGCGTCATCCATACCAGCTTCAAGTATCAAACTCTCTATTCTAGCTATTATCATAAAGTCATCTGTAATCTGAGCTTTTTTACCAGTTTGGATTTTTTGACAAAAGTTTTCTATGGTATCTTGTGTTTGAGCTACCTCATTACCAAATAAAGAGTTCTTTTTTAGACCTGTTTTATCCTCTATAATAACCGCACTGATGCCAGTTCGCTCTAAAGTTCTAACAGTAAATGCAAAGTGTTCAGCTATACCACCAGTATCAGCATCATATATCATAGGTTTAGTTGTTACTTCAAAAATTTCATTAATGGTATTTATCCGTGTACTTACATCAACAGCTTCAATATCAGGTTTACCCTTTGAAGCAGAATCAGTTAATGAGCTTGACCACATCCCATCATACTCTATCCCCATATCACTTTTTACATTTTCTACGATTAATCCACTAAGTGCATTATGTGATTCCATAATCCTAACAATAGGTTTTGCATCTATAAGTCTTCTTAATCTACTTCTTCTTATATCTGGTGTTGTACCTATCTCTTTTAAAGAGTTATTTAGTTGTGTAGAGGAGATGCCATTTGTATATGATGGTTCAACAAGTTTACCGCCCCATTTAGCTAAAGTATCTATCACTTGTTGTCTAGTTTTACTTTGTACACCATTTTTCCAGTCATCGCCATGTACTACTATATCTGGCTTTAACATCTCTAAGTTTGGTCTATAGTCTAGTGTTTCTTGTGGTATAACTTTTAAAACACCTTTGATGTTTTCTATAACCTCTTTTCTTTGCTCATAAGTCATATATGGAAGTCGTTTATAACTTGCTATCGCTTTATCTGTAAGAAGACCAACTGTCACTTCTCCGAGTTTTGAAGCTTCTTTTAGGATATTTATATGTCCAGGGTGGACTAAATCAGCACTCATACCTACATATATTTTTTTATTCATTGTTTTACCTCATAAGTAGCATAGTTATCTATGTTTGAATACTGACTATAATCCCACTTTTTAACAGGTGTTTTCCAGTTTCCATATAACTCTTTTAAATAGTTATCTGAATTATTTGGAATTTTGAGAACTCTCTCTTTAAATAAAAACTCTTTAGTTGGGAAACAAAAAGATTTTGTAGCTAATAATCTTCTTTGAGCCACCATCCATAAAAGTTTTTCATCTTTTGGATATTTTAGATGTATATCAAGCCCTATAGTATTTTTTGTGTCACCTATATTATTTACTATAGTTATATACATAGTTTGTTTTTCATTTTTTTCTAAATCTATGTTTTCTTTATTTACAAAAAAATTCCAGTTATTTTTTAAGCAGTGTCTATTTTTATAGTTTTGAAGATAACCTTTTAAGATATCTAAAACAATATCTTTCTCATTTGAGAGTATCGCAAAATCTATATCTATATCCCAATGGAGTATCTGCTTATCTCGTATAAGTCCAAGAAGTGTACCATGATCTATGTGATAATTGATATTATGATCATTGAAAAGTTGTGCAATATCAAACATCAACGATTCAGATATTGCTAATAGATTTTCATTTTTTAGTTGTATCTCATCAAAGTTTGTATGAAATATTTTTATTTTATCTTTATTTATTTTCATATCAAAAAGTTGTTCTTGGATAGCTTTTTCGTATGAACTAGCTATCACTATTTCATCAAACTCTGTTTCTAACAACTCAGATGGTGATATAACCGTTTTATCAAACAAAATGGTAGAGTGTTTGTTAGCATCATTATCACAAAAATAAAGTATATTTATCTCTTTATTATTTACATAATAATTAAAAACTTTTTCACCAAATTTACTTGCACCAAATATTATAATATTTTTCATACTTATACTTTATAAAGATAGAAATAGCTAGTTCTTTTCGTATCTTGGATAAATTTACTTACAATATCATCTAGCATTAAAGGATATTTTTTTATTGCATCTCTTTCATTTTTAAATACACTAAAATACTTACCTAAATCATACAAGTTGTACCCATGGTTTCTATAAGATTTTAAAAAATTATTGTTAAAAACACCACTCTTATAAAACTTTTTATTTCTATAGTAAGCTACATAGTTTTTAGATTTATAATCTTCAAAACCTACTTTCATACTACTCTCTCTAACTATAAGTAAACCATCTTTGTTTAAAAGCTTTATCAAAGAAGTAAAAACTTTTTCTATATCTTTAGCATTAGTGTACATAAAAATATCACCAACAAATATAAAATCAAATGTACCTAAATTATTATTTTTAGAATCTATAAAATTTTCATTTAAGTACTTTATATTTTCTTTTTTATTTCTTATTTTATTTTCTTTTATCTGATTTTTGCTAAGGTCTATCCCAACTACTTCATCAAACTTTTTCGTGAACTCTTTTGTGTATCTACCATTACCACACCCTATATCCAAAGCTCTTTTAGAGTTTTTACAAAATTTATCTAGCTTTTCATTTAAAATAGTTTTTTCATACTTAAATCTTACTTTTGATATGTATGCATCATTAGTTATATATCCACCATCTTTATAGTTTTTATATGCATCTTTCCAAAATGATGAGATTATAAATTTTTCTACATCTTTAGTATCATAATTACTATCAAGGTATAGATGTAGTTCATCTTGTAGATATTTATATGCCATACTTGAAGACTTGCCAGATTTATCTAGTTTGTTTAGTTGTTTTTTAATTCTTATTAGTTTTTTATTTAGTTTATTCATGATTTATCTTTTATATATGTAGTAATGATTAGAACCTATATTTTTACTAACATAATTTTTAACAATTTTATCTAGTAAAGCAGGGTTTTTATCTACTTTTTCTTTATCTTTTGGAAATACACAAAAGTATTTATCTAAAGTTTTTATGTTATAGCTACAATCCCTAAATGATTTTATACAATGCTTTTTATATATACCTTTTTTATAATACTTTCTATTTCTATAGTAAGCTACATAGTTAGATGATTTATAATCCCTACTACCTTTCATAGTAGTACTTTCTCTAGTTACAAGCACACCATCATCATTTAGTAGCCTAAGTAATGCTTTAAAGGTTGATTTGTGATATTTTTTATGTGAATACATCCCTAAATCCGCAGCAAAAATTAAATCATATTTTCCTAACTTCTCGGTGTCGCAAAATATAAAATTCTCTGCCAAATATGTAACATTTTCAAGTTTGTTATTTTTAGTGTTTCTTTTTATCCTTGGTACAGACATGTCTAAGCCTACACACTCTGAAAAGATTGTAGCTAAATGCTCTGTGTACATCCCATTTCCACATCCAACATCTAATGCTCTCTTTTTCTTAGTACAATATTTATCTGTAATTTTTGAAAGTTGAAGTTTTGTATAGTTTTGTTTTAATACTGAATTATAAAAGTCACTAGAGTATGTAGCATTTTGCCAAAAATGGTTGATAATATATTCCTCAGCATCGCTAGTATCATATAAAAAGCTGTCAAAATATAAATGGATTTTATTTTGAAGATATTTGTATTCACCCTCTAAAGATTTTTTTTCTTTATCTATCTCAACTAATCTTTTTTTAGCTTTTACCAACTCTTTATTTAATTTATTCATCTTTACCCTTGTTTGATAGATGCATTTTTATTCTCTCATAATCCTCTATATAATCAACCTCAGCCCAAAATATCCCTCTTACATCATAGATATATACACTTTTTTTATCGCAATTTCTGTAAAAGATATCTTCCCACCAATAATGATGCTTTTGATTTGAAATCATATTATTTAATTCTTGTTTCATAAAAGGCAAATCATCTTTAGAGATTTTAGCGATACCAACATATTCACCTGTTGTTTCTTCATCACTTAAATCTTTACCATAACTTACTAACTTATCATCAATCCACTTAAACTTATAGTCAGCATCTTCTATCCTAGAACTATCGCTTAAAAAAAGTGGTGAATTTGATTTTTGCAAAACTATATCTAAAATTTTTTCCTCTACAAAAACATCACCATTCATCACTAACATATTATCATTTGCATCTAAAAACTCTTGTGCAAACCATGTAGAAGCTATAGAGTTTGTTACATCATAAAAATTATTTTTATAATTCTTATACTCAAATCCCTCTAAAGCTTTAAATATATACTCATCATTATATCCCGTCACAATGGCTATATCTGTTATCCCTTTTTTATTTAGTAAAGAAAATGTATATCTTATAAGCTCCTCTTTTCCTATTTTCACACAACATTTTGGTTGGTTGTTTAGATACCTGCTTATCCTACTACCAATGCCTGCTGCCATTATAAGAGCTTTCATTTTTTTATTCCATAGTACTTAAATAGATGCTTTATTAAAACATCCATATAATTTTTATCCATAGTACCCATATGTGAAATTCTGATAAGTTTATCTTTTAAATCTCCACCACTAGGTGTTAAGATGATTTTGTATTTTTTTTCAAAATCTTCCACTATCTTATATGCTTTTTTACCATCAGTAGGAGTAAGTGCAGTCATACCGTTTGGCATCTCTTTTACATAAGCTTTTAAAGGCAACTTTTTTATAGCATCTCTAAAATACGCAGCTAAACTTTTAATACTTTTATATCTTTGTTTCTTAGATATATTATTTAATTCTTTAAGTCTATAGTGAAGTTGTAGTATTATCGATATAGTAGGGGTAAAAGGGGTTTGACCCCTTTTAATGTTGGATATATAATCTTTAAAATTAAAATATATTTCTTGTGTATCTTTTAGATATTTTAATGCTTTTGGACTAAGTATAACCATACCAAGACCAGGTGGCAGGGCTAGACCTTTGTTTGAGCTAAGTATAAGGGCGTCTATGTTTTGTTTCTTCATATCTATCTCATCACATACAAAAGCACTTATAGCATCTACTATATGAAGCAAATTGTTTTTTTTACAAAACTCTCCACTCCTTTTTAAATTATATAAACGACCTATAGTAGTTTCATGAGCATTTATGATAAAAGAATCAGCATCTAATTTAGATAACTTTTTAAAATTTATTTTTTCATTTTTAGCTATTTTTACAGAGTAATTTTTAATTTGATTTATATCGCATATATCTACAAACCTTTGTCCAAAATTACCACCATTTATAATTATGGGTTTATTAGTTATATCTAAAAGATTTTTTACAGTAGCTTCCATAGCACCTGTTCCTGATGAGGTAAGAAAGATAACTTCACTTCCCTTTGGAGCATTGGATAGTTTTTTCAAAAGTTTTCTACACTGTAGAATTACTTTTGAAAAAGATTCGTTTCTAAAGTAAGGCATCTGCTTGGCACCTATATCTAAAAGCTCTTTTGACATTGGAACGGGTCCTGGAGTAAATATGTATTGTTTAGTACTCATAGTTTATAAAATCCAGCATTTTTAAAATCATCGAAACTAACATCACCAAGATGTTGATAGTCGGTCATAGTTATAGATTTTTTTACAACCCTCCAATCACCATATACAAACGATAAATAATTTTCATAATCATTAGGTACTTTTAGCTTTACTCCATCCCATTCTATAATCTCATACTTTTTAAAATATTTTGATGGAGCATAGTAGAGTCCAAGTGATGCTAGTTCTATGGAATTTTTACCAACATTTTCTCGTACATTTATAGATGTTCTAAAAGAGTTATATTTATCTGATTTAAAATCAATTGCAATATCAACTATCTTGTTATTCTTATCCGCTGCTGCTGTTATATCGAAATTTACTGGTAGGTTTGAGTTTTTTAGTTTATTTTCTATCCAACTTTTTATGTCAAAACTACTGTTATCTGCATTTGATAGATTAAAAGCAAAGTCTATATCATCATCCCAAGGCATAATAGAGTTGTCTCTAACAATTCCAAGAAGGGTTCCTGTATCTACAAAAAGTTCTACATCATCTTCATAAGCGTATTTAGATATAGTTTTTAGAATTTCTGATGCAAGCTCTAAAGTGCTTACATCTTTAAAAGGCTCTGTTTTTTTCAAATTTTGTTTTGCTGGAGTAATTATTTTAGAATCATCAATTTTTAAATCATTGATAAGTTGATTTCTTACCTCGTTTACCCACTGTGTAGTGATAACTATCTCATCATAATCATAGTTGATTATATCATTAAGTGATATAACCAACAAACCTTCTATGTTAGTAGAGTGTTTTTTAGTATCGTTATCAATATAAGCTAAAAATTCTCTTGAATCTTTTTCGTTTATTTGAAATTGTTTAGAGCCTTCTCCTGCACCAAAAAGTAAAGTTTTAATTTTATTCATAATCATATTTCTCCAATATTTACGCTGTGCTACCAGCATCTATAGTTATAGTTGAACCTGTTATATTATTTGCCTCATTTGATAAAAGATATAAAACCATACTAGCAATATCATCAACTTCAACTAGTTTTTTTAAAGGACTTCTCCGTTTTATACTTTCTAATTTCTCAGCATCTAGCCCATTTGTCATATCTGTTTGCATATACCCAGGTGCTACTGTATTTACTGTAATCTTTGCTTTTCCAAGCTCTCTTGAGAGTGATTTAGTAAATCCTGTCATTGCTGATTTTGTTGCACCATACACACTAAGCCCATTAAAACCTGTAGATGCTATGATTGAGCCTATATTTATAACTCTACCTCTTAACTTCATAAGCATAGAACGACTTGCATATTTAGTTAATAATATCGGTGCTTCTACATTTACCTTTATAAGGTTTGAGATTTGGCTTTCATGCATAGTTGCTAATATTCCATCATCCCCAAGTGCTGCATTGTTTATGAGTCCATAGATGTTTCCATACTCTTTTGTGATTGATTTTACTAAGTTATGGATGCCATCAGTATTACAAAAGTCATATTGTTTATAAAAAAGTTTATCAGAGAATTTTTTTTCAAAGTCAGATAACTCTTTTGATTTAGTTCTTGATATTGCTATAACTTTATAATTATTTTGTAAAAGTGATTTACAAATTGCTAAACCCAACCCTTTTGAAGCACCAGTTACTATAACTAAATCCATATATTCACCTCTTTTGTTAATATTTTAAGTGTTCTAAAAAACATCAGTATCCCAATTCTAATTAAATTTTTATTGTGCTTACCTCTTTAATTTACCACTTTGTGTTATTTTTATATCATCTACTATTTTTAATAAAGCAGGTATTTTAAAATTTTCTAAATGTTGTTTACAAAAATTTATTATAACTTTTTTTGTTTTTATTTTATCAGTCTTATTATCTTTTAAAACAATATTTGCACAGACTAATGAACCCATTATTGGATTATTTTTAGCATAAACGAAAGCACTATGTACTAGGTTACAATTGAGTAATATATTTTCTATCTCTTCTGGTTGTACCTTATTGCCACCTACATTTATAGCTCCAGATGCCCTACCTAAGAAATATACTCTATCATTTTCTATTTTTATCAAATCACCACTATCTATATACTCATTATATGTATGGTTTGGTTTTATTAAAAGAATACCCTCTTTATTTACTTTTAGTTTTATCCCATTCACACCATCATCCAAATATTTTTTAGAAAATCCAGCTTTTCCATCAACTACAGAAAATCCAACACCAACTTCAGTAGATGCATAGATATGTCTAATAGATGCATTTGGAAATATTTTTTTTAGTCCGTTTATTATATGTTGATCTACAATTTCACCACCAAGTGTTATGGAGTTTAATTTTAATTCATTTATACTTTTACACATTAAAGCTTTTCTAAAAAAAGATGGTGTAGCAGATATGATATTACAACCGTTTTTTATAAAAAAAGTAAGATTATTTTCAAGATTTAGATGAGATGTTGGTATTAGAAGTTTTGAGCCACTTAGTAATGATTGCAAAAACACTTGAATACCAGAAAATCTATATATATCAAAAACTAATCCCCATATAAATTTATTACCGATATTAGTATCACTTTTCGTAGTTCTTGTTAAACTCTCTAAAGTATGAGATATGAGTTTTGGTGTTGAGGTTGTACCAGATGTAGGGATAATCCATTTAGTTTGAATAACATTTTTTTTATTTTTATTTTTAGTTAAAACATTATAAGAAAGTTTATTATCTTTCATATATACTTCATAGTTTATAGATGATTTTTCATAATAATTATCTATTAATTTTTCATCAATATCACTAGGTAAAAATAATATTTTCTCTACAAATCCATCAAGTAGTGATAATAATAAAATAAATTCATCTGTTTGCCTACTTCTAATACAAACAGATTTACCTTTTAGAGTATCTATAATTATCTTATTTTGCTTGTAAATATCTAAAATATCTAAATATTTGATAATTTTATCTTCACAAATAAATGCGATTTTATTTTTATCTTTTGATATTTTAGTGATTATGTCTAACAGATTTTTCATATTTTATTTATTTGGATTTATCTTTTCATAAATATCTACAAACTCACCAAATGTGGTGGGGTATATAGGTTCATCCATCATAGTAAATGGGTCAAAATCAAGTTCCTCTTCTAAAGTTGCAATTAGTATGGCAAACCCCAATGAATCTAAACCACTCTCAAGTAATACAACATCGTTTGTTAATCTTGGTACTGTTAATTGAGAATCTATTTGTTCTAACACATCTAAAAATTTCTCTTCAATTATTTCTCGCACTTTGTAAAATCCCTTTAAATATGAAGTTGCAAATTATATCAACTATGCAATGAGAACACTATTAAAGTATTGGATGATTTAAGCCCTATTAAATTCTTACAAAGGCATAATCTAAATAATTTAACTATTGGAAATAATTATGGATAAAACAAAAGAATTACAAAATATTAAGCTGATAGTTATCTCTATATCATTTTTTATTATTGTTTTGTTTGGAGTGATAATTTCATATAGTCAGTATAAGTTTATTGAAGATGATATTGAGCATGATGTTAATGTTCAAGTTGAACATATACAGAAAAATTTCGATTTATATTTGAGTGAGCTTCAAAATGACACTATAATTAAATCAAATATACTTCTTGATGCAGATATAATAAAGAAAGCTTTTTACGATAAAGATAGAGAACTACTATACTCTTTAACAAATAATAAATTTCAAAGAATGACTAAACAAAATCCTTTTTAAAAAATTATGTCTTTTAGATTAACAGATGGTAGTACTTTTCTTCGTGTACATAAACCTAAGATGTATGGAGATAAATTAAATAAAAAAAGAAAAATTATATTAGACACTATCTCAACTCAAAAACGCCAATGTGGTTTTGAAGTGGGTAAATTAAAAATGACTTATAGGGTAGTTACCCCAATATTTTATAATAATGAACTTGTCGGTGTTGTTGAGATAGGGATAGAGCCTGAATTTATTACGCAAAGAATAAATAAAGTTTTTAGTAGTAAAAGTGGATTAGTGATTAAAAAAGATTTTAAATCTATCTCTTTAGATAAAACACAATTAAAACAAAAAGTTAAAGAAAGAACAAAAGATTTAGAAGAAGCTAAAATAAAAGCAGAGGATGCAACAAGAGCAAAAAGTAACTTTTTAGCAAATATGTCTCATGAGATTAGAACACCTATGGATGGTGT
>JAYEHQ010000029.1:0-4054 GCA_034659595.1 Campylobacterota bacterium
GGTAATTAAGATGATTAAAAAAGTAAAAAAATGTTTATTTCCAGCTGCAGGTTATGGAACACGGTTTCTTCCAGCTACAAAAGCTATACCTAAAGAGATGTTGCCAGTGTTAACAAAGCCACTATTACAGTATGGTGTTAGTGAAGCAGTAGATGCTAATATTGATATAATTGCAATAGTTACTGGTCGTGGAAAAAGAGCTATCGAAGATCATTTTGATACAAGTTATGAGTTAGAACATCAGATAGAAGGTACATCTAAAGAAAATCTTTTAGAAGAATTAAAAGAATTAAAAGATAAATGTACATTTTCATACACTAGACAAACAGCGATGAAAGGTTTGGGTAATGCAATACTTACAGGTGAAGTACTTATAGGCAATGCTCCATTTGCTGTTATACTTGCTGATGATTTATGTGATAGTGAAGATGAAGGTGTATTATCTCAAATGATAAAACTTTATGATGAACATCAATGCTCAATTGTGGCAGTTGAAGAAGTTCCAAAAGAGGATACTAAAAAATATGGTGTAATAGCTGGTGATTTTATAAAAGATGATCTTATCAAAGTAAATGATATGGTTGAAAAACCAGAGCCAAAAGATGCACCATCAAACTTAGCAATTATAGGTCGTTATATCTTGACTCCAGATATTTTTGATATTTTAAGAGAAACTCCAGCTGGTCGTGGTGGGGAAGTTCAAATAACAGATGCTTTACTTACACAAGCAAAAAAAGGCAAAGTTTTAGCTTATAAATTTAAAGGTAAAAGATTTGATTGTGGTTCTGTAGATGGTTTTGTAGAAGCGACTAATTATTTTTACGATAAATTGAAATAGTTTAGATGAAGTTTTTCATATTACTAACCATTTTTGTATCTTTATTTGCAGATAAGCCTAATCTATTTTTATTAAATAAATATTCGGATGATATTAATGTAACTGGTTGGTATATGAGTGAAAAGCTTGATGGCATTAGAGCTTATTGGGATGGCAAGCAACTTATTTCGAGAAATGGCAAAAAATTTCAAGTACCTAATTTTTTTATAAAAGACTTTCCAAAACATAAACTAGATGGGGAATTATGGACTACTAGAGGTGATTTTTCAAATATAGTTTCTATAGTAAATAAAAAAAAGCCACATAATGGTTGGAATAATATTACATATAATATTTTTGAAGTTCCAGATGCTAATGGTACTTTACCTCAAAGACTATCTTTAGTAAATAAAACAAAATATATTAAAATTGTAAAACAGATAGAAATTAAAGATAAAAATCATTTAGATATTTTTTTAAAAGAGATAGAGAAAAAAGGTGGTGAGGGTGTAGTTGTACGGGACTCAAATTTATCTTACTATAGTGGTAGAAATAATAATTCTCTTAAACTTAAGAGTTATATAGATGCTGAATGTGAAATAGTAGGCTACAATAAAGGTCATGGAAAATATGATGGTTTAGTTGGTTCTTTATCTTGTAGAATGCAAAATATGCAAATTATAAAGATAGGTTCTGGTTTAAATAACAATCAAAGAAATATACCACCAAAAATAGGTGCTATAATAACATTTAAGTATTATGGTTTAACTTCAAAAGGGAATCCTAGATTTCCAGTATTTTTAAGACTTAAAGAGGGGATTTAGATGGACTATACACATAATTTTAATGCTACTATGTCTGATGAAGATATTTTTCAAACAATAGTAAAAGAGAAAGAGAATATAGGTTATTATAATTTAGTTCATCAAGATACAACTGAATTTAAAAAGTATGCTAAAAGTGTAAAACAGAAAAATATAGTGGTGATTGGTATAGGTGGTAGTACACTTGGAACTTATGCTATATATAAGTTTTTAAAACATTCAAAAAAATTAGAGAAAAAATTATATTTTTTAGAGAGTACTGATCCTATCGAATTGAAATCAAAAATAGAAGTTATTGATTTGGAAGATACTCTTTTTATAGTTATATCAAAGTCTGGTACTACTGTTGAGACTATATCTATTTTTAAATATATAAATTCACTTGTAAAATGTGACAAAGAAAACACTTTAATAATTACAGAATATGATTCGAAATTAAATAATTTTGCAAAAGTAAATGGCATCACAAGTTTTGATATTCCTAAAAATGTTGGTGGAAGGTTTTCAGTTTTTTCTACTGTAGGGCTTTTACCACTCGCAATAGTTGGAATAGATATAGATGAACTTTTAGAAGGTGCTAGAGATGTATATGATTCTTTTTTTAAGCAAAAAGATGATTACGATAGGATTTTAAATAAAGCTAGATTTTTTGTTGAGTATAAAAATAAGTTTAATATAAATGTTGTGTTTTCTTATTCATCAAGATTAGAGGGTTTTAACAAATGGTATATTCAGCTATGGGGTGAAAGTTTAGGTAAGATTGATATAAATCAAACAAAGCAAGGTTTAACCCCCATAGGAATTATAGGACCGATAGACCAACACTCTTTTTTACAACTTATAATAGAGGGTAAAAGAGATAAAACTGTAACTGTTATAAAAATAGAAGATTTTGATAGTCAATTAGAAATTCCAAGTGTTAAATTAGATGGATTAGAAGAATTGGATTATCTTGAAAATTTAAAATTTTCTTTACTTATAAATAAACAAGCAGATGCTACAATAGAGTCTATAAATGATTTGAATGATATACCGTGTGATGTAATAACAATAGATGGTGTTTTTGAAAAAAGTATAGCAAGACTTATGTATGAGTATGAACTTTTAACATCAGTAGTAGCACAGTTTATGTATATAGATGCTTATAATCAGCCTGGAGTTGAATCAGGTAAAAAGATATTGAAAGAAAAATTAAAAGGGATATAATGAAAATTTTAGTAACGGGAACAGCTGGATTTATTGGTAGCCATTTAGCGGTAAAATTATTGGCTAGAGGTGATGAAGTAGTTGGTTTAGATAATATAAATGATTATTATGACCAAAATGTAAAATATGGAAGACTTCAAAGAGGTGGTATAGTCGATACTCTTGAAGCTGGTAAAGATATAGAATATAGTGAGCTTTTAACTTCAAAAACAGATAAAAATTATAAATTTATTAAATTAAATCTTGAAGATAAAGAAGCTATGATGAAGCTTTTTGAAACTGAAAAGTTTGATGCAGTTTGTAATCTTGCAGCTCAAGCTGGTGTTAGATACTCTTTAACGAATCCAGATGCATATATAGACAGTAATATTGTTGGGTTTATAAATATTTTAGAATGCTGTAGGCATAATGGCGTAAAAAATCTTTCTTATGCATCTAGTTCATCTGTATATGGTCTGAATGAAGCATTGCCATTTTCTACAGAACATAGCGTTGATCATCCTATATCTTTATATGCAGCATCTAAGAAGTCAAATGAACTTATGGCTCATACATATAGTCATCTTTACGATATAAGTACAACTGGACTTAGATTTTTTACTGTGTATGGACCATGGGGAAGACCAGATATGGCACTATTTTTATTTGTAAAAGCAGCTCTTGAAGGTAAAACTATTGATGTATTTAACAATGGTGATATGTTGCGAGATTTCACTTATATAGATGATATAGTTGAGGGTGTTATAAGAGTTATAGATAACCCAGCTAAAAAAGATGAAAATTGGAATGGAGTAGATGGTAGAGTATCTACATCATCAGCACCATATAAAGTTTATAACATAGGAAACAACAACCCTGTAAAACTTATGGATTTTATAACTGCCATAGAAAATAAACTAGGAAAAACAATAGAAAAAAATATGATGCCACTTCAAGCAGGTGATGTTCCAGCAACTTTTGCAGATGTAACAGACCTTGTAGAGGATTTAGACTATAAACCAGCTACTCCTATCCAAGATGGGATAGATAATTTTGTAGATTGGTATTTAGATTTTTTTAAAATGGAGAATAAATAATGGATAAAATAGCAATAATAGGTTTAGGATATGTAGGGCTACCATTAGCACATGCATTTAGTGAAAAATATGAAGTAGTGGGATTTGATATAGCACAGTGGCGTATAGATGAACTCAGAGATGGATTTGAT
>JAYEHQ010000030.1:0-11264 GCA_034659595.1 Campylobacterota bacterium
TTATTTGACCTGTCATACGATTTATATGTAGTCCAGCTGGTAACTCTTTACCACTTGAATATGTACCACTATAAATCTCTTGATCAGAGCGATAATCATCTTTAATATCTATAGTTACACTATCTGAGGGACTAAATGGTGACGGAAAATAGGATGCTTTTATAGGGTGATTAGTTACAAAAAGTTTTTAATTTGATGAAAAATAACTAAAAACTAAACTTCTTCACAAACAAGCATCTCCCACCCATGAAAAATAAGTACAACTTTTTTAAGTCCTAAACCTTTATCTGTATGGTCTGTTATAAGAGAATCATTTTCGTATTTGTTGAGTTGGTCTATTGCTTCTTGTTTTAGTTTTTCTATAGTTTTCTTGTCTGCTTTATCTGTTCTATTTATATATTTAAACTCTAAAAGCCCTACGAATTTCACATAAGGATTAAATGGTTTTATTAAAATATCTACAAACCCTTTATTGAGTTCTAATTCACTTTTAATTATATAATATGGACTTAAAGACAAGTAAGCTATATACATTGATTTTACACTTTGTTCTTTATAGATATAATCTCTTATTCCTGTGTTCTCTTTTATCATATCTGCTAAATAAGTGAATATTTTTAGATTTCCATTTAATGCAAATATTTTTAAATATTCTTCAAGTTTATCAGTATTTAGTTTAAATACTTTTTCTAAGCTTAAAGTATCTCTTAAAAAATCTATATCTATTCTTTTTACTGTTTCATTAGGTATTTTTAAATTTAAATCAAGTTCTCTACTTTGGATGGTAACAAGTCCTAAATAAAACATAAGAGATTTAAAGTTATTTGATTTTTCAAGGTTTAGAGCTGAGAAGTCTTGTACAAGATTTGAAACAGATACACTATCACCTGCTATAAGAGTTTGAAGTGTTTCAAAGTTTCCATTTAGTTTTTTATTTGTATAAACTATGTTTCTAAGTTTTGAGTAATCACTTCTTACATTTATATCTATCATCTCTTTTGGAAGTTTATTATTTTTTTGATATTTATTTATAAAGTACAAAATCATATCTGTATTAAATACTTTTTTATCTGTATCTTCACTAAAGTTATAGTTATTATACCACTCTCTTAATATATCTTTATCAATATCTAATTTATAGTAATCAAGTATCTCATCTACTTCCTCTTCATTAAACCCAATCATATCATTTAAGTTTGCATCGAGCGAAATATTACTCCCTATGTTAAATCCACTTGTTACATCAAACATAGTCATAGGTGTTACGCCTGTTATGAACATTCTTTTTAGAGATGAATCATTTCCACTTGTGGCTGTTTTTAGAACTGTAAAAAACTGTTTAAATGATGCTGTTTTTTCACTAACTAATCCTAGATACTCAGTTTTTTCTCTTAAAAGTAGTTTATTTGCAAAGTTGTCGTATTCGTCTATTAAAATCATTAACTCTAATCTATTTTTAGTAAGATGTTCAAAAATAGTTTTAAACATTGAAATAGGGTTGTTATTTTCAAACTCAATACCTAGTTTATATTTTTGTGTAAAACTAATTAAAGTAAGTTTTAAATAATATCTAAAATCATTTTCAACATCATTAACATCAATCCCACTAAAATCAAATCTCATAATTAGATATTTATTAGCAAGAGTTGTTGTGTTTTTCCCAATATAAGTATCCCCAAACATCATATTAAAATCATTTTTATAATTTTTATCATAATATGCTTCAAGCATCGCGATAAAAAGAGATTTACCAAATCTTCTAGGTCTTAAAAAGATAAGATAACTTTCATTTAAATTTTCTAGTTTTTCTATGAACTTTGTTTTATCTATAAAATAATAATTATTTTCTTTTATATTTTTATAATCTGCTTGTCCGTAAGGTATTTTTTTCACTATCTTTCCTTTGAATGCTTTTGAGCGGATATTTTTGTATTTTATAGGAGTTTTTATGTTTAAATTATATCTAAAAGAATTAAATTAAGAAACTAACTCATCCAAAAAATCATTATACAAAACACTAGTAGTTAAAAGAATTTTTGTATATTTATGATTAACTTCTTTTAGGTTTCTAAGTTCATGTTGTAGTTCATTTAAAGTGTTGTTTTGGTGTTTATTTGGTAATTTTGTTAAATCTGTAGTAGGATTTTTATTTATTAAAGATGATATTTTAGAATCAATCATGGTTTTTTTATATTTTAAGTTTTTTAGTTTTTCATCTTTGAGTGCTAGTCTGTTAAACTTTGGATAATTATTAGATTTTTTTATATCTTCAATATCTAGGTTTGTTATTTTTACTAACTCTTTTAAATCTGATAAAGCATTTTTTAAATGGTAATTTAGCATATTAAATATTAACATATCGCTGACTAAATGGTGACGGAAAAATTACTTGTTATTTCTGATATAATTTTGTTAAGAAAATGTTACAAAGGTATCTAATGGTAGGTAAGAATTATAATATTTTAATAGTAGAAGATGAGTTTATAACTGCAAAATTCATCAAAGATGTACTGATAACGCTAAATCATGAGACCATAACAATCGTTTCAACTGCTAATGAAGCTATCGAGATAGTAAAAGAGGGTGAGATTGATTTAGTTTTTATGGATATAAATATAAATGGTGCTATTGATGGCATCCAATGTGCAACTATTATAAATCAAACACGACCTATACCTATCATCTATATAACCGCCTATGGGGATAGTGAAACAATCAAAGAAGCAGGGGAGACAAATCTTTATGGTTACTTGATAAAACCATTTGATGAGAATGATTTAGAAGCTACTTTAAATGTAGCCTTAACTATCATCTCCCATGTCAACAAAGCCTCATCACATCAGATAGCATCTACAACTATTGAATTAGCAAATAATTATCTGTATAATTTTAAAACAAGAACTTTAACAATAGACAATGCTGTAGTGGAGTTTACAAAAAAAGAGATGCTTATATTTCATCTGTTTTGTTTAAATCTAAATCAAAATATCTCTTATGATTCACTCTTAGAGTATGTATGGGATAGCAAAACCGTTACACACTCAACTATAAGAGATACTATCTCAAGAGTTCGTAAAAAAACACCATTGTTAAATATAGAAAATATAGTAGGATTAGGATATTGTTTAAAAAAGGGTTAATTAGCCATGATAGCTTCTTAAGCTTCGTAATATTGTATCAAATAACTTAGATATAATATATTTATTATGATTACAGGTGCAAAGAGATGAAAAAAATACCTTACGGGATTAGTGACTATAAACTTATAAAAGAACAAGACTATTATTTTATAGATAAAACAAGTTTTATTGAAAAGATAGAGGATGAGAGTCGTTTTTTAATGTTTCTTCGCCCTAGACGGTTTGGAAAAAGTCTTGCTATATCTATGTTGCATTATTATTATGATGTTTATTATAAAGATAAATTTAATGATTTATTCAAAGATACTTATATACTAAAAAATAGAACTAAAGAGGCAAATAGTTATCTTGTTTTAAAGTTTGATTTTAGTGCTGTAGATACAAGTAGAGTTGAAGAGAGTTTTACTATAAACATAAAATCAACAATTCATACTTTTTTACAAAAATATAAGTTGTCTTTAGATATTTCTTCAGAGAATCCTATAGATATTTTAAAAATTTTATTTGATTATTTACAAAAAGAGAATGATAAAAATATTTATATTTTAATAGACGAATACGATAATTTTTCAAATAAACTTTTACTAGAAAATAAAACCAACTATAATAAAATCATAGCCAATAAAACAGCACTATTTAAACAGTTTTTTACAACTCTAAAATCTGGTACAGGTATGGAAAATTCTCCAATAAAAAGGATATTTATAACAGGGGTAACTCCAATGACATCGTATGATGTTACTAGTGGATTTAATATTGGTAAAAATATCTCTTTAAATCCTGAGTTTAATGATTTTGTAGGTGTTACTAACTCTGAACTAGATGAGATGATAGAGTATTATAAACTTAAAGATATAGATATGTCACTTATGCAGGAGTGGTATAATAATTATAGATTTAGTGAGGATATTGAACATACTGTTTACAATACAGATATGGCACTCTATTATCTTGACTATTATACTAGATTTAACAAAAGTCCAAAAGAGTTAATAGATATAAATGTAAGAAGTGACTATTCCAAACTAAGAGATATAATCTATACAGATGGTAAATTAAATGGAAACTTTTCAACGCTTAACACCTTAATAGCTGGAGAGAGTATATCTCTCACAAATCTTGTACAAGATTTTAGTGCATTAAACCTTTCTAAAGAGGAGAACTTTAAATCATTACTTTTTTATTTAGGGCTAATAACTATAAAAGATGCAAAACTACAAATAAATTTTAAAATTCCAAATGAAACTATAAAACGGATAGATATAGATTTTCTAAAAGATTCTTTAGAATTAGAAAATCTCTTTAATATAAAAACAGCTAGACTATCTGAACATCTCATAAAGTTTGCAACAGATGGAGATATAGAAGTATTTAAGTTTTTAGCAGATGAGATAAAAAGAAGTACAGGGATTAGAGATTATATATATAATGAACAAACTGTGAAATCTATGTATTTAGCTTATCTATCACTATCACCATATTATGTAATTAAAAGTGAATTAGAACTAAATAAAGGATTTGCTGATATATTTTTAAAACCATTAAATCCTTATGTAGATTATGTTGGTTTAGTAGAGTTAAAATATATAAAAAGAAGTGAAAAACTAAACCAAAAAAAAGTAAAAGTATTTATAGAAGAAGCAAAACAACAAGTAGATGAATATGCTAAAGATGAGTTAGTAACTAAGTTTTTAAATCAAGGCAAAAAGTTAAGAAAAGTTGTGCTTATTTTTCATGGATGGGAGCTTGTGGAATCTATAGTGATAGATAATTAATTTAAAAAGGGTTTAGTATTTTGAAAAAATTATTATTTATTTTTGTATTTTTTGCGACTATCCTTTTTAGTGATATAGTTATAACTGATAATACGGTTAAGTTAGATAACTTTTCACTACCTTATTATCAAGATAAAAGTAAAGCGTTGCAGATTGAAGATATAGTAAAAGTTAAATTTGACAAAGAGATAAAAAATAAATTTGCATTAGGTTATATTAAGTCTAACAGTTGGCTTAAGTTTACTATCACAAATAACAGTACAGATGATAGTTTCATTTTATATCTCAAAGAGCCTTTTTTTGAGTATGTATCACTTTATGAATATAAAAACAGTAGTTGGATTAAAAATTCAGCTAATCTTTTAACACCACTAGATAAAAGATTTTTAAGTGACATACACCCAAGTTTTGAACTAAAAATAAAACCAAATGAAACTAAAACTTTTTATCTTGAACTAGATGCGAAGTTTACACAGTATGGTGCATTAGAAATTCATAAAAATCAAAATACTGTTATAAAAGAACAGCTTTTTTCTACATCTATTTATTTGTTTTATTTTGGTGGGTTATTTATCATAATATGTTTTAATCTATTTTTATTATTTACGACTAGAGAAAAAATCTATTTGTATTATGTGAGTTATGTTGTGTTTAGTATTATATTTGTACTTGCATTTAGTGGTCTTGATTTGTATTTAGGATTAGCCCCATGGCATCATGAGTTGTATTTTTTTACACCACTATTGGTTATCTCTCTCATACTATTTACTGCAAATTTTTTACATACTAAAGAGACCTTACCTCATATATACAAGTTACTTCAAGGGCTTGTTTTAGCATTTATTATTTTAGAAATATTATGTTTTATTGATTTTAACACTTGGATTCCTAAAATATCGTTGCTTTCATTGATTACATATTTAGTATTGTTATATACAGCTATAAGGTCATATTTTAAAAATATCTCAAAAGCACACTATTATCTTTTTACGATGATGTTTTACATAACAACTGTTATCATGATGTCATCTATGGTAAATGGCTTGTTGGAGATTAATGATATAAATAGATATGCTTTTATTTTAGGTTCGTTTTTTGAAATCCTTATTTTTAATCTCTTATTGGCAAATAAATTTAGTGAAGCACAAAAAGAGAAAATAAGAATACAAAATGAATTAATAAAGTTTAAAAATTCAAATGAACAATATCTAAAAAATGAGGTGAAAATAAGAACAAACGAAATTCAACGATTACTAGAGGATAAGGAATTATTACTAAAAGAGGTTTATCACAGAGTTAAAAATAACTTTCAAATAGTGATCAGTATGTTGTATTTTGAATCATCTAAATATATTAATAAACAAGATAAAATCTCTTTTTCAGAGTTAATCAATCGTATAAAATCTATGTCATTAGTGCATCAGTTTTTGTATAAATCAGAAACTTTATCTCAAATACGAGCAGAAGAGTATATTTTAAAGATAATTGAGGAAACTAAAAAAGTATATGCAAAAGAAAATATAAAAATAACTCACAATATAGAAAATATTTATTTAACGATGGATGAAGCAATGGCACTTGGTATCATTATAAATGAAGTATTAAATAACTCTATAAAGCATCATAATTCTAAAAATGATTGTAAGATAAACTTAGAGTTTAAAGAGATAGATAATGTCATAAATTTAACTATACAAGATAATGGAATTGGATTTATTCCAAATAAAAATTCAGATGGATTGGGATTAAATTTAGTAAAAGAGTTTGCTAATAAATTGCAATCAAGCAATGTACAATTTAGTTTAAAAAATGGCACATTATTTGAATTGACTTTTATTATTTAGAAATACTTTAAGCCTTGATATAGATGAATATGAAATTCTACTAAAAAAAGCAAAAGTTGATTTACATACTGCAAAATTACTTTTGACATCATTTGATAATGGCGATACCGAAAATTTTACAAAAATGGAGTTAGAAGATGGTATTTAAAATATTATTGGTAGTTATTAGACTCCTAAATCTAATTATTAGATATAAAAATAGGTTTGTAAGTCTAATTTTGTTATGATAATAAAACTATTAAAAATAGGGCTTAATGATGCTAGAAGAGTTAAAAAACTATCAAAGAAAATTATTTAAAAAAGTTGATTTTAAATATAAAAGATATTTTCATAATCTAAATTTGAATAAAAAATTAGTAGGGATAATAGGAGCAAGAGGTGTAGGAAAAACTACCTTTTTAATCCAATACCTCAAAGAGTTAGATTTGCCATTTAGTAAAAAACTCTATATTAGTGCAGACATTATAACTATATCATCTTTATATGAAGTTGCAGAGGCTTTCTCAAAAGAGGAGGGTGAAGTCCTAATCATAGATGAGATTCATAAATACAAAAATTTTGAAATTGAGTTAAAAAAGATTTATGATATACTTGATTTGAAAGTGATTTTTAGTGGAAGTAGTGCTTTAAAACTTGACAATGCCAAAGCAGATCTTAGTAGAAGGGCTATCGTCTATGAGGTGGAAGGGCTTAGTTTTAGAGAGTTTATTGAATTGAGCAAAAACATAACACTACCTAAATTTACACTCCAAGAGATACTACAAAATCATCAAGATATAGCCTATGAACTTTTAGATAAATTTAACCTAACACTTCTATTTAAAGAGTATATCAAAAGCGGATATTATCCATTTTATTTTGAAGATAAAGATGATTACCTAATAAGATTAAATGAAACTATAAATACAGTTATAGAAGTAGATATACCCTCAATCTTTCCAATAGAATATGACAGTATTAACAATCTTAAAAAACTAGTGAGACTTATTTGTGCATCACATCCATATACTCCAAATCTAAAAGAGTTGTTAGTAAAGAT
The DNA here is from genome assembly GCA_034659595.1 of Campylobacterota bacterium. GTDB lineage: Bacteria > Campylobacterota > Campylobacteria > Campylobacterales > Sulfurimonadaceae > Sulfurimonas. The sequence goes on from JAYEHQ010000030.1 coordinate 7,799, forward strand.
GAATATGCAAGATAATTATAAAGGGCTTTATAGATTTTTAGAGTACCTTAATCGTGCTAAAGTATTTAACACCATAAGAGCAAAAACAAAAGGTGATAATATTTTTACAAAACCCGATAAAATATATCTAAACAATACAAATTTACACTTTGCATATTGTGATGCTCACAATATAGGTACAAGTAGAGAGGTGTTTTTTACTAGTATGTTAAAAGTAAAGCATAATTTAACCATACCTAAAAAAGGTGATTTTTTAATAGATGAGAAATACACTTTTGAGGTTGGCGGAAAAAATAAGAAGTTTAAGCAGGTAAAAGATATACCAGATAGTTATGTAGTAGCTGATGATATTGAGATAGGGCATGGCAATAGGATACCTCTTTGGCTTTTTGGTTTTTTATATTAAAAAAGAACCAGAAAAACTTTTTTTTAAAAATACAAATATACTTTATACACTAAGTGATGATCAAAAAATACCAATTGAGATAGGAACCGTTAGGGAGACATTCTTTGTAAGTTGTTTTAAAAATATTTATTATAGTAATATTGGAGATTTTATAGCTGATGGTATTATCTATGAAGTAGGCGGAAAAAATAAAAAATTTGAACAAATAAAGAATATAGAAAAAAGTTACTTAGCTATAGATGTGGATACTACTACAAATAAATTTAAAGTACCTCTTTGGATGTTTGGTTTAGTAGATGTTTAAGTTTATTTAGAATTATTTTAAATTTAATATTTATCGGAAGTGGGATTTCAATCCCACTTCCGATAGTTTAAAGAATCTAAAGCCCTAAAAATAGGCTTTATGTTTAAGAAAGTAGTGCTTTTACACACTCATTGATGCGTTTTCCATCAGCTTTTCCAGCTAATTCTTTTGAAGCCATTCCCATAACTTTACCCATATCTTTCATAGTAGTAGCTCCAACTTTTTCAATAACAGCTTTTACAGTTTCTGTTAACTCTTCTTCACTAAGTTGTGCTGGTAAGTAAGGCATATAAACAGCTATCTCATCTAGTTCTATTTGCATTAGGTCTTCACGGTCAGCTTCTTTGTACTGAGTAGCTGCATCGTTACGACTTTTTACTTGTTTTTGGATTATTTTTGTAACATCATCATCACTTAATTCTTTTCTTTCATCTACTTCTATTTGTTTAAAAGCACTTGTTAAAAGGCGAAGAGCATCTCTTTTTTTTGTTTCTTTTGCTTTCATAGCATTTTTTAAATCTTGGTTGATTGTTTCTCTTAAATTCATTGATTATATCCTCATTTATTGGAACTAAATTTGCTAGTATTATAGCATGAAAAATATATTAATAATATTACTATCTTCGTTCGTTATAATTTTCAGTACAGGATGTACAGCAAATTTAGCAGATCCAGAGATAAGTTTTGAGCCACCTAAGTATGTTGAACAGATGCCCTCTCGTGAAGATGAGAAAGATTTTTCTTCAGTTGGAAGTATATTTGGTCAGGGAGATAATCCTCTGTTTTCAGATCATAAAGCAATGCATGTTAATGATATTGTTACAGTTGTCATATCAGAAAATGCACAAAGTTCCTCTTCATCACAGAAAAAACTAAGTGAGGCTGATGATTCTACACTTGGTGGTGGAGTTTTTTCAGGTGGTGGTATGCTGGGTTTAGCTGGTAAATTAAATCCATATACAGATTTAGGGTTTGAATCTAAAAGTGTAAGTAATTTTGCAGGTCAGGGTGTTGCTACAAAAGATGCAAAATTTACAACAACTATAACGGCTAGAATAGTTAAAGTTATGGAAAATGGAAATTATTTTATATCTGGAAAACGGGAACTTCTCATAGATAAACAAAAACAAATTGTTCAAATAAGTGGAGTTATCAGACCTTATGATATTGACCAAGACAATCAAGTAGATTCTGCTAAAATGAGTGATGCTAGAATTTTTTATAATACACAAGGAGATGTTGACCGTGCTACTGATCAAGGTTGGGGAACTAAAATGGTTGAAGCTGTTTGGCCATTTTAGTATAGGGTTATCTTTTTTATTTACATCTCTTGGAGCAGAAACTTTTAAGGATTTTAAAAGTATTGCTGTTAAGCCTACTGGTGGGTCTAGTTTTTTCTTAAATCAGCAATGGAACACTTATGAGCCGATGTCTGACAATGTGATATATGAAGTTAAAAAGCCTAAAATTATATCTTCATTAAGACAAAAAAAGATAAAAGCTGTAGGTCCTAAAGTAAGGATTGTAATCTCAAAAGAGAAAATTTATGAGCAATCAATTAGAAAACTTGTAGAAAAAGATATAGTTATTGATTTTTTTTCAACACCTTTATCTTTTAATATTCCAGACAGACTTCAAAATGCTAAATTTTATCCTCAATCTCAAAAGGGTATTGGAAATTTTTTCTCTACAGCATCTTCCACAGAATATGCTTATCTTTTAAGTGAAATCGAACAGTTAAAAGATGAGATGAACTTAAATGATTGGGGTTTATATCTACTAATCTCTAAAATATCAGATGAGATATTTTTAGAAAGAGATAATTCAAAACTTTTTACATGGTTTATGCTTAATAAATTGGGCTATAAAGTTAGGGCTGGTATTTTGAAAAAACATATCGCTTTGATATTTCAAACTAAACAAAGTTTAAATTATACTCCCCGTTATAATATAGATGATAAAGATTTTTATATTTTAGATTCTTCAACTGAGCGAGGAGTGATTTATACTTATGACCAAGACTATCCAGATGCAAATAATTCATTTGATTTATCTTTAGAAAAGCTACCTAAACTTAGTTTAGATATTCAAGAAAAAGATATAAAATTTAAAGAATATTCTAATGAATATATTATAAAATATAAATATAACCAAAATTTGATAGATTTTATGGCTACATATCCACAGGCTCAAAGTGATGTTTTTTTCAAAGCTCCACTTGATGATATTTCGTATCAGTCAATTGCTAAAAGCTTGAAAGAATATCTTGATAGGAAAAAGGCTAGTACAGCTTTGAACTTTGTATTGCATTTTGTTCAAAATGCGTTTGTATATCAAAGTGATGAAGAGCAATTTAAAAAAGAGAAATTCATGTTTGCACAAGAGACTTTGTATTATGATAAATCAGATTCTGAAGATAGGGCAGTTCTATTTTCATATATAATCAAGAAATTTTTTAGTTTTAATCTAGTTGGAGTTGTATATAAAGACCATATGAGTATTGCTCTTTATATACCCATAAAAGGGGATAGTGTTCAGTTTGGTTCAAGAAAATATATTGTCGCTGATCCAACATATAAAAATGCTAATGTTGGACAAGGTATTTCAAAGTATAAATTTAAAAAACCTAAGATAAAGAGTCTAAAAGAGTTTACTCTTCAGAGTGGTAGGCATCTGTATTCAAAAGATTTATCTGTAGAAGCTGTAAATACTATGGAGTCTTGCTATACCGATGGTGGAAAAATCACAATATCTTA
>JAYEHQ010000030.1:11364-16398 GCA_034659595.1 Campylobacterota bacterium
AGATAAAGAGTCTAAAAGAGTTTACTCTTCAGAGTGGTAGGCATCTGTATTCAAAAGATTTATCTGTAGAAGCTGTAAATACTATGGAGTCTTGCTATACCGATGGTGGAAAAATCACAATATCTTATGAAGATGAGATAGTAGAGCATCAAAAGTTAGATGGTGAACTTACATTTTTAAAGACTAAAAAACTAGATATACAAAATCCTTATCTGATATTTGGAGTGGGTATCAAACCAAATATTGATGATTTTAGAAAGGTCCTTACGCATTTGTAAATTGTCCAACTATGAAGTTTAACGGCGGAACAAGTTGGCCTGTTCAAGCAGGTCACGGATGCATGGCGTGTACTGAGGTTGGATTTTTTGATAAGTATGCTAATGAGAGGGTAGAGAAATAATTTTGAAAAATATAAATATAAAAGATATAGAAAAAATAGCATTAAAAGCAAGTGATGCTATTATGGAGATTTATAAAAGAGATTTTAAAGTTGAGTATAAAGATGATAATTCACCACTTACTGAAGCAGATTTAAAAGCAAATGATATTATTTGTGAAGCTTTAGTTAGGTTATATCCTGCTATCCCTATATTGTCTGAGGAAAATAAAAAGGCTGATTATAATGAAAGAAAATCGTGGGAGTATTATTGGTGCATCGACCCCATAGATGGAACAAAAGAGTTTGTGAAAAAAAATGGTGAATTTACTATAAATATAGCTTTAGTCCATAAAGATAGACCAGTTTTAGGTGTAGTGTATGCCCCAGTAATAGATAAAATGTATAGTGCTAAAAAAGGAGAGGGTGCATATCTAAATCATCAAAAATTGCCATTAAAACAAGATAGAGATTTTTTTACCATAGTAGCTAGTAAGTCACATCAATCAAACGATACAAAATTTTTTATAGATAATTTGAAAAATAACTATCCAGATTTGAGTTTAAAAAGTATGGGAAGTAGTTTAAAACTTTGTATGGTAGCTGATGGAGAAGCAGATATATACCCAAGAATGGCTCCAACTTCAGAATGGGATACAGCAGCAGCTCATGCTATAGTGATAGAGTCTAGTAGGGATGTTTATCAGTATGATGAAACATTAGAACCTTTAGAATATTTGGTAAATAAAACTAAACTAAAACCTGTTGTTTATAATAAAGAGAATCTTTTAAACCCTTATTTTGTGGTTGTGTGATAGTCATGCTTCTTAATTATAATTCTATATTATATTAATTATAACTTATATAAATAAATTAAATATATTCAATAATGATTATTGATTAGATATATGGGTATAATTCTCCCCTTTTATTTAAAGGAATTAAATTGAGATCACTTCAATACATGCCCATACAGCTATTTGCAATAGTTATGGGTTTATCTGGTTTTGCTATTGTTTTTGCAAAGGCTTATCATCTTTTAGATGTGCCTTATGTGATATATGAGACTATTCTTTTTGTCGATACTGCACTTTTTTTAGTAATATTTACAGCTTATATGTTCAAGATACTTTTATGTACAGATGCTGTAAAAAAAGAGTTTATACACCCCATAAAAAGTTCATTTATGGCAGCTGTTTCTATTAGTTTTCTACTTCTATCTATAGCTTATTATGATTTTGCTCCCACATTATCTATACTTCTTTGGTATATTGGTACACCTTTACAGCTTACATTTACTCTTATAGTTATCCGCTATTGGATACATAATGATTTAGAAGTTGTTCATAGTAATCCAGCGTGGTTTATCCCCATAGTTGGTAATGTTTTAGTGCCTATTATTGGGGTAGATTCAGCTCCTTTGTTTGTATCTGTATTTTTCTTTTCTATTGGGATGTTTTTTTGGATAGTTTTATTTACAGTTATGATGTATAGACTTATTTTTCATCACCCATTAGCTAAAAAACTTATACCAACATTTTTTATATTTATAGCACCACCAGCAGTTGGTTTTATCAGTTATCTAAGAATTACAGATGGTAGCCTTGATATGTTTGGAATGTTTTTATATTTTGTGGCACTGTTTACATTTATACTACTTCTATTTATGATGAAAATGTACGACACAAAACAGTTTTTTATCTCATGGTGGGCATACACTTTCCCACTTGCTGCTATGACCATAGCTACACTTATGATGGAGATGATATTTCACAACACAGTTACATATCTAGCATCTATCGCTTTAATCACTTTGACATCTTTAGTAGTCTGTTTTGTTATATATAGAACTATTTTAGCTGTAAAAGCTCAACAAATTTGTATAGAAGAATAAAATTTTATAAGGAATAAATAAATGAATAAATTGTCAGTTTTAGTAGGTATGGTTTTAGGTTTAGTTTTTAGTGTTTTTGTAGTTGGTTTAGCTTTTAAAATAGCAGCTCCAACAATGTTTTTTAAAGAGGTTCGTTCAACTTATGATTTTGAAAAAACAGTATCATTGTTAGAAACTAGGATAAATAAAAAAGATGGATGGCATGTAACAAACATTATTGACCAACAAAAAGAGGTACTTGAAAATGGTGGCGAAGATGTTGGAAAAGTAAAAATTATCAAGTTTTGTAACGGCAAACTTTCAGGTGTAATGTTAAGTGCAGATGAGAGTAAGTTTATGGCTACAAAAATGCCTTTGAGTATCTCTGTTTATGAAAAACGAGATGGTAGAGTTGTTATAGGGCTTATGAATGGTTATATCATGGCTAGACTTTTTTCAGGAACGAGAGAGGGTGATATAATGCAACAAGTTGTAAGTGATATGGAAGATATACTTTCATTTGTACACTTTAGATTTAGTATGTTTTAATTCTTATAAGGTTTTGAGATGGAAGCTGTAAATATATTTTCTATTATAAGCATAGCATTTTTAGGTTCATTTGGTCACTGCATCGGAATGTGTGGTGGGATTATCATAGCCTACAGTAGTACAAAAATAGAAGACAATTGGTCAAAACCAAAACAATCAATCGCACATCTACTCTACTCAATAGGTAGAGTTTTTACTTACACTCTTTTAGGTGCAATTTTTGGTTTTCTTGGTGGCGTTGCTATGTTTAATAACCTTGCAAATGGTTCATTACTCATACTAGCTGGTTTTGTTATGGTCTTAACAGGGCTTTCACTATCAGGAAAAATTAAGTTTTTAACACTCATAGAACACTCAATGTCTAGTGCATCTTGGTATCAAAAATTTTTTCGTGAACTTTTACATACAAAATCATTGATGAGTTTTTTTATCCTTGGTATGCTAAATGGTCTTCTTCCATGTGGTTTGGTTTATTTTTTCGCTGTAACGGCAGCAAGTACAGGAAGCCCACTTTATGGTGCTTTAGTTATGTTTATATTTGGAGTAAGTACCATTCCTGCTCTTTTTAGTCTAGGATTTTTTGTAGGGCTATATAAGCAAACTAAGTTTAGAAATATCATGATAAGATTGGCAGCGGTTAGTGTAGCGATTTTTGGTATATATACTATGTATCAAGGGTATGAATATATAAAATATCCGCAAAAAAGCATCCATCAATGTTGTGAATTTGATCCAGATGCAGAGATTCAAAAAAAAGAGATAAGTGATGATTAAATTATCTATCATGGTTTCGTTGTTATTGTTGTTGGTTGGTTGTAATGAAAACAAGCCAACTAAAAATTTGGATGGTAAAAAACTACTAGAATCAAAATGTACATCTTGTCATGATACGCATATGCCCCCTATAGTTTCTGATGATGAACTAGCCCCACCTATGATGGCTGTAGCATTTCATGTGTATAGTTTTGTAAAGCCATCAAATGAGAGTCAGAGAGGTTCTAAAGCTATAGAATTTGTGAGTGATTATGCACTAAATCCATCTTTTGAAAAATCATTTTGTGATAAAGAGAGTTTGAAACGATATGGTCTGATGCCATCACAAAAAGGAAATGTCACAGAGGATGAAGTTCAAGCGATAGCATCTTATATGTTTAAGCATTTTACACAAGAAAATCTTACAAAAAGACAAGAGGAAAAAGCACTATACGATGCACTTCCAGCTGGAAAAAAACTAGCATTACAATACAAATGTTTGGGTTGTCATAAAGTAGATAAAAAAGTAGTAGGTCCATCTTTTAAAGATATAGCATCTAAGTATAAAGATGAACAGGATAAGATAATCGAGAGCATTAAAAGTGGAAGTAAAGCCAATTGGGAAAGTTCAAAAGGAGCAATTATGCCACCTTTTAAAACTATAAATGATAATGATTTAAAAATTTTGTCTGATTGGATAATTAGCACTAAAGATTTATAAACTTTAATTGAGTATAGATTCTTTATGATATGATTATATAAAATATATTTTATGTAATTTATTATGAGGAATCACAGATGAAAAAATGAGGTCGTGACCCTCGTGATGCTGGACTTTTAGCTGGTAGGATTTGTAAAAGCTGGAAAACTTGGACCATTCTCAAATGGTTACTGGGGACATGAGGATTATAAACTTACACCTGAACAAAACCTTATTTTAATCTCTCACTATCTTGAAGCTTTAAAATTTCAAACAAATATATCTAAAGCTATAGCAATCTTTGGTGGTAAAACTCCACATCCTCAAAGCATCGTAGTTGGTGGTGTGACAAGTGTAGCTGATATGCTCAATCCATAAAGATTAAATGATTACATCTTTATCATAAAAGAGGCGAAAGATTTTATAGACCGTGCTTATTTACCAGATATGAAGCTTTTAGCATCTGCATATCGTGATGAGATTAAAGCAGGACTTGGTCGAGCAAATGGAAACTTTTTATGTAGTGGTGGTTATGAGTTTGAGGGTGATATGAAGCTGTTTTGTGGTGGTGTTATCTATGGGCATGATTTTAACAAGTTAGATAAACAAACAAAGGGTAGGGTATTTTTAGAAGTGCCTCGTGGTGTGCTTGGTCATTTTGTAAACATAGAAGATGCAAAGATAAAAAACTTTTCAGTAATAGCTCCAACTACTTGGAATGCTACACCTAAAAATATTGATGGAAAGAGGGGTGCTTATGAAGAAGCATTAGTTGGCATCAAG
>JAYEHQ010000030.1:16498-18240 GCA_034659595.1 Campylobacterota bacterium
GCTTCATAGATAAAGATGTAGCAAGTGCGATGGGAATGAATGCAAATCTGAACATAGAAAATATTACAAATAGCAAAACAGCTGGTGTAACTACTCTAAAAGGTGCTATGAATGTTATGGACATAGTAGAATCAGCAGGAAAAAGACTTAATCATATCCGTTCAGATTTAGGCTCTGTCCAAAATCAACTTATATCTACAGTAGATAATATCTCCATCACCCAAGTAAATATAAAAGCAGCAGAATCACAAATAAGAGATTTAGATCTTGCAACAGAGAGTGCAAACTTCACAAAACTAAATATCTTAGCTCAGTCTGGCTCTTACGCTCTTAGTCAAGCTCATGCTGTTCAAAAATATATCTTAAAATTGTTACAACAATAAATTGTGATAAAATTGCACAAAAGGAAAGTTGATGGTTTCAAGTGTAGATAAATCTAGTTGTGAGCAGAGTCTAAGAAAGTGTCAAAGACAGCTTTTAAAAAGGTACTTTAATGATCATTTAACAAATCTCCCAAACATATATCAGTTAAGAAGAGATTTAGTAGATAATGAAGAATCAGGATTAATCTTAATAGCTATAGATGATTTTGCGACAATTAATAACTTTTATGGTTATGTTGTTGGTGATTATTTGATTGAGCATATCGCTGAGTATTTAAAAGAAACATTAAAAGATGAAAATATTTATAGATATGTAGGTTCTGAATTTGCAATACTTTTAGAAAATAGTCTTTCATTTTATGATTTGAAAGATTATATAAGTGCTATAAGTGAAAAAATAAATAAAAAAATTATCGAATATGTTGGTATAAAAATACATATAGATTTTACTATAGCATCTTGTGCTAATACTACCCATGATAATATCATTTCAAAAGTATCTATGGCGCTAAAATATGCAAAAGAGAAACGACTTCCTTTTTGGATATATGAAGATAGAATGAAGTTTGAAAATGAATATGAAAAAAATCTACAAATTTCAGATTTGATAAGAGAGGGAGTTGAAAACTTTGGGATAATTCCTTACTTTCAACCAATCATAGATAATAAAACTTCAAAGATAGTAAAGTATGAATGTTTGGCAAGATTAAAAGATAGAGATGAAAATGTGATTTCACCTTTTTTATTTATCCCTATAACTAAAAAAATAAAAGTTTATAATCTTGTAACAAAAACAATCATCACAAAATCTTTTAAAGCATTTGAAGAAAATAAATTTGAGTTTACTTTAAATTTATCTGTAGAAGATATAGAAAACAGTGAAATATTTGAATTTATCATAGAAAAGCTAAAAGAAAATCCCGATATATCAACAAGAGTAACATTTGAGTTGTTAGAATCAGAAGCTATCGAAGATTTTGAAAAGGTAAGTAGATTTATCAAAGAGGTTAAAAGGTATGGTGCAAAAATAGCCATAGATGACTTTGGAAGTGGATACTCTAATTTTTCATACCTAACAAAAATAGATGTAGATATAATAAAAATAGATGGCTCTCTAATAAAAAATATAGATACAGATAAAAACTCTTACTTAGTAGTAGAAACTATAGTAGATTTTGCAAAAAAACTAGGTGTAAAAACAATAGCAGAATTTGTACACTCTAGTACAGTTTTAGACAAAGTAAAAGAGTTACAGATAGATTATTCACAAGGGTTTTATATAGATGAACCTATGGTGAATATATGAATAAATTGAAAAATATACTAATAGGTGTTGGGAATATTCTTTTTTGTGATGAT
>JAYEHQ010000031.1:0-3799 GCA_034659595.1 Campylobacterota bacterium
ATAAAAGGGTCAGGCGTTAAGTGTAAACTAAAATTTCTTTACCATTTGAGAGATACTAGCTCTAGTAATATTTAACTCCACAGCACTCAATCAAGAGAATTTTAACAAAGCATATATCCTTCTCCACGAACAGCTTTTATATAATTTTTTTCACCTGTAGGATCTATATTTTCTTTTAATCTTTTTATAGCTACATTTACAGTTTTCATCTGTTTGCTTATAGAATCTTTCCATACTTTTTCTAAAAGTATTTCACGACTTAAAAGTATATTTTTATTTTTTATAAATTCTAAAAGTAAGTCGTGTTCTAGGTGTGTAAGTTTTATATTTGCATCTTCTATACTAAAGGTTTTATTTGAAGCATTGTAAGTTATATCTTTAAATTTTATAATTTCTTGTTTATTTGTAGTGCGTTTTATAACTGCTTTTACTCTAGCTTTTAGTTCATTAATATTAAATGGTTTTATGATATAGTCATCTCCACCAGCTTCAAATCCTTCTAAAATATTCGTAGAACTATCTTTGGCAGTTACATAGATAACAGGTTCGTTATAACCTAACTTACGGATTGATGAGATAAATTTTGCACCCTCTACAGATGGTAAGTTTCTATCCATCAAGATTAAAGATATATCATCCTCATCTAAGATATTTTTAACATTTGTAGTATCGATACAAGTTATAACATCATACCCCTCTTTAGTAAGAGTGTATTCCATTAAATCTAAAATATCTTCCTCATCTTCAACTATTAAAATAGTTTGACTAATCTTCTTCATCATTGCTACACTTCTTTCACTTATCTATGAAAATTTCCACCAACTTGGATATAAACAAGCAAATTAGCTATGCTTGAAACTCTGTCTGCAATTTTTCCACTTTTTCTTAATGCTTTTAACATTCTATAAAATTTTTCAAACTCATCTAACTCTTTTGCAATTTTATGCAAATTCGCTTCTATCATCTCATAAAGGTCATCAGTTTTATTTTCTTCTATCAAAACATCATTATAGCACTCTTGTATCTCATCTATATCATCTATAGCTATCATATTTATAGTTGTTCTTATAGCTTTAACAGTTGAGTTTTGCATCGGTAATGCGTACTCTTTTATAGTCTCTGTATCTACATCTGCACATACATCAGTAAAACCTTTTATAAAACTTCTAGTATTTGCACATGCACGAGAAAAATCATTTGTAATTTTCATATATGCGATTACGCGTCTAAGGTCTCTAGCTTCTGGCGTATAGAGTGCTAAAACCTTAATTAGTTCATTATCTATCTCATTTGTTTTAGAACTTATATTTTTTATAAAAGCTTTTGCATCATTAAATTTTGTAGTATCACAATCTTTTAGTGCTTCTAAGATTAATTCATTTGCATTTAGTAAACCATTACCAATATTTGTAACTTTTTCTTTTATACTATCTAAACTATTTGTAAAATTTTGTATCATTATCCAAATCTCCCCGTTATATAATCTTCTGTTTGTTTCTCTTTAGGATTTAAAAAGATATTTTCAGTTTTATCAAACTCTATTAAATCACCCAAATACATAAATGCTGTATAGTCACTTATACGGGATGCTTGCTGCATATTATGTGTAACTATGGCGATGCTTACATCTTTTTTTAGTTCAACTAAAAGTTCTTCTATCGCCCCTGTACTAATAGGGTCAAGTGCTGAAGTTGGCTCATCAAAAAGTATAACTTCTGGTTTAACAGCAACCGCACGAGCTATACAAAGTCTTTGTTGTTGTCCACCTGATAACCCCATAGCAGATTTATCAAGTCTATCATGAACCTCTTTCCATAATGCACCATCTTTTAGTGCTGATTCAACTCTACCCTCTAATTCAGTTTTATTTTTTATACCTGCTATTTTAAGACCATAAGCTACATTGTCAAATATACTCATTGGAAATGGTGTTGGTTTTTGAAAAATCATACCAACTTTTTGACGAAGTTCTATAAATTCATTCTCTTTTTTAATGTCTAATATATTTTCCATTATATTAGTTTCTTCATGTAAAAGTTCTATCTTACCATCGTATTTATTACCAGGGTAAAGGTCATGGATGCGGTTCATACTTCTAAGAAGTGTAGATTTACCACAACCACTAGGACCGATCAACGATGTAATTTGATTTTTTCTTATTTTCATATTTATATTTTTAAGAGATGGATGATCCACCCCCGCATAAGTAAATGAAAAATTTTGTATATTCATAATTGGCATTAAATTTCCTTAATTTATATAGTTATTGTTTTTTATTTCGTGTAATAAATCTACCAGTTAAGTTTATCACTAAAACTAAAACTGTAAGTATAAATGAAGCTGCCCAAGCCAAATCACGGCTAGACTCTTCTGGTTCATTTGCTAAGTCATAGATACTAACTGTAAGAGATGGAAAACTCTCAGTCAAATCAAGACTAAAGTAGTTACTCGTTTCAGATGTAAAAAGTAATGGTGCAGTTTCCCCAATGATTCTTGCAAATGCAAGTAATATCCCTGTCATAATCCCAACTTTTGCAGCTTTTACAACTATATCTATGATTACTTTATACTTAGATGCTCCAAGAGCCATTCCAGCTTCACGCAACTCTTTTGAAACAAGTGAAAGCATATTATCCGTTGTATTTATAACGATGGGTAGCATCATAATTGCTAATGCTATAGCTCCAGCAAATCCACTAGTCCCACCAGTTGGCACAACGATGATGGCATATACAAAAGCACCTACAACAATAGATGGAGCAGACATCATAATATCACTAAGATTACGGATAAGTTCAGCATATTTACCACGACCATACTCTTGTATATATATCCCAGCAACCATACCAAGTGGGATACCAACAGCCGCAGCAAGTCCAGCTAAAATAAATTGACCGATAATAAGATTTCTAAGACCTCCATCTATAAGGTCATTTAAAAATAAAGAGAAGTGGAAAGAACCTAAACCTTTAATAAATAAAGTGATTAAAATCCAACCTAAAAAGGCCAAACCTATCAAAGCTGAAATAGTTGAAAGTCCTAAAACTATTTTGTTTATAAGAAGTCTCATTATTTAACCCCTCTTAAAAAATAAAGTTTTGCGATAGATATAATCGCAAAACTGATTACGAATAAAATAAGTGCTAAGTAAAAGAGTGAACTCTCACCAAGACCACTAGCTTCACCAAAGTTGTTCGCCATTGCAACAGGTATAGATATGGTTGGATCTGTAATTTTTGATGGTAATGTAAAAATAGAACCTATCAAAAATGCTACCGCCATAGTCTCACCCAAAGCACGACCAAGTGCTAAGATGATAGAACCGATGATGCCAACTTTAGAGTATGAAAAAATGATGTCTTTTATAACTTCAAATTTTGTAGCACCCATAGCATAAGCTGATTCTTTTAAAACATCTGGTGTTGTGTTCATACTATCTCTAGTAATTGCTGCCATAAAAGGTAAAATCATAACTCCAAGAACAAGACCAGCTGTTAAAAGTGAAACTTGATAACCACCCACTAAATCAGCGATAATCGGTGCAAAATAATAAAGTCCCCACATACCAAATATGATAGAGGGTATAGCTGCTAAAAGCTCAATAGCTATACCTATAGGATAAGCGATATTTTTAGGAGCAATCTCTGCTAAAAATACTGCTATCCCCATAGCAATAGGCAAAGCAAATGCTAAAGCTATTAGCGTAGTAAGTAATGTACCAACAATAGGAACAAGACCACCATACATAGTCATAGTTTCAGATACACTATCCTCATCAAATAGCATCTCATCTTCATCT
>JAYEHQ010000032.1:0-17379 GCA_034659595.1 Campylobacterota bacterium
TAAAGTGTTCCACGGTTTTGGATGTTAAATAGTGAATAAGCAACTGCTTCACCATTCTCAGTTGAGATTAATGCACCATAACTTCTTGACTCCATCTCACCAGATGCTGGACGGAACTCTAAAAATGAGTGATTCATAACACCCTCACCTTTAGTATCTGTTAAGAATTGTCCACGGAAACCGATTAATGCACGAGCTGGGATTTCAAACTCGATTCTTTGGAAACCTTGACCCATTGGCATCATTGATTTCATCTCAGCTTTTCTCTTACCAAGACGCTCTATAACACCACCACCTAAATCTTCAGGAACATCAATAACTAAATGCTCATAAGGCTCACACTTAACGCCCTCTATCTCTTTTACGATAACCTCTGGACGAGAGATTCCAAGCTCGAAACCTTCTCTTCTCATGTTCTCAGCAAGTACAGTAATTTGAAGTTCACCACGACCTGAAACTTTAAATTTACCCTCACCAACAACTTCAAACTTCATAGCAACATTTGTTGTCATCTCAGCTTCAAGTCTATCTTTGATTTTGTTAGAAGTTACATGTTTACCCTCTTGACCAGCAAGTGGAGAATCATTTACAGAAAACACAACTGTAAGAGTTGGCTCTTCTATGTGCATAGGGTCTAGTGCTACAGGATTAACAGAATCACAAACAGTATCTCCAACATCAACAGTTTCCATACCAGCAAATGCAACAATGTCACCAGCTTCAGCTTTTTCAATCTCCATACGGTTAAGACCATGAAAACCAATAAGCTTAGTTATACGGCCTTTAACCATCTCACCATCAGCTTTTGCAAGCATAACATTGTCACCTTTAGATACTCTACCGTTAAAAATACGGCTAATACCGATTTTACCAACATAGTTATCATAATCTAAAGTAAATACTTGTGATTGAAAATGATTATCTGGTGAACCATCTGGTTGTGGAACATCTGAGATAATAACATCAAAAATACATTTGAAATCGCCATCTTCATCATCCATATCCATTTTTGCCATACCATCTCTTGCAGCAGCATAAACGATTGGGAAATCTTGCTGATCATCAGTAGCACCCATATCTGCAAACAGGTCAAACATCTCATCAACAACACGATCTGGATCAGCAGAAGGTTTATCAATCTTGTTGATTACAACGATTGGTTTTTTACCAAGTGCAAGCATCTTTTTAACAACAAACTTAGTTTGAGGCATAACACCCTCATAAGCATCAACAAGAACTAAAACACCATCAACCATCTTAAGAACTCGTTCAACTTCTCCACCAAAGTCAGCGTGACCCGGAGTATCGATAATGTTAATTCTATGATCACCATATCTAATAGCTGTATTTTTAGAAAGAATCGTAATTCCACGCTCTTTTTCGATGTCATTTGAATCCATCGCTCTTTCATCATGTTGTTCATGATCACCAAAAGTACCAGACTGCTCTAAAAGTCCATCAACAAGTGTAGTTTTACCATGATCAACATGGGCAATTACTGCAATATTTCTTATTTTTTGCATATTAAGTTCCTATATACTTACTATTCCCTCTGAGGGGAAATTTTCGCGATTATATCTAAATCTTTATAAAGATATGGTTTATTAGAAAAATTCCAATTCACCTTTTAGGTAAATCCCATGAAAAATAAATTCCTCAATTTATAATTAAGTAATTACTTACCTATAACAATATTATCTTAGATGCTCTTATGTTTGATATAATTAGCCAATATTATTACAATTGGATTAAAAATGAGAAAATTAAAAAAATGGATATATTTAGCAATAGTATTAACACTATTTTATTATATCTTTATCGCAAATATCTTAGTGACACTTTCAATCTTAGCTGGTCTTTATATAGCATTTAAACTATATAAGCTTTATGTTAAAAATAAACTAAGAAAGATGTCAAGTTCTAAAGAGTCTTTTAGAAAGAGTGAACTAGGGCTTTTTATCGCTCTTGTTGCAAAAGTTGCTAAAGCAAATGGAAGGGTGCAAGAACTAGAAGCTCAACTTATTAGCATCATGTTTGATGATATTTCTAAAATTTTTCCAGATCAAGAAAAAACAAGAGGTATCTTAAAAGATATTTTTAATGAAGAGAAAGAGAAAAATGATGATGCGAAAGAGATAGCACAATCTCTAAATAAGCTAATAGGTCGTAGTGTATTAAAAAGAAAACAATTTGTAGAGTTTTTAATTCAGCTTGCATTTGTAGATAATGGTATTTGTTCTGATGAAGATAAAGTTCTAAGAGAAATCGTTACTGAACTAAATATTACTGATGATGACTACAAGGCTATGATCACTAAGTTTGAAAATATGTTGAAAAACAAACAACAAAGTATGAGCCTTGAAGAAGCTTGTAAGATTTTAGATGTAAATGAAAGTGATGATATAAATACAATTAAAAAGACCTACAGAAAACTTGTGCGACAATACCACCCAGACATCATAAAATCACAAGATAAAGATGAACCTTATATGGAAGAAGCTACTGCTAAAACTCAAGAGATAAATCAAGCTTATGAGGTTATAAAAGAAAGTAAAAAATAAAAGATACTATGTTTACATACCCGAAGAAACTAGATAAAATTTTTGAAAAACTAATCAACAATGATGCTAGTCCAATTATTATAGGTGGTTTCGTTCGTGATAAAATCTTACAAATAGATTCTATTGATATAGATATTGAAGTTTATAATATAAACTCTTTTGACCGCTTAGAAAAGCTTTTAAAAGAATTTGGTAGTGTCAATAGTGTTGGAAAAAGTTTTGGTGTATGCAAACTAGACTTTGATGAGTTCAAACTTGATTTTACTCTGCCAAGAACTGATAGCAAAGTATCTAATGGACATACAGGTTTTGATATAAAAATAGACGCTAACCTAGACTATAAAACAGCATCTTCAAGAAGAGACTTCTCCATAAATACTATAGGTTATGATGTAAAAACAAAAAAGATACTAGACCCATTTAATGGTATAGATAACCTCAAAACTAAAACTCTAAAAGTAGTAGATACCCACAAATTTAGTGAAGACCCACTAAGGATTTTAAGAGCTATGCAGTTTTGTGCAAGGTTTGAACTAACTCCAGATGTAAAACTAATATCTATATGTAAAGAGATGTGTAATAAAAACATCTTAGCAGAACTTCCAAAAGAAAGAATATTTGAAGAGTTTAACAAACTATTTTTAAAGTCTTCAAAACCATCTATAGGTTTAAATTTTTTAAAACAGATAGATGCTTTAAACTTTTTCTATGAATTAAATATGGATAAAAAAGATTGGGATTTTACTTTAGATGCTATAGATAGATGTACAAAAGATATGGCTATACAACTAGCATCTTTATGTTATAAAATAAAAAATAAAGATATTGAACAATTTATAACTAAACTAACTAATAATAAAAATACAACAAGATATATCAAACAATATCACCACATAGCAATATTTTTAAAATCTCATAATACTACACTTAAATACAGTATTATGAAAGATATAGATTTAAGCAAATTAACATCTTTTTTAAAAGCTATAAATAGCAATCAAGAGAATTTAAAACTTATAAAAAAACTAAAACCTATAGTTAACGGTAAAGAACTTGTTAAAGTTGGTTTTAAACCATCAAAAGAGTTTTCAAATATACTTCAATTGATATATGAAGTTCAATATTTATTTCATCCTTAAAAGATCAGAACTATTATGAATGTCGGCTATTACACCTATAGTTAACACTGCATTAGCTACTGCTTTTTTTAATTTACCTTTGTAAGTTTGTTTATTATTAGTATCAAATTTTTCTATAATTTCTTGATATACTTCTTCAAACTCTTGAAGAGACTTGACAATAGGAAAAGTTATCAGATTATGAGTAGATATAGCTATAGCTAAATCAAAACCTTTTTTAATTTTTATATCGTTATCGTCTATTTTTAAATATCTTGTATTAGTTTTTTTATTTAACTTAACTAATGAGTTCAATACTTCAACAAGACCATCTCTACACACAGGCATACTAGAAATTCTATTATTTATATAAGATTTTTTTTCTGTTAAATCCATTTTAGAAATTTGTTGTACTAATTCAGAATGATTTTTATCATCTTCATTACCACTTTTTTTTCTACCTAGAATTTTTTTAAACATTTTTAATGACCCTTCTAGTACTTTAATATAATTATAGTTTTGAGCTATCTATCTCGATAACTGTATGAACATTCCCTCTAGGGTTATAATCGGCTACTATTTTCATATATTTTGGTTTTAATTTTCTATCTAAAATCTCATATATTTCATTAGCAGAATTTTCATGACTAACATACTTATCACGAAAAGAGTTAATATAAAGTTTAATAGCTTTTAATTCTACTACCCATTTATCTGGTGTATATTCAAGATATATAGTTGCATAATCAGGATACCCACTTCTTGGACAAAGACAAGAAAATTCTGGTAATGTCATCTTAATAAGATAGTTTCTATCATGATTATTTGGCCATATTTCTAAATCTTTTTCTACATCAAACTCTTTTACTTCTTTTTCACCATATTTCAAATTTTATTCCTTTTATTTAATTATTTATCTCTAATGGAGCTAAATATTTACCTTGAATATAATCTATACCCATATCTTCTAGTATATTTTTATCATTCTTATTTTCAATCATTTTTACCCATGTTTTCACACCAAGTGAATGAGCCATAGTATTAAAAGAATTTATAATACCATTATTTTGTAAACTTAAATCTTTTGTATAATAAGAGTCAAATCTAACTATATCTATATCTAAATCCCTTAGATACAAAAAACTAGTATGAACACTACCAAGCCTATCTACAGCGATTAAAACACCTAAATCTCTAAGCGATTTTAAAATCATGTTATATCTATTTATATTTGAATAAAATTCCTGTTCATATATAATAAACATCATTTTACAACTATTATATTCTTTTAACATAGTTTTTATTTTAGATAAAAACTCATAATTTCTTAAAGATGTTGGTGAAATTGGTATAGCTATAATTTCATTAATAGAATTATAGTGTAATATTACTTTTTCTACTACCATTAAATCATAATTAACACTAAGTCCCAATCTATTTATAACTTTCATAAATGTTTTTGGAAATAATAATTTATCATTAGTTATCTTTAGCTTTATAAAACACTCTTTAATAACACTCTTATCTTTTTCAAAAACATCTTGCATAGTGATATTAAATGATCTGTTTTTAATAGCTTCAATAACAGATAATTCTAACTCATTTGGATTTAGATTTTCATCTTTTTTAGCTTGAAATTTATTTTTTTGTATATCATATAGATTTTCTACTAAGTAATCTAATTTATTTGAATAAGTCGTATCTGTGATAGAAAATGAAAATTTCACCTCTATATCATCTACTATAAATTCATTAGCTTTTAAAAACATAAGCTCAAACATAGTGTTATAATCTTCTTTTTTTCCTTTTAGCCCAATTATAAAATCTCCACCTTTTATAGTACCAATCGGAAAATCTGATATATTTTGATTATTTAGATATTCACATACCCATCTAGTTGCATTTGATAAAACTTTATCCCCATTTTTAATACCATAAAAATCATTTATTTCATAAAGATTATCAACTGTGATTAAAATTATCGTATAATCTTTCTTTTTTAATATCTCTTTTTTTAAACATCTATACAAATATTCTCTAGTAAATGTATTGGTAACTTTATCTGTTATCCTTATATCAAAACCACTATAAATAATATAAAGAATATAATAGATGCTAAAAACTAAAAGTAAGATTGCTTCAAAATAAAATGTTGCTGATAAAATTTCGCAATGATTAAGAAGTGTATTTGAGATTAAAAGTAGTGTAGAAAAAAAAAGAGGAACTCCCATCCTAAGTGCTAACTTAAAACGGTATTCCCTCTCTTTAGTTTGTGGAAGTAGCATCTAGCGTTTTAAACATCTAGATGCTTAACATCTTTCGCATGAGTTTCTATATAGTTACGACGAGGTTCAACTTCATCACCCATAAATAGAGTAAATGCATCAGAAGCTTCCTCTGCATCTTCTATTTTTACTTGAAGAAGTACACGATTTTCAGGTGTCATAGTTGTTTCCCAAAGTTGTTCAGGATTCATCTCACCTAAACCTTTATATCGTTGGATATATGCACCCTTATTTGCAAAATCTATCACATTTTGAAGAGCAACAAGAATATCTTCATCCATCTCTAAATCCCACTCTTCTATCTTCTTATAAACAAAACTAGCTTCATTAAAATGTGGTGCTAAAAACAGATCATCATTTATCAGTAACTCTTCCATTCCACCTTCTGTTTGAACAAAAATATGGATAGCATCTTCTGTTACAGTTTTAGTTAAAATATTATTTTCATTTTCAGTTAAAAATTTCTCAACTTCAACAAACATCTTCTCATAGTCTAAACCTATAATATCTGGATTCTCTATGAAGTGTCTTATCAAATGTACTAAAGAGTATCTTCTATCAAGTGCATCTAAACTACCACGATAGTGATCAACCATCTTAAAATAAGATACTAAATCATTATGCCCAATAGATTCTATACCTAAAGAATCAACTCCCTCATCTATCAAGAAATCATTTAAAGCTCTATCATCTTTAAAATAAATCTCTTTTTTACCTTTTTTATAGCGGTAAAGTGGTGGTTGAGCAAGATATAGATAGCCATTTTCAACAACATCACGATAATATCTAAAGAAAAATGTAAGAAGTAAAGTTTGAATATGGGAACCATCAACATCCGCATCGGTCATAATCACAATCTTATGATAACGAAGTTTTTCCTCATTATATTCATCACCAATACCACAGCCCATAGCTACAATCATGTTAGTAATTTCATCAGATTTTAAAATTTTCTCTATTCTTGATTTTTCAACATTTAAAATCTTACCTTTAAGTGGTAAAATTGCTTGAAAAACACGATCACGACCCATTTTTGCTGAACCTCCAGCAGAATCCCCTTCCACCAGATAAAGTTCACAGATAGATGCATCTTTACTTTGACAATCAGCAAGTTTACCTGGAAGTGTACTAGAAGAAACATTTTTTTTGTTATAAACTAAATCTCTAGCTCTTTTACCAGCCTCTCTAGCATTAGCGGCAGTAATTGCTTTTTTTACAATCTCTTTTGCTTGATGTGGATTTTCTTCAAAATATTTACTTAAAACTTCATAAGTTTGTTTTTGAACTAAAGGGCGAACATAAGTATTACCTAGTTTTCCTTTTGTTTGACCTTCAAACTGAGGTTCAGGTACACGAGCAGAAACTATAGCAATAAGTCCCTCTTTTACATCATCACCAGTAATTTTTATATCTTTCTCTTTTGCTACACCATTTTTCGAATTGTATTGAGATATAACACGAGTTAAACCTGCACGAAACCCTGATTCATGTGTACCACCATTTGGAGTACGAATATTATTTACAAATGATGCAAACTTTTCAATTGAGTCATCATTATACATAAGTGCCACATCAAATTCAATATCTTCTATTGCAGCAGAGAATGAAAATACTTCAGCTTTTACCTCTCTTTTATTCATATCACGAACATACTGAGCGATACCACCCTCAAAGTTATAAACCTCTTTATCACCTGTTCTTTCATCATTGAATTTTATAGTGATAAAAGGGTTTAAATATGCTAACTCTTTAAATCTTTTTGCTAAATATTCATACTCAAAAGTAGTTATTTCTGTAAAGATAGATGCATCAGCACTAAACTCTATAGTAGTACCATTTTTACGAGTAGTACCAGTTACAGCTAATGCTTCTTGTGGGATACCCTCTTTAAATGATTGCTCATGTATCTCACCATCTCTATATATAGTCATATGTAAATCAGAAGAGAGTGCATTTACAACCGAAACACCAACCCCATGAAGACCACCAGAGACTTTATAAGTATCTTTATCAAATTTACCACCAGCATGAAGAACTGTCAAAACAACAGTAGCTGCACTCATACCCTCAGTAGGATGCATATCAGTAGGAATACCCCGTCCATTGTCACTTACTTTACAAGTACCTTTTTTTGTAAGAGTTACCGTGATAGTATCACAATGACCAGCCATAGCCTCATCAATAGAGTTATCTATAACTTCATATACTAAGTGATGTAAACCACGATGCCCAGTATCACCAATATACATACCAGGACGCTTACGAACAGCCTCTAGTCCCTTAAGGACTTTAATATTACTAGCACCGTAGTTTTGTTCCATTTTTTTCTCCATAAAGCATAATTATAGAGATTTTAGCGAAATTTTACTAAAAAGAAGTTTGAGGGTTATTTTTTCACGCATCGAAACAAACTAAGAAATGAGGCTCTCATACTCAAAACATGATATATTTTTCTCATCTTCATCAAACTCAATCCCTATTAAATATATCTCTTTTTTATCTGAAAGATATTTTTGTGCATAATTTTTCTCTTTGATTTGAGTTAGTGCATCTGTTTTATTATTTTTCATTTTAAACTCAACTATATATATTTTATCTTCTACAAATAGTGTTAAATCTATGCGTCCATGGTTTGTAACATCTTCACCTATGATTTTTATACCTAAAGATGCAAAGTATGTGTATATAACTGTTGCATAGAAACCCTCAAAGTGTGCTATATTATTTTTTGTATAGTTGTTGTAAGGGATAGATGCAAAAAGTGATATTAAAACCTCTTTTAGGGCTTTTAAATCATTATTTGCTAAAGCTTTATAGATACTCATTTGGGATTTTTGTTTGTTTTGAGAATTTCCTTTAAAAAGATAATCTAATATATAATTATATAAAGATATTTTAACTTCTATATTTGGTATTTTTAGTTTATATTTTATCTGTGAAGCAAATCCCATATCCTCTACTATCATCTCATCAATAGTTAAATAACCACTTTGATAAAGTACAACTTCTAAATCTAAGTTCTCTATATCAAAGCTATCAAGCAATCTTTCATCTACTGTTAGGTTTGATAAGTTTGGAATGAAGTAATTATTATCTTTAATAAGCTTCATTAAAAAGGTTGGACTTCCTGTTGAGAACCAATAGTTTCTATAAAGATAATCTTGTGATATAAAGAGTAAAGTATCAAAAGGATTATATATATCATCTTTTAAGAAGTTATAACCATTATAGAAGTTTTTAAATCTTTGCAAATCTACACTCTTTAGATATGGTAGGAAAGTTGTTTCTATATCATACTGGGTATATCCACATATATTACCATATTTTTTATCTAAGCTTATATCTGTAAGCATATTTAAACCACTAAAGATACTAGCTTTACTGAACTTACTTACTCCTGTTAAAAATGCGAACTCTATGTAAGCATCATTTCCTTTTATGATTGAATATAAACCTTTTATAAACTCTCTGTGTTTTTTGGCTTGTTCTATATCATCCACTACATCTAAAATAGGTTTATCATACTCATCTATTAAGATTACTACTTTTTGATTGTATTTTTTGTAAGCTTCTTTTATGAGTTGTTCAAAACACATAATTAGGCTCTTATTTTTATCACAAATTAAATTTAATCTTTGTTGATTATCTTCTAGCGTTGTCTGTAGTCTTTGTTCTAAATCTTCAATAGATCTATTTTTTCCATCCCAACTTATTTTTATAACTGGATATGTTATATCAAAATCCCATTTATCATAAATAGCTAAATCTTTAAAAAGCTTTTTATTACCCTCAAAAATATTTTGCAAAGTATCTATAAAAAGGCTTTTACCAAATCTTCTTGGGCGTGATAGAAAGGCATATTTATATCTATCTATTAAATCATAAGCAATACCAGTTTTATCTATATATAGATAATCTTTAGTAATTATCTCATCGAATGTTTGTATCCCTACTGGTAGTTTTTTAAGATTTGGCATTTTTAATCCTTACTATAACTATAAAAATATTTTATATCAAACTTATTTGGTTTTTATGGAACTTACTAAAACAACATTTCTTTAAAAATAAGATCATCTTCTATAAGATTTTCAGATGGTTTAGCAAGATAAAAGCCTTGCATATAGTCAATATCTAATATAATCAATCTATCATAAATCTCTTTAGAACATACAAATTCTGCTACAGTTCTCATACCACTATCTTTTGCAAACAAGATTATATTTCTTACAACTTGGAAAACTTTTTCATCTGTAGCTATCTCTTTTATAAGTGTTCCATCAATCTTTAAAAAATCGGCTCTTATATCTAGTACAGCTTTAAAATTTGAATATCCACTACCAAAATCATCTATAGCTATTTTAGTACCTAATTTATGAAGAATATCTATTTTATCTCTAAAAACATCTATATCTTCAATCTCATCACTTTCTAGTATTTCAAATGTTATTCTTGATGCTAGAGGTTTATTGTTTTGTAAATTTTCTGTTATATATTCAACAATATCTCTATTTAATAAGTCTAAAAAACTAATATTTATACTAACTTGTTTTTGATTTTGACTAAAGATATTAAAACAAATTTCTAATATCTTTTTTGTTAATTTATAGTGAATATTTGTATGTTTTATATATGGTAAAAAATCTCCTGGATATATAATTTTCCCATCAGTGGATAAGATTCGTACAAGTGCCTCATACTTTAAAATATTTTTATGCTTTACATCCACTATAGGCTGAAAATGACATATAATTCTATCTTCATTTAAAGCAGACTTCACATCACTTACACCTTTTCTATTTGAAATTGGTGCATTTTTTGTATTTTCACTATGATTTACAATTTGATCTCTACCTCTTTGTTTTGCAAGATAAAGCATACTATCGGTCTGTTTAATTGCATTTAAAAGATTTTTTTCAAATTTTGGTGATTGATGCAAACCAATGGAAAGTGTCATATTTATCTCATCATCTTCATATTTAAAAGTATGTTTTGCTATATTTTTTCTTATCCTAGTACAAACATCAAATGATGCATCCTCTTCACCCCGCTTATTGATAAAAAGTAAAAATTCTTCACCACCAAAACGGATAATAATATCACTATCTCGGATACTATTTTTAAATATCTCAGCACTCTCTTGTAAAACTAAATCTCCAGCTTTATGACCATAAGTGTCATTTATAACTTTAAACCTATCAAGGTCTAACATAGCTATAGAGTAATGTTCAAGATTTAACAATGGACTTATCTCTTCAAAATAATTTCTATTAAACAGTTTTGTAAGTGGGTCTTGAAATAGTTGTTTTCTTGTTCTAAAATATTTAAAAAGTTGTATAACCCCTATAGATAATAAAAGAAATATAAAAACTATAAGCACAATAAAAAAGTTTTTTAATGGTTCCATTAATCTTGATATTTCATTTTGTATCTCTGTTGTCATATCTATACTTAATATTGCTAAAACTTCACCATTTTGTTTAACTGGATAAAGTAGTGTTATCAGTAAATTTTCCATATCTTTTTGAAAAATAGTTTTTGATGATTTTGTTTTATATACATTAAGATATATATCTTTTTTTAATGGATCGAATTTTTGATAAAACCGAGCTTTATCATCTATAGAACCATCTAATAAAAACCTAAATTTTTTATCTTTATCTAGAAATAATAGATATGTATATTTTGTATTTTTTGATATCATCTGAGTTAGTTGTGCTTCTAAAGAATATCTTTTTGGTTTATTATTTTCAAGAGAGCTTACTAAATCATTAGAACCTTTAATTTTCAATAGTTCATCTTCAATATGACTAAAAACATGAGACATATGGTTGATTTTATTTTGAACCATGCGATCTCTTATCTCTTGTTGTGTATTTTCAATATAAAAATAAAGATATACAAAAAATATACCAAAAATAAAAAGTGTAAGTATTAAAAGAAAATCACTTTTTTTTACCATATTTTTTCTTCTATATATGGCTGTAGGGTAGTTGATAATCTCAATGATTGCTCTTCTAATCTAGGTTTTATAAAAACTATATTTGGTCTCCCTTTTTTCCAAAAAAATGCTCCAAAACTATTTGGTATCTCTTCTAAAAGATCATAATCTAAAACAAAAATATGCTTATCAATACTATTTTTTAAAAGATTTGATTTATTATTTAATACTATCAATTGTGCATCTTTAAAGCTTTTGGATATATTTAACCCACCTAATTTCTTAAATGAATCTATAATCTTTTGATTATCACTCCATACTTTCATATGTTTTTCATTTTTGACACCACTACAGATATTGTGCAATATCTTCATTTTTAATTCAGAACTATGCCCATCAGCTATTAACAATGGCACTAATATGAATAAAATAGATATAATTATTTTCAAAATGTATATTCCACTGTTGCTATAAATCTTCTATCAGTAACAGGTGCTTTTAATTGCGTAGTAAAATCAATAAGTGTTTCGCTTGCCTTGTCTAACAGATTTTCACCTTTGGCTTTTAAATTCAATTTTTTTGTTAAAGGATAATTTATACTCATAGTCCAATCATATCCAGCATCGATTTTAATACTGTTTAAACTATAACTATCTCGATAAACTAACTCATTATAGATACTAAATTTATCTATTTTATTAAAAAGTTGTATTAACGCACCACTTCCAGAAGATGCATAACTATCTTTATAAAGCTTAAAATATTCAACAGTTACTTTATTATCTATATCAAATTTATATTCATCTCTAATATACATACGATTATATCTAATGGTTTTATCACTATTTATATATTGTTTATTGATAAAATCAAATACTATTGGACTATCCATTACCATATGAGCTAAACCAAAAGTAATTTTTTTAGAATTATCATTATATTCAATTTCACTAACTATAGTTTTAGGTATAGCACTGTGTAAATTTGGATTTGGCTTATGTATTGGCATTGCAAATGAAGATTGTAATCCATTGGGACATACATATCGTCTAATACCAAATAGCTTAGTTTTCCAATTATCATTAAAGATATTTATATACGCTAATCTTACTGCATATTCACTTGAATTTTTAGAAAGATTATTTTTATAAAAATCCATTTTACCACTAAAAGAGATAAGATTATTTTTATTTATATTATATTGTTCTTCTAAGTAAAACATATATATATTTAGTTTATCCAGATTAAATGCTGGAGTTGTTCCATCTGTTTCATAATCCTTTATATCTAAATTTTTTTGTAAATATTGAGCACCTATAAGTAAATCATGATTTGAACTAATAATCTTTTTCTCTATAATAGCTCTATAAATTTTAGAGTTTATATCTGTATTAAAATTATTACTTATTGTTCCATCTGGTAGTATAAATCCAATATCATCTTTAAAATCAACTTTTTTGATTTCACCAGATATGCTAAATGATATTTTTAGATTATCTTTAAAAAATTTAGTAGCAGATAGATAAGCATAAGCTCTTTTAACTTCATTATCAGATATTGGAGATGTTCCCAAACCTTTAGAAGGTTCTCCTTTATTAACAATACTATCAAATTCTATATTAAAATTATTTTCTTGAGAAAACTTAAAATGTGTTTGATACCTTTTACCATCTTTGGAAATATTTTTACTGTTAAGATTATAAGTATCGTATTTTACATCTGCAATATTTATATAAGAGAGATAATCATAATCGTCTGTACTACCAGCATCAACAAATCGTAAATCTTTTCCACCATAAGAATCGACACTTAATTGAGTTGAACTACTATTTTCCCTATTAGGATTTTTTGAATATAGTCTAATAACCATACTCCCTGGTTCATTACCAAAAGCGATAGAACTACCACCTTGATATATCTCTATATGATCTACAAAATAAATATCCATATCAACATACATCTCTATAGGGTTTGCTTGCATAAGTGAAGTAACTTCAAAATCATCAATATAAAGTTTAATAGGATTCATGCTAAGGTAGCTAGCTCCAGCTTTTTTAAGACTTATAACACCTATTGGATTAAGTTGCATATTAAACAATCGTACAGTTTTTAAAACATCTTTTAGTTTATAGGCTTGCATCTGTTCTAAATCTTCTCTTGAATAAGAGATTAATAATCCTGCATTTTCTTGTTTTGTTTTTTGATAAAGAGATTCAGAATCTTGATATTTTTTTAAAAGATTATCTAAATTTATCTCTTGTGCAAAAATAAAAACAATTAAAAATTGAATAATTATAAAAAATTTCATTACTTACTCCAATATTTAAAAATTAAATTACTATAGGCATAACAACTGTTTTAAAATTACCATCATTTAATATAAAAGGTAGATTAGGTTCATTGAGTCCAATATTAAATTCATTAGAACTTATATTATTTAAAAAATCTAATAAATATTTACTATTAATAGCGATAGAAAAAGGTTCATCAAACTGAGTGTTATAGTTAATTTCAGTTTTTGCTTCTATGTTATCTTCACTTAAACCTTCAAAAATTATTGAATTATTGATAAAAGTGATTTTAACATCTGTAGAAATAATAGTTATTTGTTTAATAGCATTAATCATCGAAGCTTTAGGTAATAAAAGATTATGTTTAATCTCTTTAGGAATAATTCTTGTATATTCAGGGAATTTACCATTTATAAGTTTTGTAAAAAAAGTGTATTGATTAGAGGTAATAATTAAATTAGTATTATCGTAATAAATATTAATATTATCAAAAAATAGTTTTTGAATCTCTATAATTGCTTTTTTAGGAATAATTATAGAAAGTTCATTATTTCCTTGATTATCTATATCAACTACAGCTAAACGACGAGTATCAGTAGATGCAAAACTTATATAATTTTGTTTTATATCCATTAATGCACCATTTAATTCAAATTTAGGATTATTAGTATCAATTGCTGGAGTTATTTTTTTTAATGATTCTATAAGTATATTGCTATTTATAGATATTGGATTTTTATCATCATATATAGGAAAAGTTGGAAATTCATTATATGCAAAAGTTGGTAATTTAAAATTAGAGTTTGCTTGAGAAATATATAATAAATTATTTTTTACTTCTAACTTAATCTCATCATCTTTTAATATTCTAACAATATCTAAAAACTTTTTACCATTAGCAGTTACAGTACCATCTTTAAAAGGATTGATTTGGTTTGTAGATACTTGAAATCCTATTTCATTATCAGTAGCTTTTAAAGTTAAAATAGAATTAGATAAATTTAAGTAGATATGAGAAGTTATATGTGAGGTATCTTTTTTTTCTAAAAAAGGTTGAGCATGAATTAAAATATTTTCTAGTATTGATTTGGAAATAGATAGTTTCAAAGTAGTCCTTATTATATATAAATATTAGTATGTAGTAGTAGATGGAGGTGAAAATGTGAATTTCATTGTTTCACCCCTAATTTAGCTACTTTTAAATGTGATTAATTCGCATAACGGTTTTCACATCTATTCACTTCTACTATTATAGCTTTTTTTAAGATGATGAAGTTATTTTGTTAGTTAATTCTTCTATTTTAACTTTAAAGTCTTCATCATTTTGCATAAGTTCGTTGATTTTTTTAAGAGTATGACTGATTGCTGTATGATCTTTCATACCAAAGTATTGAGCAAGTTGAGGCATAGTGTTTTGTGTTAGTTCACGACATAGATATATACTAACGCGTCTAGCATATACGATGTTTTTACTTCTACCTTTTGAACGAATTTCACTTGGTTTTATGTTTAAGTCTTTTGCTACTGTTTGAGTGATGCCCTCAAGAGTTAGATTTTCACGGTTTTCTTGCATTTGGTCTTTTAGTACATTTTTTGTAAATTCTAAGTCTATATCTACATGCATCAGTTGTGAGTAAGCGTGTAGTTTTGCGAGTATCCCCTCTATTTCACGAACATTGCTCTCTATAACTGTTGCTATGTAGTTTATAATCTCTTTAGTTAGTTTAACTTTATTTATTTTACTTTTACTCTCAATAATAGCGATTTTTGTTTCAAGTTCAGGTGGTTGAATATCTGCAACTAAACCCCATTCAAAACGACTTTGAAGTCTCTCTTCTAGTCCACCAATCTTTTTAGGATGTTTATCAGCAGTTAAGATAATTTGTTTACCAATCCCTCTTAAAGCTTCAAAAGTATGAAAAAATTCCTCTTGTAGCATCTCTTTGTTACTTAAAAATTGTATATCATCTACAAGTAAAACATCGCATTTACGGTACTTTTCACGAAATCTTTCCATAGATTTATTTCTTAGGTGTCTTCTAAAATCATTTAAAAATTGTTCTAGTGTCATATATACAACAACTTTACCTTGATGCTGAAAAACATTACCAGCAGCTTGCATCAAGTGGGTTTTACCAAGACCAACACCACCATATATAAAAAGTGGGTTATAAACTTGACCAGCTTTTTCACTAACACTCTTTACAGCTGCATAAGCAAATTGGTTTGAACCACCAACCATAAAGTTATCAAATGTATGTGATGGGTTTAAAAGTGAATGAACAGCTTTTTTTTGTTCAACAATCTTTTTATCTATAGTTTTTGTAGTTTCTGCTTTTATAGAGATAACGATGCTAACTCTATCCCCAGTTTTTATCTCAAATAGGTGTTCTAGTTTTTTTGTAAACTTACTTTTTATCCAGTTAGACACAAGAGCATTAGGAGCATAATAAATAGCTAAATCTGAAGCTGATTTCTCTTCATCATATTTTAATTGCTTAATATACCTGTTGTATTCAACTTCAGTTATTTCTTCTTTTAACAGTTTTAAAACTTCTTGACCAATATTCACATAAAACCCTATAAATTTTTTATTATGTGAATAGTATCTAGTAATTCCATAAAAAAGGGTTAAGTTAGTGTGAATTAATCAAAATATCTTATGTGAATAACGATGCTCAAGTGAATATAAAGTGAAGAATAAATTATTTTTTTATAAATATTACTATTGACATGAAAAGTAATATTAAATATACTATTACAATATTTTAAAAAGGTAATATTTTACATATAGGAAAATAATTATTCTAAGATTCCACAAGAAGAACAAAAAATCTTGTTAAAAAAAGAGAAATGAAATGAAAAAAAAATTACCCTATGGCTTAAGTGATTTTAAAAGAGTATTACAAGAGGATTATTATTATATAGATAAAACATCTTTTATTGAGCATATTGAAGATGAAGCAAACTTTTTATATTTTTTGCGACCTAGAAGATTTGGAAAATCTCTTACTATCTCTATGCTTGAGTATTATTATGACATTAGATATAAAGATGAGTTTAAGTTTATTTTTAAAACTACTTATATAGCTACCAATCCAACACCATTAAAAAATAGTTTTTATATTATGAGATTTGATTTTAGTGCTGTTGATATTACAGATTATGAGAGTAGTTTTAGAAATC
>JAYEHQ010000033.1:0-8258 GCA_034659595.1 Campylobacterota bacterium
TATTTGCAGCTTATGGTAAATTTGAAGCTGACACTTCTGCAAACTTTGAAACTACTGAATTAGATGCTGGTGTAAGTTATGAATTTAATGATGGTGAAGCTGATATATCTTTAGTATATGTAGATGTAGATGTAGATGCAGATGTTGATGATAAACTAGCTACTAACTCTGCTGGAGATGAAATCAAAATATTTGCTAACTATAACTTTTAATAAATAAAATTTATGCCTTCATTGAGGGCATATTTTTTCTCCTGTTTTTTTATTCCAATCTATCAAAAGCTTGAGACACTTTTGATAGATTTATTAATTTTCTAATTCAAAACTAGCACCAAAATAGCTATTTCCCTATAATATTATATATACCTTTCTGAAATAAGTTAATAATCATTATCACTATCATTATATGTTAAGCTTCACTTTGATACTATAAAGTTAAATAATATAAGGTTTATAAAATGCATGAAATAGTAATTAAAAGTGTAGCATCAAATAGAGTTAGATTAAAATCAGAACTTTTTTATTCAAAATCAAATATAACTAAAGTTATAGATGAATTTGATGATATATTTTTAAATTTTAGACAAAATAGTTCTTGCACGATAAAGCAGATGCAATAGATAAACTAAAAAAGAGTTATAAAAATGTTGTGATGGTTGGTGATGGCGTAAATGATACTTTAGCAATGAGCAAAGCAGATGTTTCTATATCTTTTGCTGCTGGTGGTAGTGAATCAGCTATAGAGGTATCTGATATAGCCATAACACACTCACACCCTGAAGATATTGTAAATCTATACGATATAAGTAAAAAGAGTTTACAAGTTGTAAATCAAAATTATTGGATAGGGACAAGTACAAATATAGTAGGTGCAGTATTTGGTGCAGTAGGGCTCCTAAGCCCAGCAGCAGCTGGAGCTATACACATAGGACACACAAGTGCAATAATGGCTAATTCATCTAGGTTGGCTTTGGACAATTGATATTGATTATCATAATAAGATTAGCTAAAGAAATATTTAGCTAATATTCACACATTAAAGAATAGGGATGATAAGTTTTGAAAACTAAAATAAAAAAAGCTAATAAAAAATATTTAGATTCAATAAATAGTAATGAGACTGTAAGAATTAAAAATATTAATACAGCTGGAAAATTAAAACAAAAACTTTTAGATATGGGATTTATAGCGGGAAGTGAGATAACAATAGTTCGTGAAGCACCATTATATGACCCAATGGAGCTTAAACTTCATAACTATAATATCTCTCTTAGAAAGAGTGAAGCTAGTCTTATAGAGGTTACTAAAATATGAATAACATCAAAGTAGCATTAGCTGGTCAGCCAAATTGTGGTAAATCTACTATATTTAATATGGTTAGTGGGATAAAACAACATATAGCCAACTACCCAGGGATAACAGTTGATAAAAAAACTGGTAGTTTTGAATATGAAAAACATAAAATTGAGATGATAGACCTCCCTGGTACTTACTCTTTTAGTTCTTATTCTATGGAAGAAAAAGTTGCAAAAGATGTTCTTATAGATGAAAAACCAGATGTTATAGTAAATGTAATTGATGCGTCAAATATAAAAAGACACCTATATCTAACTTTTCAACTTTTAGAGATTGGTATCCCTGTTGTGCTGGTTCTAAATATGATGGATGTAGCAAAAAGAAGAGATATTGAGGTAGATTCTCAAAAAATATCTGAACTTCTTAATTGTCCTGTAGTTGAAGCTAGTGGAGCTAAAGGTCTTGGTAGTAAAGAGATAATGAGTTCAATAGTTGATACTTTTAATATGAAAGAAAAGTATCAAGAGTTTTCTATAAACTATGAAGAGTTAGAACCACATATCAAAAATATACAAGATAGTTTAAGTGGTAATAATTTAGATGTTAGTGATAAATGGCTAGCTATTAAAGCCCTAGAAAATGATATGGCGGTAGTAGATAGGATAAGAGAAACAAACAATAATATAATTGAATTATCTAAAAAAGAGGAAGATATTTTTCATAATTTTTATGATAGAGATATACCATCATTTTTAGCCACTGTAAGATATGATAGTGCAGATATTATTTTTCATAAAGCTGTTAAAGTTATGAAAAATAAAGAGACACTAAGCGATAAAGTTGATAAAATAATTTTAAATAGATGGCTAGCATTTCCTATACTTTTTTTAATCATGTTTTTAGTTTATGAACTCTCCATCGTATATGGATATAAACTTACAGACTATACTTGGCCCATACTTGCATCTATGAAAAACTTAATAATTGATTTTATGCCAATGGCAGATTTTACTGATGTTCCTATGGTCACAGATTTTGCTATATGGATGACAAATAGTGCAAATGCTCTTTTAAACTACATACCTATATTTTTTATACTTTTTGCTCTTATTGCTATCATGGAAGATGTGGGTTATATGCCACGGATGGCTTTTATACTAGATAGAGTATTTAGAAAATTTGGTCTTCATGGTCAATCAACTTTACCTTTAGTTTTAGGTGGTGCTATGGTTGGTGGTTGTGCAGTTCCTGGGGTTATGGCTACTAAAGGAATAGCAGATGATAGGGCTAGAATGGCTACTATTTTGACCGTTCCATATATGAATTGTCTTGCTAAAGTACCATTTTATACGCTTCTTTTAGGTGCATTTTTTAAACCTGATATGGCACTAATGATGTTTTTTATCT
The DNA here is from genome assembly GCA_034659595.1 of Campylobacterota bacterium. Classification (GTDB taxonomy): domain Bacteria; phylum Campylobacterota; class Campylobacteria; order Campylobacterales; family Sulfurimonadaceae; genus Sulfurimonas. The sequence continues at coordinate 2,703 of JAYEHQ010000033.1, forward strand.
CTACAGCTACAATTTTTACAGCACTCATAGTTGCAAAACTTTTAACGACTACTGTTTTAAAAACAAGAGAAACTGCACCATTTGTAATGGAGCTTCCAAGTTATCATTTACCAACTTTTAAAGGTGTTATCATAAGGTCAGCTCAAAGAGTTTGGACATATATATATAAGGTTGTCACAATAGTTTTAGCAGTTGCAATTATACTTTTTGCAATGTTGCAGTTTCCAGGACTTAGCGAAGAATCAAAAATAAAATATGACACTCAGTCAAAACAAGCTTTAGCAAAATTTGATAAAAAAGCTAAAAAGTCTAAATACTATGAAGAGATAGACACAAGAGTAGAAGTCTCAGCACTACTAAATTATTATGATGGTTACAAATCTAAAAGAATGGTGGCTTCGGGTAAAGAAGGTGCTAAAGCGGTAAAAGAACAATACTTAGCTATAAATGAAAGTTATTTTAAATTTATTTCACCTAAAAAAGATAAAGATGCTAAAAAAATAAATAGAATCCTTAGAAAACTATCTAAAGATAGAAAAAGAATTTTACGAAATATAAAAAATGAGAAAGTAGAAAATTCTTTACTTGGTATGGCTGGAAAATCAATAGAGCCTATAACAAAATATGCAGGGTTTGACTGGAAAATAAATGTAGCATTTTTAAGTTCATTTGCAGCTAGAGAGAGTGCAGTTGCTACTTTAGGTTCTTTATATGAAAACAATCAAGCAGATTCACAAAGAGCAGAGGAAGCTATGGCTCAAAATAGTGGATACACACCACTTCATGCTACAGCTATCATTATTTTTATGCTTTTAACTCCACCTTGCATAGCTACCATGATAGTAGTAAAAATGCAAACTAACAGTTATAAATGGATGACATTTGCCATATTTTTTCCAGTATTTTTGGGTGTAGTAATATCTTCATTAGTTTTTACTATGGGAACTGCCTATGGATGGAGTGGAGTTGATGCCATGACATATTTTTATGTTAGTGTAGCATCTATCGCTTTAGCACTTGGACTATTTCCAAACAAAAATATTAACTGGCGTGGTGGTGTTAGAAGCATTACGATACAAAATCTTAGAAAGGAGGAAAATCAATAATGAAAAACATAATACTTTCTTTAGCATTAGCTAGTTCTTCTATCTTCGCACATACTGCGATAATGTCTTGCTTTGATAATGGTGATGGGACTATCACTTGTGAAGGCGGATTTAGTGATGGTAGTAGTGCAAGTGGTGTAAAGTTTAGAATTGAACAAAATTCTAAAGCTATATATAATTCAAAAATGAATGAAGATAGTGAAGTAACTTTTGATAAGCCTAGTGGTGATTATAATGCAGTGTTTGATGCCGGTGAGGGTCATAAGGTATATATAAAAGGCGAAGATATTGTTGAATAGGTAAAACTATTTTCTAGCCATAGGCTAATTTATATCTATAAATTAGCCTATGGCTTATTTATTTACTATCTTACTGATAGTAATTATTAATATTAAAATTTAAGGAAACACAATGAACAAAAGATTAATCTCTGCAGTAGCAGCAACAACGATTTTAGCAACAAGTGCAATGGCACACTTTCAAATGGCATATACACCAAATACGGCTTTAGAAAAAGGTAAAACTATAGAGTTTGTACACACTTTTACACACCCTTTTGCAGATGAGCATACTATGGATATGGGTAAGCAACATGATACTAAGAAATTAGCTTCAGTAGAAGAGTTTTATGTAATCAATAAAACAAAAAAAACAGATTTAAAAAAGACTTTAAAGCAGATAACTTTCAAAGGTAATCACAATAGCGGTAAAGGATATAAATCAAAATATAAAGCAAGAAGAATGGGTGATCATGTTTTTGTTATGAAACCAGCACCATATTATGAAAAAGGTGAAGACATCTATATTCAACAAATTACTAAATCTATTGTAAATGTTGCAGGTACTCCTACAAACTGGGATGCAGAACTTGGTTTAAAAGCTGAGATAGTACCTTTGGTTAAACCTTATGCTATTTGGGAACATGGAAGTTTTACAGGTGTTGTAAAAGCTAAAGGTAAAGTAGTTCCATTTGCAGAGATAGAGGTTGAGTATATCAATAGAGATGTGGATATGAAAAACAATAAAATGGGTAAAGCAAGATATGAAGCTCCACAAGATTCTTTTGTAACTATGGGTATCAAAGCAAACAAAGATGGTGAATTTACATTTGCTATACCAAAAGCTGGTTTTTGGGGATTTTGTGCACTTGGTGCTGGTGTTGACAAAGAGTACAAAGGTAAAGAGTTAAGTCAAGATGCAGTTATCTGGGTTGAAGCTAAAGAGATGAAGTAAATTTTTAGAGAGCCGCTTATGCGGTTTTCTAAAAAATTTATAATTTAAAAATAGATAAAACAAAAAAAAGGAACTAAAATGAATACAGTAAAAGATTTTAAAGCTTGGGATGGAATGATGATTAAATTTATATTAAAAATAGGATTAGGATTAGTAATGTTAAATTCATTACTAATGTCAGACCCTGTAATACCAAAAGGTGACTTTAATGTAAAATTAATAAAAATGGCAGGAACTCCAGGAGAATTTATCAATCAAAAAGAGACTTTTCCAAGAGATTATTTTTTAATAAATAATAATTTACCATTTTTATTGGGTCTTAGCTTACATCATCCCATGAGTTCATCTTTAGAATTATCAAAAAAACAGATTGAAATAATATCTAAAATTAAACAGAAAAGAATGCCATATATAATAAAAAATTCTCAAGATATAAAACTATTAGAATTAAAATTAGCACAAAATATAGTTAGAAATACAAATACGGTTAAGTCTCAATATGAGTTAATCGATGCTATATCAAAACTAAAAACTGATTTAACAAAAACACATATTCAGTGCATTAACGATGTAAGAGATATATTGACAAAAGAACAATATGAGAAATTATTGCAATACGCTACAAAATTAGTCAAAACAAAAAATTTAAAATTTAAAATTGATGAATTAGTTATTTTACCACACCCTGGAAAATTTATTAAAATGGGTCGAATTTCAGTTGATAAGAGTATAAAACAAAAAATAAAAAAAAGTGTAAAAAAAGTTTATGCTCCTATATTTCAAGGCAAAATGAGAGAAGCATTTGATCTTGAGAAAAAAGTTCAAAGAATGGTAAAAAAAGGTAAAACTAAGCATGACTTAAAAGATACTCTTGATGAGATTGCTAAACTAAAAAGAGAAGCTATGGATTCTAGGATTGACGCACTAAATAAGATGCAAAAATTATTAACCAAAGAGCAGTGGAATAAAGTAAATAAATTTACTTATGGAGCTAAATAATGAATAATAAAAATTTACTTTTAAATACTTTAATAGGTACTACATTGTTTTACACAACTATCTATGCACAAGCTGAAGTTATGGAGCCATTATTTGTAACAACTGCTACTAAAACAGAAAAAAATATAGATGGTATTTCTGCCTCTGTAGAAGTTTTAACGCAAGAAGATATTGAAAAAATTGGTGGTGAATCTTTAAAAGATATTGTAAATAAAATTCCAGGTATTGTTATGCAACACTCAGGTGGAGCAAGTTCTTCTGGACAGGCAAAATCAGCAATATCTATTAGAGGGATAAATGCTAAAGGAACTCTTATCTTGATAGATGGAAGACGAGTAGCTAAAGAATTTAAAAAAGCTTATGAGTTAAACAGAATACCTGCTAGTATGATTGAACGAATAGAAGTTATTAAGGGTCCTATGAGTACACTTTATGGATCTGATGCATTAGGCGGTGTTGTAAATATTATTACTAAGAAACCAAAAAAAGGTGAAACAACTATTGATTCTGGAATAAGGTATGGTCAAAATAGTGATGGAGATGCTCAAAATTTAAATTTAAATTTAAATTTAAAATCAAATATATCAGATATTAGATATTCTTTATATACCAACTATACAACTACAGAACCTTATACTCAAAATGAAAGATCAAGCATTTATATAAATGCAAATCCTAAAAGTAAGAGAAAAAAACCATCTCAAAATTCAAAGACTAAAAATAAAGTGGAAGATTTTTATGATAATGAAATTAGCTATAAAGATGAAAGTGATGTCTTAACTTATGGGGGACGAGCTGAATACGATATAGGTTCAAATACTATAGGTGCTGAATTTAACATACTTGATGAGGAAAGATTTGGAACTTATATCGCAGCATTTAGTAAATCAAAGTACAAAAATGATAATAATAAACCAATTATACTAACAAATATTCCAATAGACTCTAAAGAAGAAAATAAAAGAGTAGATGTTGGTTTGGATTTTATTTCATATATAAACGATGATTTAACATTAACTCTTAAAGGTTATAAAAGTAAATACGAAAAGTTATCAACTTCAACATCAGCACTATGGGAAGATTTAGGTTATAAATATAAATCAGAATCATATGCTAAAAAGATGGAAGTAGAAACAGACCTTACTATGTTAGAGGGATTTATTAATTATGCTTTAAATGATAGTCATTTTTTAACATTAGGTTTTGATACTAGATCTGAAGAATGGGATTCTACAGTATTTGATGGCATAAAAAAAGTTAGATACAATTCTGCTTACCTGCAAGATGAATGGGAACTAGAAGAAACGCTAAATATTATTCTTGGAGCAAGATATGAGGGTATTAGCACAGCGGAGAATAAAGCAACTTTTAAAATAGGTGTTGTTAAAAATTTCTCAGATTTACTAAACTTAAAAGCAAATTTTGCACAAGGATACAGAGCACCTGATGTAAAAGAACAATTCGTTGATAGAACTACGACTAAGGGTGAGCAAAAAGGTGCTTCTATCGTTGGTTACAATTTAAAACCTGAATTTACAAATACCTACGAAATTGCTTTAAGAGGAAATAACAATAAATTTTCATACTCTGTAGCACTATTTTTAAATCAAATAGATAATCAAATAGCTAGCGTTAAAAGAAATACTTATTCTACTTATGAAAATATTTCAGAAGCTGAAACTAAAGGTATTGAAAGTTCATTGAAATATAACTTTTCAAATAGCTTATCAAGTCAATTATCTTGGTTAGAACTAGATACTGAGGATAAAAAGACTCATAAAGATTTGGAATTTCAACCAAAAAGATTAGTGTCATTGAACCTTGATTATAGTCCCATAAAAGATCTATATTTATCTACTACAGCTAAATATACAGGTAAGCAGTATTTTACAGATATTTTAAATATTGGCGAACCTAATGAGCGTAAAAAAGAAAATAGCATTATAAATAGTTATACTTCTATAGATATAGCTCTAAACTATACGGTAAATAAAAATTTCAACATATATGGTGGTATTGATAATATTTTTAAAGATGATGTTGATGATATTATTGGTTCAAGTGTTGGTATATATAGCTATCTTGGTATGAAATACAAATTTTAAAATGGAAAATATATTTTTAATAGTTATAACTCTCGGGGCTTTGTATTATTTAAAAATAAGGTTATTTAAAAAAGATGGGTGTGATGGAGGGTGTAATTGTTTATAATGCTATT
>JAYEHQ010000033.1:8268-17095 GCA_034659595.1 Campylobacterota bacterium
GTGATAAAAAATAAAATAATTGAGATAAAAAATTTATCTCATAGTTATGGAAAGAAAAAGATATATGATGATTTGAATATAGATATATATCAAGGTAGTGTATTTGGTCTTTTGGGTAAGAATGGTGTTGGAAAATCTACACTTATAAATATACTTATGGGTTACTTGAAACCAAATAGTGGGGAGTGTCTCATTTTTAATGAACCATCTCATAACCTCTCTTGTGATGCCAAATCTCAGATAGCTCTACTTCATGAGGGTTTTATCTCTTATGATTATATGTCTATAGAACAGATAGAGAAGTTTTTTGCCCCTTTTTACCCAAGATGGGAAAGAGAAGTTTTTTATGATTTAGTTGATTTAATGAAGCTTGATTATAAACAAAAAATAAACTCTTTATCTTTTGGTCAAAAGTCTCAGGTGGTTTTAGGATGCTTGTTCGCTCAAGATGCAAAACTACTTATGCTTGATGATTATTCTATGGGTTTAGATGCTGGGTATAGAAGACTTTTTATAGATTATCTAAAAGATTATATAAAAGGTAGCGATAAAACAGTCCTTATCACATCTCATGTTATGAATGATTTAGAAAACCTTATAGATGATATGGTTATAGTACAAAAAGGTGGCATCATTCATAAAGACACGATGCAAAATTTTAATAAAGACAAATCAACATCATTTGAAGATAAATTTTTAGATTTTGTAGGGAAATACTAATATGTTATATTCAATTATGAAAAAAGAGTGGATAAAACTAAAGTTTTATTTTTTAGGAATGATTTTTATCATAGTAGCAACGATTGGATATTTTTGGTTTAATCTTGACTTTTCATTTACCACAATAGAGCCTGAATCAATGATGTGGTATAAGTTTTCACATCTACAAGATAAGCCATACTCTTACCTTTACTATCTTTTTCTTAGTATCGGTGGGGTGGTCTCTTTAGCACAATTTTTACCAGAAAGAATAAGTGATAGGATTAAAATAATGGTTCATCTACCATTAAAACTTAGAGATAGTTTATTTTATCATCTTTTTATCGGTGCATCTTTTATTGCCTTTTTATGTACTATATCTGCTTTATTTTTAATCACTATATTATCTTTTTACTACCCAGGTATGATAATGGAAGTTGTGTTAAAAGATATGGTCGCTTATAGTTTTGCATCTGTTGTTTTATACATAACACTAAGCGGTGTTATCTTAGAAAAAAAGCCAACAGCAGCAATAGTAAAATTTATAGCACTTCTGCTTTTTTCTGTTTCATTTTTTAAAGAATATTTCACAATGCTTGATTTTATATGGGTGTTATTTTTAGCATGGATACCTTTTTTAGTCCTAGATAGTTTATATAGCATCAAGGAGCAAAGATTTAATAATGTTTTATTTAAAGTAAGTGGTGTATTTATTGTATCAACACTTATAGTTGCATCATATATAAACTATAAACAAAACTATAAAAAAGAGTTCAATGATTACTATATATTTTACTCAAACATTGCCAAAGATTTTGTATATCAAAAAAACTTTGGAAAACATCTTTTTGAATATGGGATAAAGGATAAAAAAACTTTCACTAGAGAGGAATATGAATCTTATTTGCCTTTTGTATATTGGAGAAACTTAGATATACAAAAGAAACTTCCTGTAACTATAGATAATAAAGAGTTTGATAAAAAGACCATAAAAAATTCTAGACTTGGATTTAGTTACAGACCAACTTACTTAAATGAACAAGAGGTAAAACTATATCCACTTCTAAATCCAGACACTACAAAAGGGATGATAAAGTTTCCAGAGGAGATGTTTGGTATCTCAAAACATAAAGTATTAATATATGACTATGATAATGGTTTAAATAAAAGTTTAAGTGATGAACTGACACAAAAGTTAAAATCACATAATTTTAAATTTCCAGCATTAAACATTTGGGGAAAAGCTACAAATATGAAACCCTATGATAAAGGTTACATAGTACAAGATAGTAATAAAAATCTTTTTAACATAAAACGAGAAAACTCTATAATAAATGTGAAAAAAGTGAATTATCCAAAAGGGATAGATATAGCTTTCATAAAACTATCAGAAAATAAACAAAAACTACTAAGTGGTTATGCCATAGATATAGATAATAACTTTTATCTACTTGATTGGAATTTTAAGTTTATAAAAGTGAACTTAGAAAATTTTGATTATCAAAGTATGAAACTAAAACTAATATCTAACCCTTTGAATTATCTTATAAGATATGATAATGGTGATAAGTATTATGCAGAAGTATTTGATAAAAATGTTAGAAAAATTAAAAGTATAAATTTAGAATAAAGGGTTAATTATGGCTAAGTATTTATCAGAAAAAAATAAAAAACAAACATCAGTAATTACAGTATTTTTATTTACTATTTTTATTATTTATATCTATGACATTAACAATAAACTACAGGATAATATAATACAAAGTTATAAAAGCTCTATTGTTTCTGATTATTTTTTATATATTAAAAGTGGTATCAATAAAGATATTTTGATTAAAGATGAACATTATGTAGATACTTCAAGCTTAATAGATGAATATGCTAAAAGTACACCTATTATCATAAACAAACAACAAAAAATACTTTCAAAGTATAATTTAACGATTAAAAATTTTGATAAAAACACAACTTATAGTGATGATATAAAAAACAAAATAGATGGATTGCAAAATAAAGAATATATCTGTTTTGTTAAAGAAAATAGTATAGAACTTTTTGCCCATAAAGATAGTGGATATATACTTATAACAAAACAACTACAAAACTCATCTTTCATAATCACAACACTAAACAATATTGCTATTGGTATATTTTTTATAGGTTTTATAAATTTACTTATATTTTTATACTTCATAAAACTTTTTAATGAACATGAAAAAGATAAAAAGAGTATGTATAGTGAGTATGAGCAGTTATCACAAGATGCACAAGCTATAGCGAGAGTAGATGCATTAACAGGTGCAGCTACAAGAGTTAAATTTAATGATGATTTAGATGAATTAATTCAATTAGCTTCTAGATTTGATGAGCAAAAATTTACATTTATGATTTTAGATATTGATAATTTTAAAAGTGTAAATGATACTTATGGACATGATTATGGTGATTTAGTTTTAAAAGAGATATCTAAAATTATAAAACAACATATAAGAAAAACAGATCATTTTTATAGATGGGGTGGCGAAGAATTTGTAATCATGATGCCTATGAATAGTTTAAAGAACTCGATTGATTATGCAAATATATTAAGAGAAAATATTAGTCAGATTAAATTTGAAAAACTAAAACAAATAACTTGTTCTTTTGGGTTAATAGAGTTTAAAAAAGGGGATGATGAAAAAACAATAATAAAACGAGCAGATGAACTTCTTTATAAAGCAAAACAAAATGGAAAAAATAGAGTGGAGTATTAAATATAATAATGGTACTCAAAAACAATTTTAGTTTATATTAACACTCATTATGTAAACATTGCACTATAAAGGAAATATATTGGAAATAACACCACAAAAGCTAGTAGATATAGCATCTTATTTTACAGTTATATCTCATGTAGAGGGGAGGCTTAGAGTTAGGGTAAATCCTAAAATTACAAATGAAGTAAAGGGTGTTTCTTTAAGTGATATAGAGGAATTATCTAAAAAATAGATGGTGTAAAAAAGATTAAAGTAAATAAAGTTATCGCTTCTGTAACAGTGGAATACAGGTAAGAACTTTATCTCAAAAGACTATGAAACTTATAAATTCGAATTTTAATGCAACAGTTGGTATAAATAGCATCATACTAGTAGGTGCAACTTTAGGATTATTTAAACCATTAACTACTGCTGTGCTTCACAATGCTACAACTATAGGATTATTAGCAAACTCAGCTAAAGGGATAAGAGTCAATTAAATTGACCTTTTCCATTTAGTAATAAAGTCTTTTTTAAACATATATCCTTGTATATAATCAACATCAAGTTTTTGAGCTATTTGCAACTCTTTTTGACCTTCTACTCCCTCTAAAACAGTTTTTTTACCTGTTTTTTTAGCATAATTTACTATCCCTTTTGCTACTTCTATATAAGCTTCATTTATAGATATGGTTCTTAAAAAATCTATATCTAGTTTTATAACTGAAGCTTGATGCAAAAGAGATGCAAAAAACATACTATTTGGTTTTGCATAATCATCATATGCATAAGAAATTTTATTATTATCCATCTCTTTCATAAATATCTCAACATCTTTAGCATTTTCTTCATCAGAATTTTCTACTATTTCTACAATAATATTTTTTTGTTTTTTTAACTCATTTATCCAAAATTTCATATGTTTTGAATCCGTAGTTACATCTGGGTCAAGGTTTAAAAAAAGAGTTTTATCGTGTGGTCTATTTTTAATTTGAAATTTTTTCATAATGCTTTCCAATAAAAAGAATAGTTCAGCATCATCATGCACACAACTAAAAACTTCAATTGGAGATATAAGTTTAGATTTATACTTAAATCTACTTAATGCTTCATAACCTATAATATTCATATCTTTTAAAGACACTACAGGTTCGTAGCATACACCATAGTCTTCATTAGAGACTATTGATGTAACTATACTTTTTGAGTTCATTTCTGCCCTTTTTAATAATTCTTATTTCATTATTTTTACATATTTAAACATATGCTTCTTTTTTGGTTCTAAAAATTTTTTGATTAATTCAAAATCTTTTTTGGAGACTTGTTTTTTATACATCTCTATGCATTCCAACTGAATCAATGAAGCTTCAAGTTTTAAATTTGAGATTTTTTTTAAAAGTGTAACTATCTCATTATGAGTACCTTTTCTCAAAGATAAGTCAAAAACCTTAGACTCTAATTGTTTTAGTTTTTTCATCTTTGGTTTAAGCTTATCTATAATAATAGGTCTTATTTCATTTGAAATATCTAAAGCTTTTTGACTTACTTTAAGATCATATCCATACATTGAAGTAGTTCCTACAAACCTTGGCATCATCTGAGAAACAAATATTGATCTTATAGGTATATTATAACTATCTGCTTTATTTACTTCTGCTTTTGCCATTAAAGCAGTAGTCATACCTACTGCTAAACTTAGTGTAATTATTTTTTTGATTGAATTTCTCATTAAAAATGTCCTCTAATTCCTGTGAAATAATATCTACCTACACTTGAACCTAAAATATCTTCAACGCTAGTATCTACTATATTATTTACACCACCATAAATATCGAAAGTGTTGTCTATCTTATAGTTAAACGATACATCAGCTAAACTAAATGCATCTGTTGTAGCATTTGGATTTGCACTTTGTGTTGGTGTTCCTCTGTTTGTAATTTTTGTGTAATTTTGTTTACCTATATATTTTGTAACAAGTCCAATGTTTAAACTGCTTGTTGCTTGATAATCAAAACTTAACATAAAAGTTCTATCTGGATTAAATTCTAAATCTTTCTTAGTGTCTTTATTTTTAGTTTTTAATTCTGTCCAAAAGAATGTGCTATTTAGATTATTTAAGATTTGATAATTAAGTGAAAGTTCACTTCCATAAGTTTCCGCTTTTCCTATATTTTCAAAAGTTGTTACACCAGCACTATTTTTTATAGATTCTATCTTGTTTTCTATATCATTATAAAAAATTACAGCATCGTAACTAAACTCACCATTTCTACCTTTAAGTCCTATTTCATAAGCATCTGTAGCTTCAGGTTTTAAATTGTAATCCATAACTTCAGCACCTCTTTGAGGACCATTTGGTGTATTCATATTTATATACATCTCTCTTATATCAGGTGTACGAAAACCTTGTGCAAAATTTGCTCTAACTTTTGCCATATCGTTAAAACTATAAACACCACCTATACGAAAAGTTGATTTATTTTCAGCATTACTAATATCTTCATATCTTGCACCAAAAATAGTATTAAACTTATCATTTAACTCATATTCATCTTGAACAAATACAGATTTATACTCAACTTCTTTTTCACTCATACTTACATTATTGTTAAATACAGAAGACTTTCTATTTTCATTTCTATACTCCAATCCAGTCGTTATAAAATGGGTATCTACAGCATAAGTAGCAGATGCTTCATATACTGTAATATCAACATCTGCATTCATAGCTGCATTTTTAGAAGCTTGTTCATTAGGATAGTTGAAATCTGTATAATATTTAGCTGTTGTATCATTTCTCTTCTCATAGGTACTGTTATAAATACGAGCTTTTAAAAATAAATCATCATTAATTACATATTCAATATCTGCACTTAAATCTAGGCGATTATTTTCATCATGTGAATTTACAGGTGCGTTATATATTGGAACTCCACCTGTTGAAGTTTTAGCTGGGTGAATATACCCAATATAAACACCATCTCTCTCCTCTTTAAAATAATTCACATCTATACCAGCTATAATATCTGATGTAAAATCATAAGAAAGTCTAGTACCTACTGTATAAATTGTATTATCTTCACGATATGTTGTGTCGTTTAAATAACTATCTTTTACATTTTTTATTTGAGGATTTGGGTGTGATGATGGTTTTACATTGCCATTTGAAGTTTTAGCATAAGTATCAGCTATTTCTTTTTGCTTATAAGGATCGGTTGTGGTCATTCCTGCATATAAACTATATGACAGAGCATTGTCTTTACCTTGAATAGATGATGATAAATTTAAAGCTTGAGCTTCTCCATCTCCATTTGAACCATATCTAGCATTAACATCTATTTTCATATCATCTTTTGGTTTTTTTGTAATGATGTTTATAACACCACCAACGGCATCTGCTCCATATAATGAAGAGTTAGGGCCTTTAACTATCTCTATTCGTTCTATTAAAGATGCAGGGATTCTTTCTAAATCATAAGGATTTTTAACTTCACCTGAAAGTCTTCTTCCATCCAATAAAAATAAAGTTCCATTTACACCCATACCACGAATAGATATAGAAGATTTAGATAAAGAGGAAGAGCTTGGAAAAGTTCCATATTGCATGGTAAGTCCTGGAGTTTTTTCAATAATATCTTTTAAACTAGAAGCCCCCATTTTTTCAATCTCTTTTTGAGTTACAACTTCAACAGATGCGGCTACCCCATCTATACTTTTTTGTGTTTTTGTAGCAATACTTACTACCTCAATAGCTTTCATCTCTTCACTTGCTATAATTGAACTAGCTAGAATTAGTGCTAAAGATGTACTAATTGTAATTTTTTTCATTCATTTCCTTTGTAATAATAATCATTATCTTTTAAAAGATGCAAGCATCTCCAAAAGCCTTACTCATGTAAGACCTATGCAAAAGCTTTAATAAATCAGTTGTTTTCTTGTGCGACTAAAGAGAAAGATGTTAATTTATTTTGTTGCAATTTATCAAATAAATTCATAACTCTTGAATACTCAACCTTTTCATCTATACGGATTAAAATTTTTGTACTCTTTTCATAACTTGAAAATATTTGTAAAGCATTATCTAAATTATGTTTTTTACCATCTATCGCAAATTCATTTTTTGAAAGTTCTACTATTATACTTTTTTCATCACTTTTAGTTGCTTTTGCATGTAAATCAGGAAGATTTAATGCAAGAGCTACCTCCTCTTTTTTAAAAACAGAAGTAACCATAAAAAAGATTAAAAGTATAAACACAATATCAATCACAGGTGTTAAATCTGGTGCTATCAATTCTCTTTTTTTACGCATCAATTTTCTTTATATCTTTATATAACTCTTTCGTATAGATTAACTCCAACTTATCCATCATAGAAACTAAATAGTTGTAGCCTATATAGTGTGGTATAGCTACAATAAGTCCAGCAATAGTAGTTATCATAGCCATGGAAATACCCTCTGCAAAATAACTAGGATCACCTAAACCATTTTGAGAAATACCCTCAAATGCACTATAAATTCCTATAACAGTACCTAGTAAACCTAGAAGTGGAGAAATTGTAGCTATAATTTTGATAGTATCTAAACCCCTTTCTAAAGAGTGCATTATGTTATGCACATAAAGTTCAACCATTGATATATCACTATTTGCTGGTAAATCTTTTATATATAATTCGCATAATTTTTTCTTTTTGAAATTTACATATAAAATAACTAAAAATTTCCATAAGATAAGTGTTAATCCTAGTGCAAACATAGCTATCAAAACCATAACTATGATACCGCCTTTATCTATATATAGTTGAATATTCATTCTAAGTCCTTGAGTATTTTATGGGTATGTTTAAATTTAAAGATGACATACTTACGGCATCTGGGATAGGCTTATAAGTGTTAATTGATTTTAAAACTTTTAGTGCTGCTTTATCCAAGATACTATGTCCACTTGTTTTACCTATAAATACATCTTTTATTTTTCCATTTTTATTTATAGTAAAACTAACAGATACTACCCCTGATAATTTTCTTCTTTTTGCCATTTTAGGATAAAACTTTTTTTGATTTAGTAACTCATAAAGATTTGAAATATATATCTCTTTCTTAGTTGCATCAAATTCTATTTGTTTAACTTTTTTTTGCTTTATCACTTTAGGTTTTGCAGGTAAAACTTTTTCAACAATTTTTTCTTTTACAACTGGTTTTATTTCTGTTTTTGCAATTTTTTTTTCTTTTATAATTGGTTTCTTTTCTATGATTGATTTCTTTTCTATAATTGGTTTCTTTTCTATGATTGATTTCTTTTCTATAATTGGTTTTATTTTATGCACTTTTTTTACTACAGGTTTTATTTCTTCTTCAGTTATTTTTTCAGTCACCATAGTTATAGAAATTATT